>DJYC01000112.1:37972-118549 GCA_002448445.1 Treponema sp. UBA6988
ATGGAGCCGAAAGGCGGAACCCCGCAAGCGCCACACACAATGAGCCTTTGTTAGCAAAAAAAGCGGCAGTCACAAAAGCAACTGCCGCAGAAAAAAATTCTGACCTTACTGCAAAACCATTTTGTCGCTGGTTATGGAAGTTTTTCGGATTGCCTTAAAGCGGTTGTTCAGATCTTCCATGGTAAGGCTTTGCTTTTCCGCGCCGCTTATGTCGAGGATTATTTCTCCTGCGTCCATCATAAGGAGACGGTTGCCGTAATTGAGTGCCTGCTGCATGTTGTGGGTTACCATCATTACGGTAAGATTGTACTTGTCTGCAAATTCTTTTGTAAGCTTCATTATGATGTCGGCATTGGTCGGATCAAGGGCAGCAGTATGTTCGTCCAAGAGGAGAATCTGAGGCTTTGACATTACCGCCATTAGCAGGGTGAGTGCCTGTCTTTGGCCGCCGGAAAACTGGTCAACGTTGTCGTTTAGGCGGTCCTCCAGTCCCATGTTCAGCTTTTTTAGTTCTTCCCTAAAATATGCCTGCTTCTTTTTGTTCAGGCTGATTCTAAGTCCTTTCCAGCCTTTTTTGCTGCAAATCATCATGTTGTCCTGGAGCGACATTTTTCCTGCCGTTCCCAAAAGCGGGTTCTGGAAAATGCGGCCAATGAATTTTGCGCGCTTGTATTCAGGTTCGTTGGTTATGTCCTTTGAGTCCAAGGTGATTGTTCCGTGGGAAGGATGCATGTTGCCGGAGATGATGTTGTAGAGGGTAGACTTTCCCGCCCCGTTTGAGCCGATTACAGTGATAAAGTCTCCCTCGTTGATTGTGAGGTTTATGTTTTTGAGAGCCTCGTTCTGGTCAGGAGTTCCAGCGTTAAATGTGATTCCTATGTTTTTAAGCTCTAGCATTTTTTGCTCCCCTTCTTGGAAATGATAAGGCAGATGATGATTAAGAGACCCGTGATAAGCTTTAGGTCATTACTTGTAAGTCCAATCACAAAGCCGTAGCTGCGTCCAAAGTACATGATTCCGCGGTAGATGACAGAACCAATCAATACGCGTAGGGTCTGCATTCCGATTTTGTTGGAGCGGATTATGAATTCACCAAGCATTAAGGATGCAAGGCCGCTTACGATAACACCGGTTCCGCTTCCTACATCTGCAAAGCCGTTGTACATTGCGGCAAAGGCACCGGAAAGGGCAGCAAGTCCGTCGCCCACGCAAACGCCTATGCCACGCACAACCTGCGGATTAACGCCCTGTGAAATTATCATCTGTTCGTTGGCACCGAGCGCACCCATTGTGAGCCCCAAGTCCGTGTGGTAAAAGATGTCCATGACCCACTTTAGCGCAAGTACAAAGACAACTAGGAAAATGCAGACTCCAACTTCTGCCGGAAGAGAGGGGAAGTGACTTTCGCAGAAGGATGTTATTCTGGAAAAAGGCGTTGCAATCTTTAGGAAAGAGACGTTGGCCGTATTTTTCATTATGCGGAGGTTAACGGAATAGAGCATTGTCATCATAAGGATTCCAGCAAGCAAATCAGGAATCTTGAGCTTTGTGTAGATTACGGTCGTGCAAAGGCCCGCCAGGACTCCGCCAAGGAAGGCAAGGCAGAGGGCAAGAAAGGGATTCATTCCAAGCAAGAGGCATGCCGCAAGGATGCAGCCGCCCATTGGAAAGGCACCGTCAACCGTCATGTCGCAAAAGTTGGTGACACGGTAGGACATAAAAACGCCCAGTACCATGATTCCGTAAATTAAACCTTCAATAATAATACTACAAAACATATCCAGTTCCTAAAAAAAAGGCTGTCCGAAGAGTTTTGTTAGCGCTCATTCAGACAGCCCATTATAGTGACTTTTAAATTATTTTTCTATCAGTTTTCCGTTTTCAAAAATCATATTCGCAGAGTTCTTTAGATCTTCTGGAATGGAGATTCCGCATGCCTTTGCAACGTCAAGGTCTATGAGCAAGTCTGAATCTGCCGGGTCCGTCATAAAGCGTACCGGGATTTCAGAAGGCTTTGTTCCTTTCAGGATTTTTACTACGATTTCGCCTGTTGCGCGGCCTGCCTTGTAATAGTTGAATCCGCTTGCCATAAAGATTCCGCCGTCCTTTGCAGCCGTAACGTCGCCGGAGAAGATTGGCTTCTTTGCCCTGCCGAATACGTCCACCAAAGAAGAAATTGCGCTGAATACGGTGTTGTCCGTTGTAAGATAGATTCCGTCAACGCGGGTAATGATTGCTTCCGCAGCCTGCTTTACTTCGCTTGACTGGGAGATTGCCTGCGTAACAAGTCCCAAGCCCGCTTCATTGCAGCCCTGCTTTACAAGCTCAAGGGCAGACACAGAGTTTGCCTCGTTGCTTGTGTAGATGTATCCGAGTGTTTTGATTCCCGTGATTTTTGCAAAGAGCTTTATGTGCTCAACCGTTGGGATTGCATCGCTCATGCCGGTTACGTTGTTCTTGCCGTGTTCAACGGTGTCAACAAGGCCTGCCCCAACAGGATCCGTAACGGTTCCGAATACAACCGGCGTGTCCTTGAGTGTAGTGGAAAGTGCGATTGCTACCGGAGTTGCAATGCCTACAGCAACGTTTACTTTTTTTACCTTGAACTGGGAAGCAATCTGGGCGGCGGTGTTTACGTCTCCGTTTGCGTTCTGAAGGTCAAATTCCGCCTTGATTCCGTTTTCGTTAATAACATCGATAATGCCCTGTTCGGCAGCATCAAGAGCCGGATGCTGAACGATTTTTGCTATGCCGATTTTTACTTGTGACGGATCACCCTTTTTTGTACAAGATGCAAGGACAAGTGATGCTATCATGATTAAGGGAATAATTTTTTTCATAAAAAACCTCTATATTATTTTTTGCAAGTTTCTATTAGTAGTAACACCGAGATATAATATATGCTTTTTGAACATTATTGTCAACAGGAGTGCTGGGGTATTGACCACTCCGCGCGAATAAAGCGGGACTTTGCTTCGGAAAGTTTTAAGGCATAATTCAAGGCATTCCCCATAGCTCTATTATTTTTTTGCCGCCAGGTTCACAAGCCATTTTTCCTTTTTGAGCCACCATGTAGCTATGGCAATCTTAGGGAATTCCACCGCCTTGATTATTGTATACATCACAACAGGCCCTATGCTGGTAAGCTTTGCCATGATGACAATGCCCGGTATTACAACGAATACGTTTGAAATTCCGTCGACCAGCATTCCCATCATAGTGTCACCACCCGCACGGCTAACGCTGAACTGTCCGTTTATGTAGACCCAGGCCGGCATGTAGAGTGCCATTACAAAGACCATGCTCTTGCAAATACCCTGCGCTTCTGGGCTCAAGCGCCTAAAGACGAGCGGGACAAGCAGAATCGTTACAAGCCCCACGCCTGTCATCATAAGGCCAAAGATGTTCGCCCCGTTCAAAAGCCAGACCTTCTGCTTCCTTGCAAGATCAAGATCCCCACGGCCAAGACTTTTCCCAACGATTACACCTGTAGAAGTTATGATTCCGCTGAACGCAACAAAGAAAAGGTTTGCAATTGCAAAACTCGCGCTCATTCCGGATACGACCTCCGAGCCTCCGCGACCATTGTAGAGAGCCGCAGACACGGTTTCCGCCACCGCCCAAAGCATCTCAGAGCAGGAAGACATGGCGGCACGGGCACAAATCTCCCTGTAAAGCCTAAAATTCACGCGGAACATGTCATATATGCGGATTGCAAAGGGAGGCTTCCTTACGGCAACATAGGCCACAAAAACCACCATTTCCACCGACCGGGCAATGACCGTAGCGATTGCGGCACCCCTAACTTCAAGGCGCGGCGCACCCAGGTTCCCGTAGATGAAGACCCAGTTAAAAAATGTGTTGACAAGCGTTGCAACAATGGATATGACGAGAGGAGCCTTAACACTGCCGATTTCCCTAAGCGAAGAGGCTATTACGGTTGCAACTACAACGGGAATGCCGGTAAAGGCAATAATCCAAAGGTACTGCTGCCCCTGGTCCAGAATAACATCCGCCTGTGTGTTCCCCCTGACCATAAAGGACAAAACCTTGCGGGGAAAAGCCATGCATGCAAACATAAAAATTCCCGCAATAAAAAGGCCAACCCAAAGCTTAAAGCAAAAGGATTGCCTCATCCCCTCCCTGTCCTCCGCACCTGAAAACTGGGTCATGAAAATTCCCGCCGCAGTGCAGACCGTAGTCAGGAACACGATAAAGAGAAAGATGATTTGCCCGGAAATGTTCACGCCGGACATCTTTACGTCGCCAAGCCCGGAGACCATAAAGTTGTCAATCAGCGAAACAAGGTTCTGCACCAAAAGCTGCGCCATCACAGGAAGGGCAATCTTAAGGGCAGAAGAATAAAATGCCGCACTTCCAAAGCGGTTTGAGATAGACTTCCTTAAATTCATTAAAAAAACAATCCTAAAAAAAACTCTTAGCCGAGAAGTTCCCCGGCCAACTTTTCCAATGCGTCAAAATCCGCATCCTTCATAGAAATCTTGATGGAAACCTTGGTCTGTGCAAAAGTAATGTCCTTGCAGGGTTCAAGCAAGGCGGCCATAGTTTTTGCAGCGGCAGGATTCCAGCTGGAATTTTCCACGAATGCCACCTTGCGCTTCTGGTAGTTGCGCTCCACCAAATGTTGGATGAATTCCCTCATGGCAGGGAAAACCCCTCCGCAGTAAGTCGTAGAAGCAAGAACAAGCTTTCCGTACCTAAAGGCATCCTCAACGCACTCGTATATGTCCTCGCGGGCAAGGTCAAAGACAGCAACCTTTGGACAGCCCTTTTCCTTTAGAATCTCCGCAAGCTTTTGGGCAGCCTCCCTCGTGTGGCCGTAAACCGAAGTATAGGCAAGAGCAACCCCCTCGCTTTCCACACCGTAGCTTGACCATATATCGTAAAGGCCAATGTAGTGGGACAAATCCCCTTCAAGAACAGGCCCATGCAGGGGGCAGATGGTCTTAACGTCCAGGGCGGCAACCTTCTTTAGCAGGGTCTGAACCGCGCTGCCAAATTTTCCCACAATGCCAAAATAGTAGCGCCGGGCCTCGCAGTCCCAGCCCTCAGGGTCATCGTAGTCAAGGGCACCAAATTTTCCAAAGGCATCCGCAGAAAAAAGAATCTTGTCCTCTGCATCGTAGGTCATGACAACTTCCGGCCAGTGCACGTTGGGGGCAGAAATAAAGCTTAGCTTCCTCGCACCAAGGTCAAGGACGCTTCCATCGGAAACCACAAGCTGCCTGTCAGCAAAATCCGTCCCGAACATATTCTTCATCATGGAAAAGGCAACTTTGGACGCAACAATCTTTGCCCCCGGATATTTCTCCGCAAAGGCCATCACATTAGCAGAATGATCCATCTCCATGTGCTGGACAACAAGATAGTCAGGCTTTCTTCCACCAAGAAGGGCATCTATATTGCCAAGCCACTGTCCGCCAAAATTTGCGTCAACACTATCCATAACGCAAACCTTATCGTCAAGAATCACATAAGAGTTATAGGCCATCCCACCGGGAACCTCAAACTGCCCCTCAAACAAATCAATGTCGTGGTCGTCAACTCCAACATACTTAACCGCATCGCAAATCGTCATGGTCTTCCTCCCAAAATAAGCATGACATATTCTAGCGTGAATAAAAAAAACTTTCAAATGGAGTTAGGTGTATGGACGGTAGCCTTTCTGGCTCTACCAGAAGGACCCTGGCTAACTCGACTGCCATGCCCTTGCGTCACCGCCCTTGCGTGGTTCCGCGGGTCCCTGCCCGCTACATTACTCCACTTCGTTACGCAACCCGCCTCCGGCGGGCCACTCCACGGCGGCGTAGCATTATCCTAAAGGCTTATCGTACCGATTACAGTCTCATCGCCAGCAGACGACTTACGCGCTTTTTCCGCCTTTCCCAAAAGGGAATGCTTCTTAGGAGATTCCGCCTCAAACTCGGTGTCGTCAAAGTTCTTTCTGGGGGCAGCGCGCTTTTTTGGCGAGACAAGGAAACCAAAGAGGCTTCCGCAGATTCCGCCGGCAAGGCTTATGAATGTTACTGCATTCTTTTTCATAAAAAGAAGGAATCCGTTACCGGAAGAAGAAAGCCGCACGTCACTACCGCTGTAGACAGAGTAAAGCTGGTATATAATATAGAAGGAAAACACAAGAATCCAGGAAATTCTTATGCGCTTCTTTGCAAGGTCTGTCATTCCCGTAAGGAAAATCATCGTGAATATTGCGCAGGATGCACCAAAGACAGGGGACGGGGAAAGGCAAGCGTTAAGAACACCGGTAACCAGGGACGAGACCGCAAGCATAAGGGCAAAAACCGGGGAACCGTAACGCTCCTCTAGTTCAGGGCCAAGCAAAAGGACAAAGAGGGAATTCACAAAGGCAGGAGTCCAGGAAGAAGAGCCGAACACGTGCAAAAGAAGCTTTATGTAGTCCGCCCCGGAAGAAAAATTAAAGCTGGGACTGCTAAGCTTTCCGCCCGGGCAGGTGAGGATGGAGGCAAGCAGCTTTCCATTGAGTGCAAATGAGTCAAGTGCAAATGCCAAAAGCAAAAGCAAGGCAAGACAAACCGTAACAGGAGAGTCATTATCAATTTTAAATTTCTTAGCCATACATTCCTTATCGGATATTCCGCCGCAAATAAAAAGCCAACTTGACCAAGACGCATTTTTACAGGTATATTTAAATCTGCCACAAAAAAGGAGGAATCATGAAAAAATTTCTAAAAAAAGCTCTGCTACTGGCATTTTTTCTCTTGGCATCCTCAAGCACATTTGCAGACGACTTCAACGGAGACATACAACTTGTTCTTGGACACGAAAAGCAATACATGACCATTGATGACGGAGCCTTCAGATGGAAGTCCAACAACTTTGACATTGGCCTAAAGAATGCAGGCTTTTACGAACTGGCAAGTTTCTTTGGACTTGGTTACATGCTCGGCTGCGACCTTACCATAGGCAAAAGCATCTATGCCGAAAACTCAAGGACCCATGACGATTTTGACTTCCTGCTGGGATTCGACACATTCCTGGGCCCAGCAATATCGATAAAAATCCCCCAGGTGCTTACCCTACAGGGCGGAATAGGATTTGCATGGCAGTACATGGCAATGTTCGGCGACATCGATGCAGAGGGTCTTATAAGAAAGAGCGTAGACTACAACATATACGAAAAGAGCTCGGGCTTTGGATTTGACATTCAGGCAAAGCTCTTCCCCATTTCTCCCCTAAGCGCTGTCTTTGGGCTCAAGGGCATATTCACAGGAAACACAAAATACAGGCTCAGCATAGACGGCCACAGCGACACCATAGACGATGACATAGACCTCACCTGCTTCAAATTCTATGCGGGTGGATCCTTAAACTTTTAGAAAGCAGATTATGAACAATACTGAATTTTTGCGCAATGAGATTTTTTTACGCTACGGTAACATAAAAAGGGCAAGGGGAAATTTCCTTTATACGGAAAAGGGAGTCCGCCTTACCGACTTGTACCGCGAGGGCGGAAGGGCAATTCTTGGCTGGGGCTCGGAAGGAAGCGGGGCATTTACTGTTTTTAAGGATGTCCTGCAACGCGGGCTAACAGGAAGCTTTTCTACGGCTATGACTTACCGCTTGCAAAAGGCCATCAGCGAGCTTCTCTTTAGCGAAAGAAAGATTTTTGTTTTTGCATCCCGGCAAGATGCCCTGCTTGGCGCGCAAAAATTCAGTACGGACATTTCTTTTTACAAGCCCTGGGCTTTGGCTAAAGATTCGTCTGCGGTTGACTTTTCTGCTACAGACTGCGTGATTGTTGAAGCCCCCTTTCCCTGGGCCGGAGAGACGGAATTGCTGGCTGTAAAAGAAGGACTTTTGGCAAATGGAGCACCTTCTGGGGAAGGTCATTCTGTGGAAGAGCCTGCTGAACTTAACGGCTTACGCACAATATACCTTGCCCCTGCAATGGAAGCTGCCCTGGCCCGCTCAATCTACGACCTGATTGCGGCTATTCAAAGCTACAGCGAAAAGGACTTTTTTATCTACGACAAATACATTGCCCCATACTGGATTCGCAAAGGCCCCTACCTCTTTCCAAAGGTGGCAAAGGAAAAATACGATGACTTTGTAAAATTCTGCCTTGACTGCCAGCTTGTGCCCCCGCCTGCATACGAACAAAACGGAATTGTGCCATTCAAGGCGGACAAGGGCGTGTTTGCAAAGCTTAGCAAAAGCAACTTCTCCTAAAAAAATTCAGATTTAGGATTTACAGCCCCTGTGGTTCGACAAGCTCACCAACCAGTTCAGGGTGACGCAAATCGCATTTCCCTAAATTCGATTTTTACTTTGCCGATAAAATATGTAGGCAGGCAATTTTCCTGGGTGGAGGTTGCCCGATGATATATTTGGGAGGACGGCTCTATGGCGCAGTCAGAATTGATTCTTTACTTGCTTAAGCTAATTCTGGGAGGGCTGACTGCGTTTTTAGCCGTGCTTTTGTGGAGCAAAACCCGCGATTCCGCATGGATGAGCCTTGTTGCAGGAACAGTAATAGGCTACGCAGGCATTGTCTACAACTTGCTTTTGGACTTTGGTTTTGTCTTTACAGTCGATTTTGTTGTCTTTGGAATCCCCATTACAAGCCTTTTGTTTACGGTAATTCCCCTTCTTTTCTTTATCCTTGCATTTTCCCTTATGCTAAGGCGCTTGCTCTAGGCTATTGCCCAAACGCTTGCCCACAAGCCTGTCTCTTTAGCAGAGGCGTAGCCAAAAAATCTGTTATGAAAAGAAACTTTCTCTTTTACACGACCAGCCCTACCCCCGATGGGAAGGATAGTTGGTTAAAAATTGCATCCATGCAATTTTTAACCAGTAGTTTTCCTGCGGAAAACTACCAAATCTCTTTTGCTACGAAGCAACGCGCCCTCCATGGCGCTGCTTGTTTACAGCCGGAACCCTGGAAAGCGGGTTAGCAATTGCAAGCAGGTCCGTGGTTCGATGAACTCACCAACCGTGGTTCGACAGGCCGCTGGAAGCTGCGCTGCGAGGCACCAACCGTGGTTCGATGAACTCACCAACCGTGGTCTTAATTTATTACAAGGCGGAGAGCTTTTCGTTTACTAGCTTTGAGGCAATTTTTGGGTTGGCCTTGCCTTTGGATTCCTTCATTACCTGACCGGTAAGCCAGCCAATAACGTTGGTTTTTCCACCCTTAAAGTCTTCTACGGCCTTGGGGTTTGCGGCAATAACGCTGTCTACGATTGCTTCGATTGCGCCGTTGTCAGAAACAACTTCCATGCCAAGATCCTTTGCAATCTTTGCGGGCATGTCGTTTGTCTCGAGCATTTTTGCAAAAACGGTCTTTCCCTGGGCACCAGAGATTTTTCCTTCAGCAATGATGTTTACAAGTTCCGTAATGTGGGCAGGCGTAATTGTTACGTCGTTGATTGTCTGCTTGTTTGCGTTCAAGACGGAAAGCAACTCTGCCAAAATCCAGTTTGCAACCTTCTTTACGTCCTTGGCACCTTCGGCGGCCTTTTCAAACCATTCGGCAAGGTCGCGGGTAGAAGTAAGGGTCTCCACGTCAAAGTCGCTCAAGCCGTATTCCTTTTGCAACCTAACGCGCTTGGCTTCCGGCAGTTCACCAACACGGCTTTTTGCGCGGCTAAGCAAGTCGTCGCCAACGCTAAAGGGCTTAATGTCCGGCTCTACAACAAAGCGGTAGTCAACAAAGCTGTTTTTTGTACGCTGAACAACTGTCTGGCCTTTTTCTTCGTCCCAACCCATAGTCACTTTGAATCCAGGGTTGAATTCCTGGCGGTCTTCCTGGAATTCCTTGAGCTGCCTCTGGGCTTCGTAAGTGCAGGCTTCCTTGATTGAACGGAAGGAGTTAAGGTTCTTTATTTCGCTGATTGGTGTGTGCCAGAGCTTGCCGTCTTCCCAGACATTCAGGTTGATGTTGGCGTCGCACCTCATGTTTCCTTCTTCCAGGTTACCGTTTGTTACCTTCATGTAGCGGAGGATTTCCTGAACGGTTTCCATAAAGAGGGCAGCTTCTTCCGGGCTAGACATATCGGGCTTGGTTACGATTTCTATAAGAGGCGTACCTGAGCGGTTGTAGTCAATGTAGGAGTGCTTTCCGGGAAGGTGGAGTGACTTACCTACGTCTTCCTCCAAGTGGATTCTTTCTACACGGACGCGGCGGTACTTTCCGTCTTCTATGATGCAGTCCTTTCCAATAAAGTTAAGCGGACGGAATTTTTCGCCGCCCTTCTGCTGGTCTTTTGGAAGCTTTGCCATGGGAAGGTCAACGTGGCCGTCCGTACAAAGGGGAATGTCGTACTGGGTAATCTGGTAGCCTTTTGCAAGGTCGGGGTAAAAATAGTGCTTGCGGTCAAACTTTGTAAAGCGGGCAATGTTGCAGTTAAGCGCCATTCCGGCAACAGCACCAAGTTCCACGTAGCCCTTGGAAATGCGGGGCATTGCTCCGGGAAGGCCAAGGCATACCGGGCAAACGCGGGTGTTGGGCATTCCACCGTAGCGGTTTTCGCAGGCGCAGAAGGCCTTTGTGTTTGTTAAAAGCTGGGTGTGAATTTCGCAGCCGATTACTATTTCATATTTGTCTATCATTTTCGTTTCCTTAACCAATTGGTGGCTAGACTAGGGCAAGCAGCATAAATGCTAGCAACATAAATGCCAACAGCCTAAGTGTTAGTTACTTTCTCCAACAGGAGATCCGCAGCCGGGGTGCTCTTCTTCCCATGCCTGTGCAACGCTCAAAATCTTTGCCTCGCTGAACATGGGGCCTGCAAACTGTATGCCAACCGGCATTGAGTCGCTCTTACCGGTAAGGGCAGCCTTTGCAAAGGGGCCGTTTCCGCCAACCGTAATTCCGGCTTCCACACCCTGGCCCTTTGTGTGTCCGCAGGGAACGGAAATGCTTGGTATGCGGGCAAGGTTAACAAAAACCGTAAAGAGGTCACTAAGGTACATCTCAAGCGGATCGTCAACCTTCTGGCCCAGCCTAAAGCTTGGAGTTGGGCAGGTTGGGCAAAGAATCAGGTCGTAGCTTTCAAAAAGCTTTGCAACTTCCCTCTGGATTCTTGCGCGTACGGCCATACCCTTCTTGTATGTGTTGCCGGAAAACTGTTCAGAAAGAACGTAGTTACCGATTATGATTCTTCTCTTTACCTCAGGCCCAAAACCTGCGCTGCGGGTGTCTACATAAAGCTGGTCGTAACCGGCCTCATTGTCCACACGGTCACCGTAGCGGATTCCGTCAAAGCGGCTAAGGTTGGATGCAACTTCGCTAAAGGCAATAACGTAATAGCTTGCAATGGAAGCATCCAAAACTGGAAGGTCAACAACGTCTATCTTGGCACCCTTCTGTTCAAACCATGCGCGTGTTTCTGCAAAGACCTTGCCAACGTCCTCGTCCAAACCCTTGCTTTCCAAGAACTGCTTTGGAATTGCAATCTTTAGCTTGGCAAAGTCTGCAGAAGACATTGCGCTAAGATTTTTAAGTGAAGCGGCAGAAGGCAAATCGGCAGAAGTGTCATCGTAAAAGTCTGCGCCGGCCATAACGCTAAGGGGAGTTGCTATGTCCTGTGGCGTGTGGCCAAGAATACCAACCTGGTCAAGGGATGAACCGTATGCAACAACACCCCAGCGGCTTAAAACGCCATAAGTTGGCTTTAGACCGTAGACCCCGCAGTAGGAAGCAGGCAAGCGTACAGAGCCACCGGTTTCCGTACCAAGTGCAAAAAGCACCTGGTTTGCAGCAACAGCCGCAGTTGAACCGCCGGAAGAACCACCGGAAACATAGTCGCGGTTAATTGGATTGCGCGTTGGGCCGTAGGATGAATACTCTGTGGAAGAACCCATGGCAAATTCATCCTGGTTGCAGCGTCCAAGCGGAATTGCACCTGCATTCTTTAGGCGGCCAATTACGGTTGCGTTGTAAGGTGCAACATAACCCTTTAGAATCTTGGAAGAACAGGTAAGGCGCTTTCCCTGAACCGAAATATTGTCCTTTGTTGCAAAGGGAAGACCCAAAAGAGGCTTCTCTTCAAACAAAGCATCAAGCTTACCAGATGCGCGGGCCTCTGCAATCTCTTCGTCCGCTTTTTTTGCAAGTTCCAGTGCATCATCGTAGAGTTCAATAAATGCGTTAAGCGGCTTTTCAGACTTCTGGTCGGCCGTAAAAGTGTCTATTGACTTTTGCACCAGTTGCTCGCTGGTTACCGTGCCACCCTTTAGGGCAGCAATTGTTTCTTTTATAGTATTCATAACAATTCCTTTGCAATTAAAAGAATAATAATATTCAAGGTGGGGGAAGTCTCCCCCTGCGGTCGCACTTCGTTGCGCCCTACCCCCTCTGCGGGGCAATCCCTTTGCTAAGCCCCGCAACGCCCCAATAAGGCATTGCAAGTTCGCATGGCTTTCGCGAGTTTCGAAGAAACTCGATAGCAACCGCAAGGTTGCGACCAACGCCTGCTCAAAAAAACAGGTGTCACATATATGCCTTGCGAGTTTCGAAGAAACTCGTTAGCAACCGAAGGTTGCGACCAACGCCCCAATAAGGCATCGCAAGTTCGAAGAAACCCGTTAGCAAAAGGAGACTGCGCCAACGCCAGCTTAAGCTCCCTCGCCAAGAACCTTTGGAACCTGGAAGTAGCCGTCCATAAAATTAGCCGCATTGATTTTCTTTACGTCGCTCATTTCAAGACCGGGAACAACAGTGTCATCGCGAAGTTTTTCCGCATCAGTTGAAGGGTAAGCATCGTATGGGTTTTCACTGTCATCGTACTTGGAAAGAATGTCAAAATAACCAACGATGTCGTCCACCTGCTTCTTAAGGGTTGCCATGTCCGTACTTTCCGGGGACAGGCGAGAAAGATACAAAAGTTTTTCCAAAGTGTCCTCAGACACCTCTTTATGTGTAGTAGTAGCCATGCCGTGAATTATAGCAAATAGCGCTATTTTATGGAAGAGATTGGCAATTCTTTGGCCACGGCACTTGCCATTTTTACCACCGTTTTCTGCTTTCCGCCCATGCCCCAGTTTTCGAGTGGCGGTTCGCTCATCACAGTCATGTACCACCACCAGAGGTGGCGGCTTGATGTGAACCGCTCAAAGCGGTTATCTCAAGTTTTTTTCTACAGTTCTGAGAACAAGCCCAGATTCTGATCCAACTTCATGTCTTCGGCTTCCTGATTCTGTATGTACTTCCGTATAGCTTCCTCATTTCTTCCGACTGTTGAGACGAAATATCCGCGAGCCCAGAAATGCTGCCCGCTGAAGTATTTCATCCTATCGCCATACTTTCGTGCTACGTATACCGCACTTTTCCCCTTGATATACCCCATCACCTGTGCAATGGAATATTTCGGAGGCACCTCTATGAGCATATGCACGTGGTCGATCATCATATGTCCTTCCAGCACCCTGCATTCTCGGCAGGCTGCCAGTCTCCGGATTTCCTGCCCTAAGTTCTCGCGTATGGTTGCATACAGCTTTTTTCGTCTGTATTTTGGAATCCACATTTTCAAATACATCTTTTTGTTGTACACTATAAATCATGCAAACACCAGTAAACAAAAATGCCAGTAAAGAAGCCAAAGACCTTCTTTCGTTTCTGTGCAAGACAGCAGGCAACGCTATCATCACAGGACAACACACGCAAACCGTTCCCATGGAAGAAATCCAGTACATAAAGCAGATAACAGGATTCACTCCAAAACTTCGCGGCTTTGAATTGTTATCTTATTCGCCAAACATTAACTATGCAAATTCATCAAAAGAATGCCTAACAGAAATCCAAGAAAACAGGAATACCATTCAGGTTGCATTGGAATGGGCAAAACAAAAAGGCAACATTCTAACATTTTCATTCCACTGGTTCTCTCCCATTGGGGGACATGACAAAAGTTTTTATGCCAAGAATACAGATTTTGACGCAGAAAAAATTCTTGTTGACGGTACACCAGAGCGAAAAGCATTTTTCCATGATATGGACAAGATTGCTGAGCTTTTAAAGTCTTTTAAAAAGGCACGTATCCCGGTTTTGTGGCGGCCGTTTCACGAGTCAGACGGCACATGGTTCTGGTGGGGCGCAAAAGGCCCTGCGGTTGCAAAAGAACTCTACAAACTTATGTTTAACCACTACACCGCTGTTCACCAACTGGACAACTTGCTTTGGGTCTGGAACTGCCGCCAAAAAGAAGGCTACCCTGGCGATGAATTTACGGATATAATCTCTGCAGACATTTACCTCCCGAAATATATGCCTACCGATTACAAAAATGAATATGAAGAGCTGATAGGCAACACAACAAAAAATAAAGTTGCAGCATTAGCAGAAGTTGGATACATCCCGGATGTGGAAATACTCCAACAGAGCCGTATTCCCTGGGCATATTATATGTCTTGGTCAAAAGAATTTATAATCGGACAAAAATACAATTCTACGGAAAATTTAAAAAAGATGTATGAAAGTTTCTATTCAATAAAAAATCCGTAAAATTCTGCGAACCAACAAAACAAAAACATAACGTCTGGTTCGCAGAGCAGGCCGGTTATTTTTTCAATCGCGCACTTTTTCTGCTCGCGGCTTCTACCCGGGAAAATCGTGAGCTCTATAATCATAAAGTTTTCGGTTTTGCCATCTGGCGCTTCCCAGTTACTCTTATCAAAATCTTCAATCCGCTGGAACCTGTCCCAGTCGGCAATTCCCAAGGCGTCGGCTTAAAATACGAAGCAACGGAAACCACAAGCGCTTTTCGGAATTTATGTAAATCACGCAAGCCCCTTACGCAGTTTAAAATCCTACAAACCTCTGTTACACTAATTCTGTGGTAAAAGATATTATGATTATTCCTTCAATGAGATTGTTGACCTTTATGTGGACTATTTCTTTCAGAGTCAAGGTGTCGGGTCAGCATTAATAGAATATGCAAAAGAAAATTATCCTGTAACATATTTGTGGGCTATTGAAAAGAATGTTGAAGCCATTCGTTTTTATGAGAGACACGGTTTTCATACCACAAAGAATAAAAAGCTTGAAGAAGGAACGACGGTATATATAGTTAAGATGGAGAGATATTGACGCACATTTTAACGAAGCAAAGCCCCGCACGAATAAAAGTGGCAGACTCATTAAATATGACATACTGCTGTCATATTTTATATGCTATTATTTTGTCATGGATAAAAGACCTGTCTTTGAGGAAATAAGAACATACGAAGACTTCTCAAAATATTACTGGTACCGCGAAGAGCTTGTTTTGATTTGCAGAAAACTTGGCATTTGTGCCAGCGGTTACAAGGCGGAATTAAACGGGAGAATTGAAAATTATTTCAAAGGGAAAACTCCGCAAGTTAAAAAAAGCCACCAAGTGAGTGTCGCAAAGAAAAAAGTTCCTGAACTATCGCTAGAAAGTGGCCTTTTGGAATGTGGCTTTTGCTTTAGTCAGCGTTTCCGCGATTTCTTTTCTGCACAGACTGGAATCAAAAATTTTAAGTTCAATGTGGACATGGTTGCAAGCGCAAGGAAAGTCCGCGACACAAAGGACACAAGCTTTACCCTGGGCGACATGCTGGACATCTTCTACGGCCGCAAAACTTACGCCCACTACGACAAGGTTTCGCTCCAGTGGAACAAGTTTGTAAAAGACTTTTTCGCAGATTCTGCAACTTCAAAATTCCCCGACAGGCTAAAAACCGCCGCCCGCCTGTGGAAAGAAGTACGGGAATCAACACGAGAAAAAATCTACAAGCATGAATTACTGGAAGAATTTAAGGAGGAGCTTTAATGCCATTCGACTACAAAAAAGAATACAAGGAATTTTACCTTCCGCCTGCAAAACCGCAGCTTGTGCACATTCCAAAAATGCAATTTGTCGCAGTCCGCGGAAAAGGAAATCCAAATGACAGTGAGGGAGAATATCAGAAAGCGCTAGCTATCCTGTATGCAATTTCCTATACAATCAAAATGAGCAAAATGGGCGACCGTCGAATTGAAGGGTATTTTGACTATGTTGTTCC
Source organism: Treponema sp. UBA6988 (assembly GCA_002448445.1). Lineage (GTDB taxonomy): Bacteria > Spirochaetota > Spirochaetia > Treponematales > Treponemataceae > Treponema_D. The sequence continues at coordinate 53,999 of DJYC01000112.1, forward strand.
GCCGCTCGAAGGCTTTTGGTGGCAGGAGAAAAAGGGAATAATTGTTCCTAGCTTTGACTATAAGGACAAATCTTCATTCAACTGGATTTCTGTAATCCGTCTGCCAGATTTTGTAAATCAAAAAGATTTTGACTGGGCAAAAGAAAGTGCAGCAGCGAAAAAAGATTTGGACTGTTCCCGTGCAGAATTACTGACAATTGAAGAAGGCGACTGCGTTCAGAGTATGCACAAAGGCTCTTATAATGATGAGCCGGCGACAGTTGAAAAAATGCACGATTTTGTTTCGGCAAACGGCTATGTACTTGATTTTTCCGCCACAAGACTTCATCACGAAATCTACCTGAGCGACCCGCGAAAAACAAGTGCTGAAAATCTAAAAACTGTAATACGGCACCCTGTGAGGAAAAATAATGAATAACGAACTTTTACAAAATCTAGACAAACTTCACACTACTCCTATGGGAATAGACCGCATACGCCGCAATCTTGGGCTTTGGGGCGATATTCCAGATGTGGTTACCTGGTGCAAAAGTCAAATTGAATCTCCAGAGGCAACAATTACACGCAGGGGAAAAAACTGGTATTGCACAATCGGTAGCTGCATCATCACAGTGAATGCCTATAGTTACACAATAATTACTGCCCACCATGCGAACGTGATTTAAGAAACACAAATATACGCGCTTGCTTTGTTTGTTCCTAGGCAAAAAGGAAAAGCTTTACCCTCTCTATAAAGCATCACTCCATAAAACATCACTTGCAACTTGAGCCCTGCCTCGGTAGAATGACCTTATGAAACTTATGATTGCGAGCGACATTCACGGCTCTGCTGCCTTTTGTGCAAAGATGGCGGAGCGCTTTAGGGAAGAGAATGCGGACAGGCTACTGCTCTTGGGAGACCTGCTTTACCACGGGCCGCGCAATGACTTGCCTGAGGAATACGCACCCAAAAAAGTGATAGAAATTCTGAACAGTCTGGGAGAACGCATTTTTTGTGTCAGGGGAAACTGCGATGCAGACGTTGACCAGATGGTGCTTAAGTTTCCGATTTGCGCAGAGTATGCCGTTTTTGCCGCAGGAAGCCGCCTTGTTTACGCAAGCCACGGACACATTTTTAATGACGAAAATCCGCCGCCACTTTGCGAGGGCGACATTCTTCTTTGCGGGCACACCCACGTTCCTGCTAAAAAGTCTTGCGCAAATTTTACCTATCTGAATCCGGGTTCAGTTTCTATTCCAAAGGAAGGCAGCGCACACTCCTACATGGTTTACGAGGACGGCCTTTTTGTTTGGAAAAATATTCTGGACGGAAAGGCTTATGATGAGTTTAGCATTTAGCTTACCACAATTCCTGCTTAGCAAATAATTGTGCACAGAAGAAAACGGAAATCAGTTTTGTGCGTAACGGGAAGCGAAATATGGCTGAAAATCCATTTGCGAGGTGCGAACGAAGTGAGTCAGATTACTGCTTCCTGTTTAGCAAATAAGTGTGCGCAGAAGTAGGCGGAAAAGCGTATTGGCATGGCGCGACTTTGCATCCTGCTTTTGCCCTAAAAGACCGCAGGTCGTTTGACTGCAACTGGAGCGACAGGACAATACACTCTGGGAGCCTAATTCTGCGCAGTGTTACCTTTGCCAAAGAAGAATTTGAAACACATGCCGCTTTGTGGTAAGATAAAGGCGCTTTATGACTGCTTTGGATGAAATCAAGAGACTTGCGCAAAAAGAATTTCCTCTTTTTATAAAATACATTTGTGACGGCCTTACCGGAGCCCTTGTTCAGAACACGCATTTTTTTCCAATGCCTGTTAGGGTGAACTTTGCAAAGGAAGCGGAAAACCCCGAGGAAAAGGCACAGATTCTTAGCGAGCTTTACGAGAACAGCAAGAATGTTTGCGGTACAGGCTACACGCTGGAGATTGAACTCGTAAGCACACGCAGCAAGGGCAACCGCAAGGTTCTAAAGCGGATATGCTTTTTGACGGAAGATGACTACTTGGCATTTATGATAAAGAGCAGCCTACCGGAAAGTTTACAGGCCGAATCTGAGTGCGAGACAGAAGGCTTCAACGAGGCAATCTTTGTTATCATAGAATCTGGGCTTCTGCTGGAAAAAGACATTCCTGACTGGGCACTGAAGCATATTGAGGAACTTGGCCGCTACCACGAGGACGATCATTTCTGGCAGAACATCTGCAAAGTGGCGCGCTGGCTAAAGAGCAACAAGAACTGCAACCTCTACATAAGGGAGCTACCCTTTATAAATTCCATTCCGCCCAAATTTATAGAAGAAAACAAAAATCTTATCCATTCCCTGGTAACGCAAGACGCCATAAAGATTTCCTTTGAAGCAGACCACGGCCTTTTGGGAAAGCAGACAACCGTAAGATTCCGCTCGCTCTGCAAAGAAGTACCTCTTATGCTGGGACAAATGGAGCTAAAGGAGCTTACGGTTCCAATAGAAGACTTCTGCATGCTTCCCAAAAGCGGCATACTGCAGGGCATAGAAAATGTCTTCATTGTAGAAACGGAGATGGTCTACCTAACCTTTCCCGAATGCCCAAAAAGCCTTTGCATACTGGCACAGGGCTACAACGCAAACGTCCTAAAGCTCTGCGACTGGCTAAAGGAATTCCCCCTCTACTATTTTGGCAATTGCTCTGAAAATTCATTCAGCATGCTTTCCAGCCTAAGGGGCTACTTTGAAAACTTAAAGTCCTTCTGCATGAATATGTCAACAATCAACGCCTATAAAAGCTGCCTGCAAAAAGGGGACAATTCATTTGTTCAGACCATTCCGCCAAACCTTGACTACGCGGAAAACCAGGCCTATCTTTTCCTGCACGATTCAGCGGAAAAAAATTGCCTTAGCCAGGACAACATTTCTATAGAATATATTCAAAAAGCCCTTGCACAACTTTTCCATGATTGTTAAAATTAGTCTTAATGAAGTCGGTTCGGATTTTTAGGTTGTCATTTTTTCTAGCTGCAATTTCACTTTCCCTTGCAAGGGTGGCAGCTTCTGATTTTTCTATAAGACAGGCGCTAATTTCCAAACCGCTTCCAGAAGATTTAAAAATCTTTCAAAAAGCCTACCCCGACCTTATTTTTTTTGTAAGCTACGACCCAAACATTGACGACTGGAACATAACAGTGCGCTTTCCCCCGGACCCAGACCGCGGTGGCCATTACGAAAGCGCTGAATTCTACTGGGCAGAAGGAAAGCTTTTGCCCAAGGAAGAGCTTGAAAACAAAAAGAATTATACGGAAATTCTCTATAAATACCCCGAGCTTTCTTGCGCACCAGAAAAGCTTACCAAAGCGGAGCGTCAAAAGATAAAGGCTGAATATTCCGCCGCAAACAGAAAGACCGCACCCGGAACTTCCATGTTCTTCTTTGACGCAATGTATTCCGCCACCAACAAGGTAGACATGGAGTCCCACCTGGTAAGAACCACCTTTCTTGGCCACCCCACAAGGATTCATGAACGTATATACTATCAGTTCAAAGAAGCCGAAAAGAAAATAAAGAGCGCGGCTGCAAAAGACAAGGAACTTCAGGCCTTTGTAAAAAGCATAAAATCTTCCGCCGCCTTCAACTGGAGGGTCATAGCCGGAACCAACAGGCTTTCCCTTCACAGCTACGGAATAGCAATAGACGTTCTGCCCAAAAAGCTTAAGGGCAAGTCTATTTTCTGGCAATACGAAACCGGCAGGAATCCAAACGGCTGGATGGCAATTCCAAATTCCAAGCGCTGGATGCCGCCCAAAAAATTTATTGATATTTTTGAAAAGGAAGGATTCATCTGGGGTGGCAATTGGGTAAACTTTGACAACATGCACTTTGAATACCGCCCGGAACTCCTTTACTTTAACGGCATAGAGGTGGAAAAATGAGACTTGAGCAGGCAATAAAAATAGTAAGCGAGCAGATTGATGCTCTTTTATGTACAAAAGAAAAAATCATTGTAGCCATAGACGGCATTTCCGCCTCCGACAAATCAATGCTGGCCCACGTCCTCCACAGAATCTACATTCCAGACACCACGATTTTCCGCACGGATGACTTTTCGCTCAGGAAGGAACAGCGTGACCCCAAGCGCATTGCAAAGCCCGGCTACAACTTTGACTGGGAACGCTTTGAGCAGCAGGTCCTTATTCCCCTTTCCCAGAACAAGCCTGTAATCTACCAGCGCTTCAACTTTTCCACGGAGGAACTTGAGCCGTCAGTTACCGTCATACCGGCAAAAATAAACATCGTTGAAGGAACCTTCTGCATGAACGAAAACCTCCAGAAATACTACGACTTTTCCGTTCTGGTAAGGATGCTTCCGTCAGCACTGGAAGAAAGGCTAAAGAACCGCTCCACCGCAAAGAATTCCATTTTTGCATCAAGGCAGCCGCTTGAAGAAATCTACTTTGAAAAGACAGACGTAGCCTCAAAGTGCTCCCTTGTCCTTGATTTGGAATAAAGGGTCAGAAACGATGGGCAAAGGCAAGGGCTTTTTCCTTCTGACACTGGCAAGCACTGCTTGTGCATCAGCATTTGCCGGTGCAATAGTCATCTACGAGCTGAATGTTTTTAGCGGTCTAGACAAGCTTTCTTACGCGCGTTTGTGGTGCGACGGATGCTTTATTTCCGCAGTATTTTTTTTGGGAGCAGGAATCCTTGTTGCCGTAAAAAGGAACGGAGGCTTTGATTCCATAAACTACGCTTTTTCCCAGCTGGCAAAAAGATTCTGGCGGCCAGCTAAAAATTCCGTCGACAAAAAAAATCAGAGCTACCTTGAATACGTAAGGCAAAGGCATGCGGACGGGAAAAAAAGTCCCCACCCTGCAATAATGATTTCGGGAGGCATAATGCTCTTGGCATCCTTCATTCTTCTTGCATTGGCATAAGCCTGTTTTTCTTTAGCCTCATGTAAAAGAAAATGGAAACTGCAACCGACACAACTTCCGCAATTGGAAAGGCAAACCAGACATTGCGGATATTTCCGGTAAGTGCCAGAAAATATGCCACTGGCAAAAGGACGACAAGCTGCCTCATAAAGGCAACAATCATGCTGTAGATTGCAGACCTGAAAGCCTGGAAGGCTGACGAAAGGGTTATTGCAACTGCCGCCCCGATGAAACTGGGCGCAATTATCCTTATTGCAGGAACTCCAATCTTCAGCATTTCATTCGTCGCGGAAAAAAGCATCAAAAGCCTTCCCGGAATCAGCTCGAACAAAATCACTCCAAAGCCCATTATCGAAAGGGCAAACAAAAGCCCAGTGCGCATAGTCGAAAGTATCCTTTTCTTTTTGCAGGCCCCGTAGTTGTATGCAATTATGGGAACAAGGCCGCTGTTCAGCCCGAAGATGGGCATAAAGAGGAAGCTGTTCAGCTTAAAATATACACCGTAGACAGCAATCGCCGTCGTGCTGAACATTCCCAGAATCAGGTTTAAAAGATAAGTGGTGAGCGAAGTTGCCCCGTTCAAGAGGATTGTGGGAAGTGCCACAAGATAAACCTGCCTTATAGTTGCAAGGTGCGGCCTGAATTTTCTGAATTCAAATTTAATCTCCCGGTTAAAGGCAAGGTTAAAGACAAGGGAAAGAACCATGCTAAGGCACTGGCCGATTACAGTTGCAATTGCAGCACCGGCAACGCCAAGCTTCGGGAAAGGGCCAAGTCCAAAGATAAGGCAGCAGTCAAGGATTATGTTGCAGAAGGCACCGGAAATCTGGGAAATCATCGTAAAAATGGTGCGCCCCGTGGCCTGCAGGAGTCTGTCCAGCATCATCACGCCGAACATTCCAAAGGACGCCCTCATCACAATGGAAGCATACTCCTCACCGTAGGAAACAATCTGGGCAACCCCCTTCGCGGAAAAGACAAAATATGGATGCAGGATAAAAAATGAAAGGAGCAGAATAAAAAGGTAGGTGCAAAGAGCAAGGAAGATACCGTTCATGGCTGCCCTGTTCACATCCTCCATCTTTTTTTGACCAAGGCGGGTAGAAAGCAGCGCGTTAACACCCACTGCCGTTCCTATTCCAAAGGCAACCATCAGGTTCTGCAGGGGAAAGGCCAACGAAAGGGCGGTAAGCGCATTCTCATTTATCCGGCCAACCAGAGCGGAATCCACGATATTGTAAAGCGACTGGATGAACATGGAAATCATCATCGGAAACGACATGTTCACGATGAGCCGGGGAACACTCATAGTCCCCATTTTGTTTTCTCTAAGTTGAGGCATGGGAACAATAATATTGATATTCAAAAAGAGTGTCAAACATAGCCGTTTAATATTTTGAACGCTAGTCTTCTGGACGGAAGCCCTATCTGCCCTACCATTCATTTTATATCTAACTCGGCCGACCTTTCTTTTCGTCACCGCCGTTCCGGGGTTCCGCCTTTCGGCTCCATTCTCTGCGAGAACGCTGCGCGCCCCTCCATGGCGGCGTAGGCTTTTTTAGATGAAATTTGTCCAGGCATGCTCCTCTTTTTCCGGCAAGCCAAATTCCTTTTTCCCCAAGGCAATGGATTTTATTAAGAAGGACATGTTGCGGGCAAGAACCCTGAGTGTCTGCATACCTTCCTTGTCCTCAGAGGCCTCCCCTGGAACTCCACCGTGAATGTTGTTCCAGTACTGGCTGCTTGCAACAGGCATTCCGCTGATTGTAAAGAATTTGTTCACAACATCAAAGGAAGCGGTTGTTCCCCCACGGCGGGCACAGACAAAACCCGCTCCAACTTTCATGGTCTTGTCAAAGTGGCTGCTGTAGAAAAGCCTCTGCAAAAAGGCCTGCACGGTTGCATTGGGGGCAGAGTAATAAACAGGAGTTCCAACGACCAGACCGTCTGCATCCTTAAACTTTGCGGCAAATTCATTCACCGCGTCATCAAAAACACAGCGTCCAAGCTCCCCGCAACGGTTACAGGCAATGCAGCCCCTTATATCCTTGTTTCCAATATTGTATATTTCCGCCTCAATCCCCTGCTGGTCAAAAATATTTTTCATCTCATTAAGCCCAAGCAGAGTGTTGCTCTTTTGCCTTGGACTACCGTTTACCAATAAAACCTTCATACAGCCTCCTCTTTTATTCAACACTTTATGCTAAACCCTTACCCTTAAAAATGTCAATGCGCCACTTAAAATTTGCTCGCTTGTAAAAATTCGGCTTTACTTTTATACTCTTACTGTAAGAGGTATTTTATGAACAGGTTCAGTTTTTTTGTGGGAGCCCTTTCTCTGGCTGTCCTAGCATTTATTGGGTGCGAAAGCGTTCCTAAAAAACCGGCAACGGTAGTTTATAAATATGAGAACAATGGCAACCCGGTAGAAATAACTGTTTTAAACACAAGTGCAAAAAGCAAGGAGCCCAGTTCATGCACGGTCATGCTTTGCGCAAATCCAACAACAGGATACTCGTGGTCATACCGCCTAACACCAGACAAGGTTCTAAAGGTAACAGACGAAAAATATGTTCAGGATAAAAAGGATTCCCGCACAGTTGGAACAGGAGGAAAGCAGTACTATATTTTTACCCCCCAAAAGCAGGGAATTGCGGATGCTGTCTTAACCTATTCCCGCCCCTGGGAAAAAACAAAATTGGATCAGAAGATAAGAATAAAATTCAGCATAGACAGAAACCGGGATATTTATGTTCAGGATGTAATTCTTGGAACAGACAAATAGAATGCAAAGCAAGGCCCAATGTCTGCAAAAGAGTTGGGCTTATGCGGACGAGGTTGCGCGGAAGTATCTTTAAACTATAACTTGAATGACAATCCCAAACAATCTTGGTACACTGATCATGGCATGTAAATAAAACAATTTTTTTTAATTGCTTTTTGACAAAAAAAGTGTTTTTTTGGTTGAATCTTTTTTTGCTTATGCTATATTGTCGCAAAGGATGGAGGTGTACTTATGACTTTTCCTAAGGATTTTATTTGGGGCGCAGCAACCGCCAGTTATCAGATAGAAGGAGCCGCAAAAGAAGACGGCAGGCAGGAATCCGTTTGGGATGCCTTTAGCCACACTCCCGGCAAAACAAAATTTGGTGCAACAGGAGACATTGCCTGTGACCACTACCACCGCTACAAGGAAGACATAGAGCTTTTCTCCCAGCTGGGAATTCCGAACTACCGCTTTTCTGTTGCATGGCCGCGCGTGTTAAGCTACGACAGCGACACAAAGGGTGGTGCAATTCACGGAATTGTAAACCAGAAAGGCCTTGACTTTTACGACCGCCTTATAGATGCTCTTCTGGAAAAAAACATAACACCTTGGCTTACGCTCTTTCACTGGGACTTGCCTCTTGTTCTTGAACGCAAGGGTGGCTGGCGCAACAGGGACGTCCGCTATTGGGCAGGAGAATACACGGAGCTTATCGTAAAAAAATTTGGTGACCGTGTAAAAAATTTCTTTACGCTGAACGAGATGCCCTGCATTCTTGGCGGATACATGGGCTGGATGGCACCAGGGCTTGAACTTTCACGCCGCGAGCTTCTTAACACTGTTCACAATATTCTTCTTACACAGGGAACAATGGTTCAGGCTGTAAGGGCAAATGCTTCTGAAGGAACTAAGGTTGGACTTGCCCACTGTGGCTTTGCAAACTTTCCTGCTACTGATTCTGCAGAAGATATAGCGGCCTTTGAAAAATCAATGGATGTATTTGAATCCGCACCGGAATCATGGCGCCCGCAGAAGGGATCTGGTATTCTTTACGGCGGAAGCCTGCACTACTGGTGCGACCCAATTTATTTTGGCGCTTACCCCAAGGATGCGGATAAAGCGTTTGGTTCGGATATGCCGGAAATTCTTGACGGTGACATGAAGATTATCTCTTCTCCGGTTGACTTCCACGGACAGAATATTTACGAGGGAATTGCAATTTGCGCTCCAACTTCGGAGAAAGACAAGGAACAGGGGTTCTCTGTAAAGGAATTTCCCTACGGCTACCCGACGACCGCTGCAAAGTGGAACATTACTCCGCGTTCTATGCATCACTTTACAAAGCACATCTACGACCGTTACAAGAAGCCTGTAATCATAAGCGAAAACGGTCTTAGCACGAGTGACTACATAAGCCCGGATGGCAAGATTCATGATACGCTCCGCATAGACTTTACGAATGCCTATCTGAACGAGCTTGGCAAATCCATTCAGGACGGTGCGGACATACGCGGTTACTTCCACTGGTCCATTCTAGACAACTTTGAATGGGCACGTGGCTATACCGAAAGGTTTGGTCTTGTTCACGTAGACTACACAAGCCTAAAGCGTACGCCAAAAGACAGCGCCTACTGGTACAGGGACGTTATAAAAAACAACGGAACCCTGTAAAGCCCCACACCCCCACTTGACCATGTTTGCATTTTTATGCTAAACTAATTCCAACTTTTGGGGGTGTAGCTCAACTGGCTAGAGCGCCTGCATGGCATGCAGGAGGTAAGGGATTCGACTTCCCTCATCTCCATCAGAAAGACTGTTGCAAATAAGCGACAGTCTTTTTTTATGTCCTAAACATTTAACACAAAGCGAATCCCTTAGCGGAGTGAGCGCCGACCAAAGGGAGGAAAAGCCCGCACGGATGCGGGCGACAGCGAACGAAGCCGCATGGAGGGAGGCACAAGGAAGTGCCGACCGTAGTGAGGGATTCGACTTCCCTCATCTCCATCAAGTAGACTGTTGCAAATAAGCGACAGTCTTTTTTTTGCCCTAAGCACTTAACACAAAGCGAATCCCGCAGCGCAGTGAGCGCCGACCAAAGGGAGGAAAAGCCCGCACGGATGCGGGCGTCAGCAAACGAAGCCGCATGAAGGGAGGCACAAGGATGTGCCGACCGGAATGAGGGATTCGACTTCCCTCATCTCCATCAAGAGAACTGTTGCAATTTGCAGCAGTTCTTTTTTTTTGCAATAAATCTTATCACAAAGCGAATCCCTTAGCGGAGTGAGCGTCGCATGCTACGCATGCTTACCGAGTTTCCTTCGGAAACTCGCGGTTTTATATGCTACGAATCAAATATAAAAAGACAGATCAATGCGGGCGACAGCGAACGAAGCCGCATGGAGGGAGGCACAGGATGTGCCGACCGGAATGAGGGATTCGACTTTCCTCATCTCCATCAATATACGTAGGCACTATGATTAAAAAACTCTGATTAAGACAGAAGATTGCCAGGTCAAGTCCGAAAATGACACGATGCTATTAATCAAGATATAATCTGTATAAGCGACAGGAGATAAAACCTACGCCCGATTGGAAGGGCCCGCCAAAGGCGGGTTGCGCCAGCAATGGAGGCGAGAGCCGGAACCCTGGAAAGCGGGTAGAAATTGCATGGGCTGGCCGGTCACGTAGTGCCGGACACAGTAGAAAAAGGCATGCCGTCCAAAAAACTATTTTGCAATTCAAAATATTTTGCCAGGCAAACTATTTTGCCCAATATGCATGAATCAGAACAATGACGAAGCCACAAGCTACAATCAAGCGGAGGCCTGTTCCTGTTACAAAGCCAAGGAAAGCAAAGGCAGCGGACTTTATGGCCCTTTTTACATCGGAGCGGTCGTGTATCAGTTCACCAATGAATGCACCCACAAAGGGGCCTGCAAGAATGCCGATAAAACCACCCAAAAAGAGACCGGCAAATGTTCCCACGATTGCACCCAGGGAACCTGCCCTGGAACCGCCGGCCTTGATAGTAAAAAACGAGGGCACAAAATTGTTCACCACTTCCACAAGCACCGTAATAACCGCACAAACGATAAGAGTTGCAAGGGAAAGCTTGCATGGTTCGACAAAGTAGGATGCCAGCATTCCGCCCCAGCACAAGGGTGTTCCCGCAATTCCCGGTATTATGCAGCCGACTATCCCAAGAAAGACCAACAAAAATGTGAGGACGATTAGTAAAATATCAAGTGCAGTAATAGAGAACGAAATAGATTCCATATAAAAAACTATAGAACAATTCTAGTCCAAATTCAACAGACGGCGGGTCTTTTTTATTCGGACGGCAGAGCTTACCGGAATGCAAATCTTTTCTCCGCTAGAAGAAAGTTCCAAAATAAGCTGGGCGTTAGGAGCCTTTTTGTTAAGCTCAACAGGTCTTCCCGCAACGGAGTTTCCGCTGTCCAAAGCCACTTCCAAAATGCCACCGTTTTGAATGGCACTTTCTATAACGTGGATTTTACCCGTGTAGTCCATTCCTCCGGCTTCCACCTTTTCAAAGCGAACGCTCTCTCCAACAAGCTGGGATTTGTTAAGCACAATCCTTCTGTTTATTCTGTCCAAGAGGCCTTCCTTCTGGTCCTGTGGCAAATTCATTCCGTCTAGTTCTGACTTTAGTTCATCCAGTATTGCCTTTTGCTTTTCTTTGTCCACCTTGTGAACAGGGGCTTTTTTTTCTTTAGATTCAATTTTTTTCTCCGGCTCGTCAAGCGGCAAAAAAGCAAGCGTACGGTTCTGGCCTGGAGCAAGCTTCATGTTGCCTATAAAATCAAGGCCGCTCTTTGCAATGATGCTCTGGGCCTTGGCATCGTCCGCAAAAGAAAGAAAAAAGACTCCGGCAGAAAGTTCTTCCATTATGTAGGGTGAAAGAAGCGGATTGTTTTTTATGAACTGGGCATTTTCTTCTTTTACCTTTAGGACATAGCCTTTGTAAAGCGAAGCAGATTTATACGAGCTGAACCACTCTTCCAAAGAAATCTGAATGTTCTGCTGAATTTTATATGATGAATATTTTTCCAAGAGCAAAGAAATTTTTTCCGGTGTAAAACCAGCATCAAAAGCGCGGATTGCACAAGCACGGTTTATTTCAAAAACGGCGGCGGTGTCATAGTGCTTTATTTGCATAAAATGAACAAAGGGCAAAAGCTCGTGCAGGTTAAGCCCCGGAAGAAGGGTAACAGAAAATGCAGAATCTATGCTTAGAACCTTTGTGTTTGCCACATTCGCATTTTTTTCTTCGTCAAAAAAGCTGCTCCTCTTGTACAAGGGGTTGCCTTCCAAGTCTTTTCCGCAAACGCAGAGAATGGAAAATTCAAGGGCAGCTTCTGCAAGTGCCTTTACAAGATTTCCGTCTGTAAGTTCCGGGGGCAAAGAAGATTCACCGCCAGATGCCAGAGACGGACTAGTGGCAGCAGAGCCAGACGCGGCGGAAGAAAGAATCCTTCCAAAACGGCTTGAAGTTTCTCCAGCCACCTTTTCCTTTTCCAAAAGAAAGAGCTGGGTAAGCTGAACAAGCGTGCAACCGGATGCAGGAATTGCATACAGAGTGCAGAAAAAAATCTGAGCGTTCACCTGCATGGTTTTTCTTGGAAAGTGGGCAACAGATGCCGTGACCAAATAAAGGTACTGGGCTTTTTCTTCCATTGCGGCAAAATTTTCCAAGCGGTCCAAGTCTACGCTGATTCCTTTTTCCAAGGCACAAAAAATGGAAAGGTTCATAAAAGCGGCGGTAAGTTTTTCAAGGCATGATTTTCCAAGCCCTTCAAAGACTTCCTGCATTTCCGTAAGGCTGTGCTTTTTTAGGGAACCGTCGTTCTTGCAAAGGTCAGGATGGGAGATTGCAAAGGAACAGAAGCTTGCCAAAAACTGTGGGCTCAAAGTGCATGGTGCCTTGAACAATAAACTTGCTGATTCCCCCTCCCCTTTTTGCACGGGGGAATTTGGCTTTTCGTCCTGAGGCACGGCTTTTTCCGAATCACTAAAAAGAAAGTCCGTCTGCAAAAGAGGATCAAGTTCATCTTCCAAAAGCGGGTTTATGCGCAGTTCCATTGCCCCGGAATCCTTGTCCGCAAAGCTAAAAAGAATAAGGCGTTCCTGCAGGTTTGTTATGTGCTCGTTCAGGTCATTTGGAAACCTTTTCCCCTGCGATTTTGTTTCCATGAAGGAAAGAATCTTTGAGACGGTGCAATCGCGGACGGTCTTTACTATGGTAAGAATTTTAAGGTCACCGCTTCCCAAAAGGCTTACCAAAGTTTCCCTGTTTTCCTTCTTGCGCAAAAATGAAGAAAGATCTTCTATAAGCTTCTGCTTGTTGTAGGGAGTCTTTATCTCGCCAAGGTACATGCGCATTATGTCAAAGAACATAACCTCGTCCATGGTTGCCATGCTTTCGCGCCAGTCTATTATACGCTGAGCCTTAGGTGTTATAACTGCCATCACTCTTCTCCAAATCCGCCGATGCAAAGTGGCTGGGTTGCATCAAGCTCGTCCAGGCTTGACTCGTCATTGTATCTTAGGATTCTGTAGGAATAGCCCTGCTCGGCAAGGAATTTCTGCCTGTTGCTGCCAAAATCCTCTTCCACCGTGTTGCGGGTAATCAGCGTAAAGAAGCGTGATGTTCGTTCCTTGGGGCGGAGGATTCTTCCAAGACGCTGGGCTTCTTCCTGCCTTGAGCCAAATGTTCCGCTTACCTGAATTGCCATGCTTGCGTCCGGAAGGTCTATTGCAAAGTTTGCAACCTTGCTTACCACAAGCACGTGAATGTTGCCGCTCCTAAAGTCTGCATAAATCTTGTCGCGCTCGGAGTTGGGCGTTTTTCCGGTGATGATTGGTGCGTCCAAAAGCTTTGCAAGATTGTGCAGCTGGTCAAGGTACTGGCCAATAACCAAAATCTTGTCCTGGGGGAATTTTTTTACAAGTTCCACAACGATTTTATCCTTAACAGGATTTTCGCTTGCAATCTTGTGCTTTGCCCTCTGCTGTGAAACCGCATATTCAATCTCTTTGTCCTGTGGAAGTCCTAGGCGAACCTCCACACATTCGGCACTGGCAATCCAGCCGGAGCGTTCTAGTTCCTTCCAGGGAACATCGTATCTTTTGGGACCAACCAAAGAAAAGACATAGCCCTCGCAGCCGTCTTCGCGGACAAGAGTTGCGGTTAGCCCAACCCGCCGCACAGCCTGAATCTCTGCCGCCACCCTAAAGACCGGGGCAGGAAGGGTGTGAACTTCGTCGTAGATTATAAGCCCCCAGTTGTTTTGCCTAAAAAGGGAAAAATGCGGGTAAGGGCCAGTTTTGTTTGGCCTCCAGGTAAGAATCTGGTAAGTCGCAACCGTAACCGGAAGAATTGTCTTGTTTTCGCCAGTGTATTCTGCAATTTGGTCGCGTTCAAGGTTTGTCTTATCCACAAGTTCGTCTATCCACTGGTGGACTGCGCTTATGTTTGTTGTAACAATCAGAGTGTTGGTCTTTAGCATGGACATAATCAGCATGCCAACGATGGTTTTTCCAGCCCCGCAAGGAAGCACAATGGTGCCAAAACCAGTGCCAGGCCCCCGGTCGCCAATAAGAGCCTGGGCAGACTTTTTTTGGTATTCGCGGATTTCAAACGCCTTTCCTGCAAGGGTCTTTTCCCTAAGGTTTATTTCAAGCGGAGCTCCGTCCTGCAGGGGAACATCGTCTTTTACAGGCCAGCCCAGTTTTAAAAGCTGCTGCTTTACGGTACCGCGGTCTGTAAGGTTTAGGATAAAGCAGTATTTTTTTTCTTCTTCGCTAACAGAAACGGCTTTTAGAGCCTCGCTGTCCGGTTCTTCGTAGGTGCAGGGAAGCATCAGCTTTTGAACGGCGGGATTTGCGCTTATTTCCTTAAAGACGTAGGGAGAAGAAGAAACAAGATAAAGGTATTCTTCCTTGCCGCTGGGGCAGGGAACGAGGCGCAGTTTGCCAAAGCGGTTTGCCGTTTCCGAAATCCACACAAGCACGTTCTGGGGAACTTCGTAGCGGGAAAATTTCTTTAGCACGTCAATTGCATCCTGACTTGTAAAGCCTGCGCTGGCCGCATTCCACAAAGAAAGGGGGGTAAGCGCATAGGTGTGCAAATGTTCCGGCGAACGCAAAAGTTCCGCAAAGGGAATAAGGGCATTACGGCATTCCTCCGCAAGCGGTGCATGAACATCCAGCAGCAGAGTGCGGTCCGACTGTACAATTAAAGGCATATCCTGACTTGGCATAACGGTATATTATACAACATAAAGCGCAAATAGTTAATAGGATAATTTTTTTTTGTAGAAGGCAAGTGCAAATCTAAATGAAGTTTAGCAAAGATTAATCTAAATGAAGAAGCACTTCCACACGTTGTTTTACTACATTGTAGTCCCTGTCTGTTGCACTTACCTTCTGCAAGTTCTGTAAAGAAGGTAAAGAATGATGCCGGATGCTTTTGCATAACGATTATATACTAAACTTGAGAATTTAGATTAACACTTATTAATGACAGGGGATAGTTTTTTTTGTTAAGCCGGGCATTTGTCTTCTACATATTCCGGGGCGGGAAGCGGAATGACGTGCTCTTTATGTCAATGGTATCGTCTTGGCATATCCCCTCTCGCAAAGAATCCTAGCACGGATTGGAGGGGCCGCGCAGCGGTTCTCGGTGGGGGCGCTCCCTGAGCTTGTCGAAGGGGCGGGCACACCGAGAATGGAGCCGAAAGGCGGAACCCCGCAAAGCCGGATTTTACAAGAGCTGCCTTTAGGCACAGTAAAAAAAGCAAGCCAGCTCCAGAAAAATAAAAATCAAAAAGAAAGCGTATTCCCTTTTAAGTGTTTTCCAAATTTGGTATAATCCTAAAAAAAGGGCGGAGGTCTCTTATGGAAAAAATTATCAGCAGCCTGCTGGAAACGGACATGTACAAATTCAGCATGGGACAGGCTATTTACCACAAATTCCCAAGCTATGTAACTACATGGGATTTTAAGTGCCGCAATGAGGGCGTTAAGTTTACCCACGAGATGGTGGAGGAAATCCGCGAACAGGTTAAGGCATATTGCTCGCTTTCTTTTACGGAGGACGAGCTTGAATACCTTAGCGGCATTGAATGGATTAAGCGCGACTACGTTGACTTTTTGCGTCTCTGGCACCCTAGGTTTGAGGATTTCTCTATAAAGGAAATTCCTGACGGCTGCGGGCTTTCTATAGAGACTACCGGAACTTGGGTTAACACATCTTTTTACGAGATTCCCACCCTTGCCATTGTGAACGAGGTTTACTTTAGGAATTCCGCCGACTACAAGCATCTTTTGGAAAGCTTTGTTGAGCGTGCGGACAAAAAGACCCAGGGACTTGTTGACGGGACATTCACTCTGGGAGCATTTTCCGAATTTGGCATGAGGCGCCGCCTTAGCGCAGAGGCACAGGAGCTTGTAATAAAGAAGATTATAGAAGCCCAGAAGACCAAGGGCTTTAAGGAATCAAACTTTGTAGGAACAAGCAACGTCTACCTTGCAAAAAAACTGGGCGTTTCCCCTGTTGGAACAATGGCCCATGAATTTGTTCAGTGCGTTGGCCAGGGTAACCGCAAGCACAACCCCGCTTATTCAAACTGGTACATGCTGGACGCTTGGGTTAACGAGTACGGCGTTCTTAACGGTATTGCGCTTACCGACACCGTTGGAACAGACGTTTTCCTGCGTGACTTTAGAAAGACATACGCAACTCTCTTTAGCGGAGTGCGCCACGATTCTGGTGACCCCTACGCTTGGGGAGAAAAGATGATTGCCCACTATAAGTCCCTTGGCATTGACCCTAAGACAAAGACCCTGCTCTTTAGCGACAGCCTGGACTTTGAGAGGGCATCCAATTTGTACAAGGCTTTTAAGGACAAGGCAAGGGTTGCTTTTGGCATAGGAACATTCATTGCAAACGACACCGATGCAACTCCGCTTAACATTGTTATGAAGGTTACGGAATGCAACAACGGTCCCGTAGCAAAGCTTTCTGATGTTGAAGGAAAGAACATGTGCAAGGACCCGGCCTACATTCACTACCTAAAGCGCACAATCAACTGGCGCCTTGAGCACCAGGAAATGTAGGAAATACCAAAGTCCGAGTTTTTATGGTCAACAGGAAAATTGGCTCTCAGCGGTTTTTGCCCCGAAAAAAGGCTTCCGCGCTTTCCCTCCGGGCACGGTAAACGCACTTACTATACCGTGTGTGCAGAATTTTTTTCGGGTCAAAAACCGCTTACGCCAATTACTTTACAAGAAAATAAAAGCTCGAACTTGCCCAAGAGCATAGAAAGGAAGGAAAAACATGGCACAAGATAATGAACTGATTTGTGGATACAAGGATTTTTTGGCTAAGGGAAAGACTGAGCGGGAATGCGTTGCTTTCCTTGTAAAAGAAGCAGAAAAGAATGGTTATAAGAACATAGATTCGCTTGAAAAGGTAAAGGCAGGGGACAAGGTTTACCTTACCAAGTTTGGAAAGGCCATTGCCCTCTTTGACATAGGAAGCGACGGCTTGGAAAAGGGAATGAACATTCTTGGCGCCCACATAGACTCTCCCCGTCTGGACGTAAAGCAGAACCCTGTCTACGAAAGCGACTTTATCGTCTACCTTAACACCCACTACTACGGCGGAATCAAGAAGTACCAGTGGCTTACCCTGCCGCTTGCCATTCACGGTGTTGTCTGCAAAAAGGACGGCAGCACAGTGAATGTTTGCATTGGCGAAAAGGAAGATGACCCTGTCTTTGTAATTTCCGACATACTTCCCCACCTTGCGCAAAAGCAGATGAAGGAAACCGCAGCTGAATTCATTCCGGGAGAAACGCTGGACCTTATTTTGGGAAGCGAGATTCCCCTTGACCCGAGCGAATCCTCTGCAAAGGCTGACAAAGCAGACAAGTCTGACAAGCCCGAAAAAGACAAGGCTAAAAAGGCTGTGCTTAAGCTCCTAAAGGATGCATATAATATAGAAGAAAAAGACTTTGGTTCAGCAGAACTTGAAGTTGTTCCCGCAGGACTTCCCCGCGACCTTGGCCTTGACCGCTCAATGATTCTTGCCTACGGACAGGACGACCGCTCATGCGCCTACACTTCGGCCTATGCCCTTTTTAACAGCAAGGCAGAAAAGCGCACCAACTGCTGTCTTTGCGTGGACAAGGAAGAAATCGGTTCGGTTGGGGCAACAGGCATGGCTTCCCACTTCTTTGAGAATGCGGTTGCTGAACTGGTTGCCCGCATGGGAGACTACAGCGAGCTTACCCTTAGAAGATGCCTTAACAACAGCTACATGCTTTCAAGCGACGTTAATGCGGCTTATGACCCCCAGCACGGAGACTTGTACGACAAGGCAAACGCTTCTTTCCTTAACGGTGGAATCGTATTCAACAAGTACACAGGTTCCAGGGGCAAGTACGATGCAAGCGATGCTTCACCGGAATTTATTGCCATGCTTAGGAATGCACTGGACAAGGCAAACGTTAAGTACCAGATGGCGGAACTTGGCAAAGTGGATCAGGGCGGCGGTGGAACAATTGCCTACCTTGCGGCAAAATACGGCATGTACGTGCTTGACGCGGGCGTTTCTGTTCTTAGCATGCACGCACCCTGGGAAATTACCGCAAAAGAGGACCTTGTTCAGGCGGCAAACGCATACAAGGCTTTTCTTAAGCTGTAGAAATTGTCTTCTAGACGGCATTGCAATTTTACCACACCTCAAACATGCAGCGTCAACTAGAACCCATCGTTTCTTTGCAGAAGCACATGGGCATTGCTAAAGCTTTACCGTCTTTATGCGCAGGGCAGATGCAGCAAGGGCGGCTGCCAGGGATATTCCCGCATATAAAAGCAGGCCGAATATCCCGCCTGTTTTGTGAATGGCGGTAAGGTAAAGGTAGGGAGGAAAGATTTTCTGTATTGCGGCAGGGGCATTTATGCTTATGAAGACCGGGCAGACGATGAATGTTGCAAGCAGGATAAGGGGCATGGCTCCAGCAAGCAGGGCTTCGTCATTGAATGCGGCGCAGAAAAAGGCGCAGAAGGCGGCAGTTGCAAGCGAATAGGCCAAAAGCAGGGGGACTTCCTTTGTCCAGCCTTCAAACGTTCCCGAAAAATAGAGTGAAAGAATCATTACAAGGCAGGCATCAAAGACCGGCAAAAATATGTAGAAGATGCGTAGGAAAAGTCTGCTGCGTCTGGAAAACCATACGAAGAGGCCCTTTTTGTCATCGCGTATGTAGTAAAAGGCTGCGGCAAACCCCAGAATCAGCAGGAAAATGCTGCAAAGTCCGCGGACAGGGGCTGCCAGCAGGGGAACTTCCCTTGGCTTTGAAAGACCCTGTCCTTGTGGCCCGGCATATTCAACGGAAAAAACAGCAGCCTTTGGGCGGTTTTTATTGTACATGGAGTTAAAGACTTCCTGGTCTGCGGCACTTGTAAAAGCGGTGTCATCAAGGCGGGCAATGTAGTTCCTTGTAATCTGGCAGGAAATGCGGGAAAAAAGGCGGCCAAAAATCAATTCGGTTATGAGGCGGGTCACGACGGTGTTCTTTTTTACAATGACCCCTATCTGCTTTTTTACAGACTTGCCCTTTTCAAATTCGCGGAAGGATTCCTGCAGGTCGGAGGGAATGGCAAAGCCTACGGAAATCTTTCCCTCGGTTACGGCATCCTCCAGCTGGGATTCGGAGGAAAAGAATTCGTATTTTACAAGGCTGTCTCCGGAAAAAGCATCATTCATGGCCTGCTTTGTGTATTCGTCAGGGCCAGTGCCACCTGCAGACTGGGAAAGAGTATAGCCCACCTTTATGCCAATGTCCTTGCTCCGGGAAGCCCTGTTCAAGGACAAGGCGGAAAGGGGCAAAAGCAAAAGAAGCATTATAAAGACCGGGGTTTTTAGGAAGCGCTTGTTCAAAAGGTGAACGCGGCGCAGCAAAAGGACTGTTCTATTCATGCAAAATTCTCCTGCGGCGTAAGAAGACTGTAAGGACAAAAAGAAGTAGCGTGTAAAAGGCCGTAAGCAGACTGGGCCAGGGAGATGGATTTTCCCTAAAGGCAGACCGTATGCTTTCAAAGGCAACCCCACCGGGCGAGAATTTTGAAGCGATGCGCATTGCCTTGGGAAAAAGTTCCACCGGGTAAAAGCAGCCGCCAAGGTAGGCAAGGAAGACTGCCACTATAAAAAGCAGGGAAAGACCGCTTACCGTATCGCGCACGTTTTCCAGCAGGAAAAGTTCAAGGGATACGGCAAAGGCCACGGCAGGAATCAGGTTCACCAGGAAACCGAACCGCCAGAAAAAGTCCAGGTTTTCAAGTTCGGGAATAAAGCCTTCTGCATGCCCTATGGTAAAGATGAACGCAATTGCCGGCAGGGCAAGGACTGAGGAAAGAAGCGCAAGGCAGGAAAGCCAGTCTGATGCAACAAGAAGAAGGGATGAGCGCCCCCTGCTTGCAAGAACCTTCTGCATGGAATCGTCCGCTCGTATGTAGATAAAGGCATTCCCCAGCCCCCACAAAAGCAGGAAGAAGAATATCATTGCGCAAAGATAGTAGGCCCCAAGGGAAAGGACTTCCCCGGCCATGAGTTCCCTTGTGCCAAAGAGCGCTTGCCGCCCCACCACAAGGTTTGCATAGTGGAAGTTAAGCTCGTATTCCCAGGAGCGTTCCTTTTTTCCGTAGCGCCCCAAGTGGTTTGCGTAATAGTCATGGTAAGTGTAGATTCCTGCCTGTGTGTCCGTGATTAGGGAAGATGCCCCGTCCAAAAACTCAGTGAGAATCTTTGTGCCAAGTCCTGCCTGTGCGCTTCCCAAAACGACTTTTATAGTCTTGTTTCTTCCATATATGATTGAATCGATGAAGCCGTTGGGAATGACCGCATAGAGGTTAATCTCGCCAGAATAGAGCATTTTTTCCGCCTCTTCCTCGCTGGAAAGCTGGGTGAAGTCAACGGAAAAGCGGAAGTTGTCCATGTGCTCAAGGGCATAAATTCCCATTTGGAAATACTTCCCTTCGTTGTTCTCCACAAGGCCTATTTTTATCTTGGAATAATCGCTCTTGGATGAAGAAGACGAGAACTTTGCGTAGAAAAGGGCAGAAGCCATGCAGAAAATCAGCAGGGACATGAGAAAAATCTTGGGAAAACTCCTGAAGCTTCTCTTTAGCTGCAGGCGGGCATAGTTCATGCGGCTGTTCACGGCGGGCCTCATATTGAATTTTCCAGGTCGCGCACAAGGGCCTTTACGTCGCCTGTATAACGGTAGGGCTCCAGTTTACCTGAGGAAAGCATGTAGCATGAATCGCAGAATTCAATTTCCTGTATGTCGTGGGTAACAAGGATTGCCGTTCCACCGCCAGCACAGAATTCGCCCAGGTAGCCAAGGATTTGCTCCTTGCAGATTATGTCCAGCGATGCGGAGGGCTCGTCAAGCAAAAGAATTTCGGGGTCATTTGCAACCGCACAGGCTATGGAAAGGCGCTTTTTCATTCCACCGGACATTTTTGAAACAGGCGTGTGGATAAAGTCCCTTATGCCAAGCCTCTGCAGTATGCCGGAGGAAAGGGAATCTTCCAGGGAGGATTTTTTTGCCGGATACCAGAGGCTCAGGTTGTCAAGGGCTGAAAGCTCGGGGAAAAGCGGAATGCCCTGGGGGACATAGCCTTGAACCCTGTTACGGAATTTTGCATCGGTAAGCAGGTTCCGTCCCTGCCATACGGAAGAACCGGAGTCTGGCTTAAGGATTCCCGCCAGAATGGAAAGCAGGGTGGATTTTCCTGTACCGTTCTTTCCAAGTATGCCCACGCATTTTCCCTCCGAAGCTGAAAAGGATGCATCGGAAAGGACAACTTTCTTCCTATATATTTTACTTATATGCGAAACTTCCAACATAACCATAGGATTTTACCGCTTTTGCTTGATTTGTGCAATTCATATAAAAACTATATAAAAAATGAAACTGCCGGGTCTTTCCTTCAAGGAATTCAAAAATCATGCGTTTGCTTGCGGTTTTTAGGCAAAGGGTGAAAAAGACAGGAAAAATTTAGCGTTATGTTGCTTTTTTGCACTTTTTGAATTATAGTCTTACTAGTTTCATTTTAAGGAGTTTATATGAAAAAGATTACACTCACAGGAGCACTTGCTGCACTTATGGCCTCGGCAATGCTCCTTGCAGGCTGCGGTAATTCATCCAAGGCAAACAAAATGGAGCCTGCAGAATACTACAGCTACATTGAGAACAAGGCCGTCGACGAAGGGCTCAAGTCATCAAAGTCCTTTTCATTTGAAGAAGGCTTTTCTGCAGACTTTGGTCTCAAGTTTGCCCTTCTTAAAGAAGGAAAGGCCCTTGCAAAGACATACATGGGTGCCATGGGCGGTGCAGACGGAGTTTCTGACCTTGACTGGCTCAACAACATTGACTTGACCGGAAACCTTTCCGTAAACAAGGGTGCCTTGGCTGCAAACATGACTGGCAGCGTAAACAGTGCAAAAATCAACCTGGACGCAGTCATGGACGAAAATTCAGCATGCCTCCGCGTTCCTGAGCTGAACAAGGACTATGTTTCCCTTCCAGCAGCATTCCTCGGCGCAAATTCAGGCCTTAACGTTGGCGAAATCATAAAGGCATACACTGAATACATCACATCCATCCCCAATTATGAGGAAATCGTTTCCGAAGTCAACAAGTACAAGGATACCTACCTCAAGTACGCAACTGACGTTACAAAGAGCACTTCTAACTTAACCAGGGGCGGAAAGTCTCAGGAACTCACGGTTCTTACCGTAAACTTTGAGGGCGAAAACGCAGAAAACCTCGTAAAGGACATTCTTACACTCGCAAAGAGCGACGAATGCTTCAAGAGGGTCATCTCAGCCTTTGAAAACTACCAGAAGGCTTTGGCACCCTACAGTGACGCATTCACTTACAGCAAGTTTGAAGAGGCAATCGATGACCTTTTGGACGACATGGAGGAATTCGGGCTCGGAGAATTCTCCAACATAAAGATGGACGTATTCGTAAACTCAAAGGACGAAATCTGCGGAAGGACATTCAAGCTCAGCGACAATGAAATGGCTTCTTATGCCGTAACAAAAGACGGAAAGGACTTTGGATTTGAACTTTCTGCAGGCCCGGACGGAAGCATTGCAAGCATAAAGGGCAACGGAAAGTGCAAGGGCGACGTTTATACCGGCGACTACACCCTTTCCGTGCAGGGAAAAGACGTCCAGAAGTTCACGATTGAAAACTTTGACGCAAAGGCTTTAAAGAAGGGCCTTGTAAAAGCTACGGTCAAGTTCACACCCGAAAACGCAGCCATGAGCGCCTACCAGTTTGCAGTTGACTTCAACGGGGATTCCACCAGCCAGAAGTACGGAGTTACGGTTGCCCAGGATTCCAAGAAGCTTGCAACTCTTGAGTATTCAACAAAGATTGCCAAGAATTCTAAGGTAAAGATGCCTTCAGACGCAGTTTCCATAGAAGACGGGGAAGCCTTCCAGAAGTACACAAAGTCACTCAAGTTTGACAACCTCAATTCTATCATCAAAAAGATTGGCATGCCCAAGGAACTCGAGGGCCAGCTTACAGGCGCAGTAGACGGACTTGCAAAGTCTTTCGCTGAATAATCCTTAGCATTACAGGGGCGGGACGGCACAAACCAAGGCTTTGCCCTGCCCCCCTTCCTTTCCAAACCCGCCTTTTTTGCACCACCAGACAAAAAAAATTCATCTGTACCCATAAAATCATAAAAAAACGCATACTGTCCAACATAAAAAAAAACAAAAAAAATTTGGCACCAAAAAACCGTCCAATTTTGCGAAAAATAAGGCTTTCCGCCTGTTTTGGCCAGAAAAATCTCTATTTTGGGACATTGACTTAAAACGCTACGGATAGTAGACTAATATTAATTGAACACCATATCTAGGGCAGAGGGAAAAACCAATACCAAACAAAGGGCAGAAATACCGGGCAGAAATGCCGGAATTAGATGCCCAATCTCATAAAGTAATACTGGAGTGTGTAAGTTTCTATGAAGATAATAAAGCGCAGCGGCTCGGAAGTTCTTTTTGACAGGGAAAAAATCGTACTTGCAATTCGCAAGGCAAACAACCGTCAGGAAGTTAACGAAAAAGAACGCCTTACGGAAGCACAGATAAATTCTATAGTAGACGACATTGAAATTGAATGTCACAAAAGCGGCCATGCACTGAGCGTAGAAAATATTCAGGACCTTGTAGAAGACGGAATCATGCAGAACGGCGCCTTTAAGGTGGCAAAGCTCTACATAACATACCGCTATCTCCATAACCTGCAAAGAAATACAACCGACGAGCAGATCTTAAGCCTCTTGGAGGAAAACAATGAGGAAGTAAAGCAGGAAAACTCCAACAAGAACCCCACCGTTGTTTCCGTACAGCGCGATTACATGGCCGGGGAAGTAAGCAAGGACATTACCCGCCGCTTCCTCCTGGACGAAGACATTGCCGCCGCCCACGACCAGGGCCTTATCCACTTCCACGACGCTGACTATTTTGCCCAGCACATGCACAACTGCGACCTTGTTAACTTGGAAGACATGCTGCAGAACGGAACCGTAATCAGCGGCACAAAGATAGACAGGCCTCATTCATTCTCCACAGCCTGCAACATAGCAACACAGATAATCGCCCAGGTTGCATCCTGCCAGTACGGCGGACAGAGCATCTCCCTTGCCCACCTTGCGCCATTCGTTCAGGTTAGCAGGGAAAAGATTCAGAAAGACATCCGCGACACAATGTCCGAGACAGGCATAACAGTAGACGAGCAGCAGTTCAAGTACATGGTGGAACGCCGCCTGCGCTCAGAAATCACCAAGGGTGTACAGACAATCCAGTACCAGGTAATCACCCTTATGACCACAAACGGTCAGGCTCCTTTCGTAACCGTCTTCATGTACCTTAACGAAGCCAAGACTGAGCAGGAAAAAGCCGACCTTGCAATCATCATAGAAGAAGTCCTTAAGCAGCGCTACCAGGGCGTAAAGAACGAAAAGGGTGCCTGGATAACACCAGCCTTCCCCAAGCTCATCTACGTACTGGAAAACGACAACATAGAGCCCAATTCCAAGTATTACTACCTAACAGAACTCGCCGCCCGCTGCACAGCCCGCCGCATGGTTCCAGACTACATCTCCGAAAAAATGATGTTCAGCATGAAGGTAGACGGCAACGGAGAAGGCAACTGCTACCCCTGCATGGGATGCCGCTCCTTCCTTACCCCGGACAAGACAGGCAACGGCTACGCAAACATAGCAAACGCAGGCAACTGGCAGCCAGGAGTCTCCAAGTACTACGGCCGCTTTAATCAGGGAGTCGTAACGCTCAACCTTGTGGACGTGGCCTGCTCATCCTACCGCGACATGGACAAATTCTGGCAGATATTAGACGAAAGGCTTGAACTCTGCCACCGCGCCCTGCAAATCCGCCACAACCGCCTTATGGGAACAAAAAGCGACGCAGCCCCAATCCTTTGGCAGAACGGAGCACTTGCCCGCTTGAAAAAAGGCGAAACAATAGACAAGCTGCTCTTTGGAGGCTATTCAACAATAAGCCTTGGCTATGCAGGACTCTGCGAATGCGTACGCTACATGACAGGCTCTTCCCACACCTCAGAAGAAGGAAAGCCCTTTGCGCTAAAAGTAATGCACGCTTTAAACGATGCCTGTGCCAAGTGGAAGGAAGCAGAAAACATTGACTATTCCCTCTACGGAACCCCGCTCGAAAGCACAACCTACAAGTTTGCCAAGTGCCTCAAGAACCGCTTTGGTATCATCCCCGGCGTAACGGACAAAAACTACATAACAAACAGCTACCATGTAAACGTCACCGAAAAAATCGATGCCTTTACCAAACTCACCTTTGAAAGCGAATTCCAAAAGCTAAGCCCGGGTGGAGCCGTAAGCTACGTGGAAGTGCCCAACATGGAAGGCAACATACCTGCCGTAATGACCCTGCTCAAGCACATCTACAACAACATCATGTACGCAGAACTCAACACCAAGAGCGACTACTGCCAGAAATGTGGCTACACAGGCGAAATAAACATCGTAAGCGACGGCGAAGGAAAGCTGGTCTGGGAATGCCCCAACTGCGGCAACCGCGACCAAAGCACCATGAACGTTGCCCGCCGCACCTGCGGTTACATTGGCACCCAGTACTGGAACCAGGGCCGCACCCAGGAAATAAAAGAGAGGGTCTTGCACCTCTAGGCTTTTGTCTTCTGAATTTTCCTAATCTGGAGCATACTTGTTGGTAAAACTGTGTCCGGTCCTTCGGAACCGGCCAGACTTCCACGTCATTTTATCTCGCAAAAGCGCAGCGCCAAGGAGGGGCGCGTCTTTTCTTTGCAAGCACAACTGGTTAGTTTTCGTAAGAAAACTAACGGGATAAAATGACATGGAAGGCATTTTATCCCGCTTTGCAGGGTTCCGCGGGTCCCTTCCCGCTCCATTGCCTGACGGCAACGCGTTCCGCGCCCTTCCAATCGGGGCTAGGCTCAATATCAAGAAAGCCCCCGCCAAGCATTGCCAATTAGTCCTTCGGCAGCCACTTTCCACTCTTAAAGTAGACAAAGAAAAAGAGTGCGCTTATAAACCATGAAAGAGGATAGCAAGTTATAACCTTCAGAAAGTCTTCCGTTCCCCGGCAAAAAGAAAAAAGCCAGACCAGCCTGGTGCCGCAAATGCCAAATAGGGTTGCCAGCATGGAAATGTGTGTCTTTCCAACCCCGCCTATAATTCCCGCAAAAATTTCGTTGGGAACATAAAGGAAAAATGCCGGCGTAAGGAAGAAGAGAATCCTAAGCCCCATGGCAACAACATCTTCCTCGCCCGGAATAAAGAGATTGTAGAAGAAACGCCCAAAAAGCCTGAATACAACAACCAATGCAAGCGTTATCAGATTCATTATTAAAAGTCCCTGCCAGGTGCTCTTCTTTATTCGGTCATATTTCCCCGCGCCAAAATTCTGCCCGGAAAAAGTGTTCAAAGCCATTCCCATGGAAGACACGGACATCCAGAAAAGGGCATCAAGCTTGCCCCATGCAGTCCAGGCCGCAATCGTGTAGGTGGGAAAGGTGTTTATAAAGGACATCAGCGTCAAATTGGAAACCGGGTACATCATAGCGCAAATGCCGGAAGGTACCCCCAGCTTGACCATCCTCTTTAGCAAAGCGGGATTCACACTGATTCTTGAAAATTCAACCTTGTAAACCTTGTCCGTCCTCGTAAGCGGAATAAAAATCAGCACCATGCTTATCGCTTCGGAGGCAATCGTGGCAAGGGCAACCCCGGCAACCCCAAGGTGCAGTCCAACGACAAAAAGGCAGTCAAGGAAAATGTTCGCAAAGCAGGCAATGACAAGCACAAGAAAGGGAGTCTTGGAATCCCCCGTAGCCCTCAGGATACTTGCCCCGGTATTGTACAAAAACATGGGGATAATACCAAGAAAATATATCTTTAGATACGTAACCGCATTGGCAAAAATATCCGGCGGAGTCTTTATCAGCCTAAGGGCAAATGCAGAGAAATTTACGCCCACAAGAGTCACCGCAAGCCCCATTATAATAGAAAGAACTATAAAGGTGTGAAGAGCTTTGGAAAGTTCCCGCCATTTCTTTGCCCCAAAAAACTGGGAAATTATAATAGCAGCCCCGTTGGCAAGCCCCCCGCAGAAACCTATCAGAAGGTTTATAAAGAACATGGTGCCACCGCCAACCGCCGCCAGGGCCTCCTTTCCAACATAGCGCCCAACTACAACCGCATCCACTGTGTTGTAGAGCTGCTGAAAAAACATCCCAAGCATAATCGGCAGCATAAAAGTAATAATGCCTTTCCAGATTGGCCCTTCCGTAATGGAAGACTTGGCCGTAACTTTGCTCAACATAGAAAAACAATAATGTTTTTTGCGCCTTTTGTCATTAACGGCAAGCACTAATCCTTCACTCATGCCTGCAATTATATATTATCCCAAAATATAAGAAAATTATAATTTTTACGTTATTTGATAACTATTTTGCATGTCAAATGCAATTTTGTTATTGTTTTCCTATTCCCCGGAAAGGTCCTCGCCGTTCTTGATTTTTGCCGCATCCAAAAAGCCCATGCTGTAGATTGTAGTCCTGTTGCGGCCGTGCTGCTTGGAATAGTAGAGCGCAGTGTCTGCCTTCTTAAAGATATAGTTTGGGTTAACCCCCTTAATATCGTGAATAAGGCAACCGCCAACGCTTATTGTAATTGAAAGCTTCTGGTCATTTTCGTAGAGAACAATGTCTTTTACCGCAAGGCGTATGCGTTCAGCAATGTTCCAAAGGCTATTTTCATCACATTCGGTCAGCAGTATGGAAAATTCCTCCCCGCCAAAGCGCGCAACGCAGTCGTTCTCGCGTACAATTTTTTTAAGCGTCTGAGCAAGGGCAAGGAGTACCTTATCACCGCACAAATGCCCATAGGTGTCGTTAAAGTGCTTAAAAAAGTCTATGTCGATTATAAGCATTCCTGAATGGCGGTTGTAGCGGCGCAGGTTGCTGATTGCCTCCTCCATGCGGGTGATGAAAAAATCATATGTAAAAAGCCCGGTCTTGGGTTCGGTAATGCTTATTTCATAGTGAAGGCCGTTCTGCATAGTAACCGCAAGCACGGAAAACATCCTGTGAATATAGAACATTTCGTTGGCGGTAAAGCCGGAGCCGTCGTTCTTTACGCTTATGTAGATTATGGCGTAGACTCCGCCAATTCCAAGCAGGGGAATCACAAGCGCGGGCTTTAGCTTTAGCAAATCATCAGAAAAAGTATCCTTGGGAAGCTCGTGAACTAGGTTGCCAAAGGGAACCGCATAGCCGTTGACGGTAGTATTCGCCAGATTGTCAAAATATTCTTCCAGAATGGAAAAATACTTAGGATCCAGGGTCTTGTCCACTTTCTGCAGGTTTGAATAGTAAAACTGCCTTAGCCCCTTTTTGCGCGGTGGCTTTATCATAAAAACAAGCGTCTCCGGGACAAAATAATCGTCCAACTTGCTTATCAAAAAGTCAATCATTGAATCGACACGTGTATAAGAGACCAACTGGGAAATGTCTGCAATAGCCCTGTTCAGTTCCCGGGCCTCGTTTTTCAAGTCCTCAATCCTGAACCAAAGAGCCGCTTCGCTCAGCCGAACGTTCCGGCCGTCCGCTTTCTGTCCATTCTCGCTCACAAAACCATTATAGCACACAATATGCAAGTTAGAAAGTCTGTTTTAAAAACAAATGGCATTTTTATATTTTGGACGATGCATAAAGGCGCTCTACCATCCGTTCCTTGGCTAAATTCCGGCCTCCGCCACTATGCGCCACGGGCTTTCCGGGGTTCCGTGGGGCCCTGCCCACTCCATTGCCGGGGGCAACGGGCTTCCGCCCGCCCCTCCAATCCCGCGTAGGCTCATGCCCTCGCAGCGTAGCGTCAAGCGGGCTCTCTAAGGGCCGATGTCTCTTTGCAAACAGGCCCCTACGACAGCCAGTTTATAAGGCACAGCAAAGAGCCATCTGTCCACAGCCAAAACACCGGTGGCTATTTACGAAAGCCCATGGACTCCATGCAGGTTCAGCGGGATGATGCCTCCGCTTGCCCCTGGCGGATTATCTCCTGCACCTCGGCTTCTGTTTTGCCTACAAAAGAGGCGATTACCCCTACGGGAATGTTCTTTTCATACGCACCAAGGATGTTGCGCCGTGTTGCCTGTTCCATACCAGTTGCAATTCCTTCGGCACGGCCCATCTCCCTGCCATGGTAGATTGCGTCGTTTATGTAGATGTTCTGCATCATGTACTGCCTCCTGAATTTGTTGGAGCCCTTCACTTCCTTGGAAAGCTCCTCCAGCCTCCGCGTGAATGCGCTCGTGGCGTTGCCGCTGTCTATGTAGCGAAGCAGGCTCCTTCTCTCGCCGTCACTGTCAGACTCCCACGCACTTACATTATAGAATATCTTTTGGCTTTTGTCGCCAAGTTTCAGCGTGGCATCCTCAAGGCATACGCTCTCAAAGGTGTAGGCGGGAAGCCTCCTGTCAAAGGGGTCTGCCCGGCAGATGAAGATGACGTAGCCCTGGCACAGGTCTCCGTAGTCCTGCCCCTTCATCAGCAGGTCCATGTCCAGGAGCCCCTGGTAGTAGCGCATCCTGAGCGGAAGGGATGCATGGGCTACAGTCTGCATCTCTATGTTGTAGAGCGTCTTCCCGTCACGGGCAAGCACGTCAAGCCTTATCCCCTTTGAGTCGTAGAAGGGGCTTATGACCTTCTGAAGCTCGGGGTAGGTTATCTTCCCCGCCCTTATTCCCAAAAGCCTTTCTATTACGCCCTTGCAGACCTCCCTGCGGTACATCAGTGCGCCGAAGAGAAAGTCGTCCGCAAAGGTCAGCTCCTCCACCGGCTTGAACCTTACCCTGAGTCTCCTGCACTCGCGCTCAAGCTCCGCCGTCTCCAGTCTTTCCAATTCCAAAAGGGATCTTAGTTTTACTTCCATACACTTATATATTTGTCATTAGAATTCCGAAAACTGACACATTTGCGAAGATTTTTTTGTTTTTTTGCTGCAGGGTGGCCAGCTTGCGGGTATAGCCCAAGTGCCACTTCTTATTTGCAAACAGCTCCCTTCGACTGGCTCAGGGAGCGGGTGGGGGCGGATTCTTTTTGTTGCAAAAAAACACCCCAAAACACCTATTATTAATTCTGCTATATGACAGTATTGTAAGCCTGTAACTTGTTACAATACAGATATTTACCTAGGGTGGTCAAAAATATAACAAAAAATTATTTTTGGCTGAAAATTTTATTGCAATAGTCTTAAATTCTGACACTCAGAAAAATGTTAAATTTACCAACAAAATGTTACTTTTTAAACATTTCGGGTCATTTTTACCCACTTTTCTTCAATACTACTTACAGAATGGCAGCTTTCGCAGCTGTCTCTTTCGCAGAAGGTATCACATTTGGTGCTTGGATGCGCGCACTTGCTGCTCCTGTAGCAAACAACGGTGACGAGACAATCACAGCCGCTGGTAACTCTTGGGGCGGAGCTGCTCGCGTAGGTGGCTTGAACATTACTGGTGTAGCTCCTGACGGAAACGCTGGTTTCAACATGGCCTACCGCAACAATGCAGACATGAGCATGACTGCTGGCGATGAAGCAAACCTCTGGGTAAAGCCTTTGGACATCGTAAAGGTTTCTTACGGTAAGTATGACAACAACACTCTCCGCGGCGACGTATGCTACGGTTCATGGAACTGGATGCGTCCGAACGCTTGGATTGCAGGAGATGAAGGTCTTTTGATGAGCGGAAACGGAGGCACTGGTCTTCTTGCAGAAATCACACCAATGGAAAACCTCTACATCCAGGCTCTTGTTCCTATCACAGACAAGAACGTAAAGGCTGGCGAGACATACAAGAATCTCCGCGCAGGTTTTGCTTACACAGTACCGGGTCTTGTAAAGGTTAAGGGACAGTACATCGGTAAGGGTGCTGCTTCTACAGATGGAACACCTGCTAAAGATGCTACAACAGGAAAGTGGTTTGATAAAGACGGAAAAGATGTTACAGCAACATACACAGCTCCTGCTACACCAGCTGCCTATGAAGATGCTTTGGCTGCAGGTTACAAATACACACCTGGCACACCAGCTGTTGCTGCAAAAGATGGTGAAGACGGAAACAGCAACTGCACACTCGAAGCAGAAGTTGACGTTCTTGCTGTAGAAGGTCTCTTCGCTGGTGTTGGTTTCCAGTACAACGTTGTAAAAGACGGTGACGATAAAAAATTAGATTTGACCGGATGGAACGCTAAAGATTCTGCAAACCCTGCAAAGCTTGCTGATGCAACAGTTAGTCAGAAGACAAAGATGAAGATTGCAGCTGGTGCTTCTTATCAGGTTATGCCAGAGCTCAAGGTTTCTGCAAGCGGTGCTTTCTTCACATTTTACAAGATGGCTGGCGAAAAGCTTGACCCACGCTTCCAGGCTGGCCTTGGTGTAGACTATGACCTTGGCGACGGTCTTGTTGCAAACGCAGACGTACGCTATATGTCACCTGCAAAGAAAGATGGTGAAAAAGACGACAAGTTCTCTGGTGACAGAATTGCATTCTCTGTTGGTGTACAGAAGAACGTATCTTCTAACGGCTACATCGGAGTTGCATTCCAGGGTGCAACAAACAGCGGCAACCTCGCTTCTGTTGAGGGTGTACCGAACGATGACAAAGAATACAAGAACTTCGTATGGGCAGTTCCTGTTGCAATCTCTGTATACTTCTAATCTAGCGTAGAAAAAGCTACACTAACCTAACCAAAAAAGGTCACTGGTTCGCCAGTGGCCTTTTCTGTTTTTAAACCTTGCGCAAACCACATTCCATAGCAAAGCACCCCGGTCCCTGAGCCTGTCGAAGGGCCGTCACTTCTTTGCAGACACGCCCCTTCGAGAGCCTCAGGGAGCGGCACATCTTTGCAAACAAGTTCCCTTCGACAGCCTCTGGGAACGGATTTTTTTGTTGCAAAAAAGCGCCTCCCCGACGAAAAACCGCCATTTTAACAAAGAACCGTCATGCTGAACTTGATTCAGCATCTGTAAACCATTCAGCCACAACTTACACAGACCCTGAAATTACTTGCTCGCAAGTGCGTTCAGGGTGACAATGCCCTCTGCACTCGCAGCGTAGCGTCAAGCGGGCTCTCGAAGGGCCGACACTTCTTTGCAAACAGGCTCCCTTCGACTGGCTCAGGGAACGGGCACCGATGTGGCATTGCAGCAACCTACGCGGGATTGGAGGGGCGGGCGGAAGCCCGTTGCCCTAGGCAATGGAGTGGGTAGGGCCCCACGGAACCCCGGAAAGCCCGTAATAAAGGACCTGGATGCCGAATTAGCAGATGCCTGGCTTGTATTCAAGAGAAAGCACGTCCAGAAGAGAATAATAAGAAAAAATCAAGAAGACAAAGCGGCAAAAATATTCTATACTGTTCAAATGGAAGATTCCAACGCAAAGGTTAATGTCATTATCATTCAGCCGCCGCTTGTTCAGCTTAACACGGCATATCCTTCGGGCGCATATCTGAGCGCTTTTTTTAAGGGGGAAAAGGCCTTTGCAAGTTGGCACGACCTTAGTATTGCCCTTGTCAATTCAATTTTCTGCAGGAAGGGGCTTGAAAGGCTCTTTTGCCTAACGGAAAAAAAGGCACTGGAACTTGCAGACAGCTTTGAAAAAAGCGGACAGGACTTTGCGGCAAATAACCTAAGGCGCTACATCCTGCAAAAGGACCTGTGGATTTCCTGGATAGACAGCATCATGGCCATGCTTCGCGACGGGTCTAAATCTTCTTCGCGAGAACTTACCCACAAATTTGTCTTTTCCCCCTTTGTACCACGCGGTATGCGGATGGAAAGCTACCTTGAAAAACTTGATGCCATGCCCACCGCAGACGATGCAAGAAACTTGGCAGGGGCAGCTTTGGAAGACCTTGCCGACTACATAAGCGTTGCCTTTGACAAGGACTTTTCCCTGATTCGGTATGCGGAATCAATCGCCGTAAGCGGTAAAAAATTCAGCGACATAGAAAGCAGCCTTGATTCACCCCTGCTGAATGAATTTTACAGAGGCCTTTTGGGGGAAGTCTTTTGCCCGGGCGGAATTGAAGACAAGAAGATTCAGGAGCAGGCGGAAAAGGGAAGAAGGACGCTGGTCTGCATTTCAGTTCCCTTTGCAGGAACATTTACGCCGGCGCTTTTTACCGGAAGGTTCTTAAAGGAACGCTACGGAAGCAAGGTATTCACTTCCTTTGGAGGGGGCTTCATAAACACAGAGCTCAGGGAATTTGACTTGCCGGAATTTGAGCGCTATGCAGACGCAATATCGCTTGACCGGGGCTACGGTTCCTACAAGCGGCTTTTGGAAAGCGGAATCCTTTCCTCCATGGAATTTCCCGGCAAAAGTTCCTCAGGCGGCGGAATTTACAAGATGCGCCTTTGGACTCAAAACGGCACGATAGCCCCCAAGGAAAGCGACAGAGAAATGGCCGACTTTGAAAGCAGGGTAACCTCAAGCCTTGTTCCCGACTATTCCGACATAGACTTTTCCCTTTACCCCCGCATGGCAGACGACACAAACCCAATGCAAAGGCTATGGTCGGACGGAAGCTGGATAAAGGCTTACCTTGCCCACGGCTGCTACTGGCACAAATGCGCTTTCTGCGACGTTACGCTGGACTACGTTTGCTCCTACAAAATGACCGATGTTGAGCATTTGTATCAAGGTCTTTCCCAAGTAGCAAAAGAAAAAGGAGTCTACGGCATTCACTTTGTGGACGAAGCCCTTCCCCCTTCTGGTCTTGTACGATTTGCAAAACTCAACTTAAAGAATTCCGCACCCCTTTCCTACTGGGGCAATGTACGCTTTGAAAAAGTCTATTCACGCGACATGGCAGACTTACTATGCCTGGGTGGACTCACCGGCGTAAGCGGCGGAATAGAAATTGCGACCGGCAGCGGCCTTGACAAAATTAGCAAGGGCACCGACCTGGATTCAATCGTAAGTGCATGCTGTGCCTTTAAGGAAGCGGGAATCCTAATACACGCCTACATGATTTACGGCTACTTTGGGGAAAGCGCCCAGGACACAATAAATTCCATGGAAACGCTGAGGCAGTTCTTTGAGCTGGGACTCTTGGACTCATGCTTCTGGCACAAATTTGTCCTTACCCGCCATTCGCGCATCTACGACGAATGGAAGCGAGGCCTTCACCCAGAACTTTGCCCGGAAGAAGAAAAAAGTTCGGGCCTCTTTGCAAAAAACGGAATGCATTTTAAGGGCGAAAACGATTCAAAAAAATTCGGCAGGGGACTCAACCTCGCACTCCAGTCATGGATGCACGGAGAAAAAATCGGAATGAAGGTTGGCAACTGGTTCGACTTTAAAACCCCGGAGCCAAGCGTTCCAAAAAAGCTTGTCCAAAAGGCAGTGGAAAAATACGAAATGCGGCGAAAGTCGGAATGGAAGTCAGCCCTTAACATAAAAAAATGCCTCTGGCTCACAAGCATCCCCATCGAACGCAAAGGCAAACTCGAATGGCAATACATGCAGGAGCCCTACACCACAGCCCTTCCTCCGGCAGCGAAAGCCCAGGCTGCAAAAAGCTTTCTCTTTGCACTTGGCCAGCTGTCTGCACAGGTCCAGCAGAGCGGTCCAATGGAAGAATTTACCGCCGAAAACCCGGACTTTCTCCAAGTCCTTCAAGGTATGCGAGGCAAGGGCCTTGTGCAAGTTTAGCTTATTCTTTTGAATTTGGACGGCATGCCAATTTTAACTGTGTCCAGCACTGCATGACCGGTTACACCGCCCTTACAATCGGGTGTAGGCTCAAATGCCTTACAATGAGGATTAGACATAGCGCAGGACAATAAAGCCCAAGACAAGCATAATCACAAAGAGGGCAAGGCAAACTATCATGCAAAACAAATGCTTTCTTAGCTTGGTCTTTGGAACGGACTCAGAACATCCCTTTATATAACAGATGAGTTCTATGACAGCAACTACAAAAAGCACGATGGGGGCAGAAAAAATTATGCCCCCCGTAAAAACAAAGACTGGAATTAAAGACAAAAGCCACTCCCTTCTTTTAGAGTTTTCTTACGACTGTGTGTATTCAACCTTTTCGCCAAATCGACCGGCATTTCCCCGTTCAAAGAATACCAGCACGTCTTTTGCAAAGCTTTCGTCGATTGCGCTGCGGTAGTTGTTGATTGCGGCCACATAGTCAAGCGTTGAGTGAGGCGTATTGTTTGCGCTCACCTTTGCGGCACCGGCATTGTACATTGCAAGGGCGGTAACTTCGTTTCCGGCGGTTCTGAGGAAATAGTTAAGGTGCTTGAGGCCCTTCAAAGCTGAAATCTTGGGGTTAAAGAATTCCTCTTCTGTAAGGTTGGGGAAGGCATTGCTGTTGAGCTGGAAAAGGCCGCGGTCTATTGAACCGTTCTTGTTCACGTGGGAAGCATAGGGCTTAAAGTGGCTTTCTGCATAAGCAAGGGAAAATGCCAGTGAAAGCGGAATGTTGTATGTCTCTGCAGCATCAAGGATTGCAATTGCAGTTTCGCGGTTGCCTGTTACCTGGTAGTAAAAACCCTCAACAGCTGCGCGGGTCTGGGGCTGGCGGTAAAGGAGCAAGCCCAGGTCTTCACGGTTGGCGGCATTTGGATGCAGTGAAAGGGATGCGGTTCCAGCTCCCCTGGTAAATTTTGCGGGAAGGGCATGGGAAGAATTGTCCCTTGCTGCAAGCTGGGCGAAGAAGTCCGGGGCATCAAGAGAAAGTTGTGCATCAGCGGCAAGTTCTGCGGGGGCAGCATCTTCAGAAGCTGCATCCTTGGTAGGGCTAACTTCAACTGACTGAACTTTTTCAGTGCTTACGCTTGAATTTGATGCAACAGGGGAAAGGCTGCTGAATTCTGCATTTGGAAGATAGAAATAGATGAAGGAACAGACGGCAGCAAACAAGGCGCAGAAAAAGGCTGAGTTAAAAATAAGCCTTATCACATTTGTGCGCTCAGCGGTCTGGTAATAATCAATGCGCTCACAAGTCATTGAAGTCTCCTTAAAAATAAAACCCCTCTCATCTCTCCGAATTTATTGCAAAGATATTGGCACAATTTCGGATTTTAGGCAAGTGAATTTTGGAGAAATTCGATGAAATTCATAAGTTTTTTTCGAAATTTCCTGCTTTTTCGTTGAAAACTATGCGCTTTTTTACCAAAACTTACAGTTTGAATTTAGACTTTGCCGTTTTTTCACAGCATTTGCTCCTTCTGAACCTAACCTACATTACAAATTTATTCGAAGGCTGCTCAAGCCACCACGCTGTATATGGAATTGAGCAGTGTTTTTTTAGACCTTGGGTAAAACTTTTGTTGTTAAACAAGTCTGCAATATTCCTTGCAAAATTATAAAGCCCTTCGTAACCGAACATCTGGTATTCGTCGGTAAGCTGAACTACCGGAATGCCCATCTTTGTTACAAATGGACGCGTACCCGGATGGCGCACAATGTAAAGGTCAGGTTTTTCCCTGTTCAGGATATTCAAGAGCTCGTGGTTCTGCAAATCAATAATCGAAAGCTTTAAGTCCGGGTGAGACTTTTCTATATGGGTCAAAGTGTCAGGAATCGTCTGGTCATCGTATTTTGAATCGTGATGCCAGGAAAGGGCAGCCTTTACCGTAATCCCTATTTCACCAAGAACGCGGACTGCTTCGTATGTAAAGCCTGGACCTGCTGCAATCACGGCTGTTTTTCCGGCAAAAAGCTTTTTAAAACCTTCAATTTTTGAAAGATATTTCTCGCGCTCTTCCCGGATAATTTCTTCTGCAATTTCTTCCTTATGAAGGATTCGTGCAATGTCGCGAAGCCAGGTGTCAAAGCCTTCAATTCCGTTGCCGTTAATCGTCTTTACATAGGGGACGCCGTAGAGCTGCTCAAGTGCGTTTCCAAGGTACGGGCTCAGAGCACCGCAGGAACTTACGGTTGCAAGGCTTTCGCTCATGTGGGAAAGCTCTTCAATCGTGGAATTTGCATACAAGAAAAGCGGCTCTGCATCAAAGCGCTTGAATATCTTTGTGATATACGGCCTTATGCTTTCCTCAAAATTCTTAAAGTTGATGATGTTGCGCTTTTGCTTTGGTGGCTTTACGATGTACTTCATTATAACGTAATCGCTTATGTCAAATCCAGTTGCCCAGACTTTGCTTTTTATTCCTTCGCAGTGAACGGGAATAACCGGCACCGGAAGTTTTTTATCAAACTCATCTGCAACAGCATCGATGTCTTCGCCGATAATCCCCGTAACACAGCCGGTGCAGATAAAAATTGCATCAGACGGATAACGGTCCCAGGCTTCCTGCACGGTTTTCCTCAATTTGTTTGCCGCCCCAAAAACCGTATCGCCTTCAGTCAGGTTAGTGCAAAGATATTTTGTATTCCATTTTTTTCCGATTCTTGCCGCAAGCCCGGAATAAAGAGCCGTCCACCGCGGAACAAATGCACTGCAGCCTATCGGCGTATGATAGACAATCGTAACATTGCGTATGCTGCTTATCTGGTCCATTACCATTACAGAAAGACAGGTATTGTTTTGTGAAAAGCAGCGCTCACAATTTTTTAATGAACACTTCCTTGTCCCTTCAATCAAAGATTTTACGTCACCTGTAAACGAAAGTACAGACTTAAGGCGGATTTCGCGAATGGAAATTTCAGAATTGGATAAGTTAAAAGCCATATTTTTCCCCTTTACTTAAATTAGATGGTTAAGTCAAATTATGTATTCAGGCTGCAGGGACCTTGATAAAAACTGTCTGGTCCTCTCTTCCTTTGGATTTGTAAAAATCTCTTCGGGAGCACCTTCTTCCACAACATCACCTTTGTCTATATACACAATACGGTCAGAGACATCCCTTGCAAAAGCCATCTCGTGCGTAACGATAATCATCGTCCGCTTTTCTGATGCAACTTCCTTTATAAGCTTTAAGACATCGCTTACAAGCTCTGGGTCCAAGGCACTGGTCGGTTCATCAAAAAGAATCACCTCCGGGTCAAGGACAAGGGCACGGGCAATCCCAATTCTCTGCTGCTGACCGCCTGAAAGTTTACTAGGATACTCGTCCCTTTTATCTTCAAGTCCTATTTTTTTAAGATAAGCCAATGCAACTTTTTCTGCTTCTGCCTTTGGAAGAATTTTATTTACGATTAATGGCTCCATAATATTTTCAAGCGCAGTCTTGTTCTTAAAGAGATTAAAATTTTGAAAAACCATCGTGCTTTTTAGCCTTAGCTTCTTTATCTCATTTTTACCGGCCTGTTCGCAGTTGACGGACGCATCTCCAATAGTGATAGTTCCGGAATCTGCATGCTCCAAAAAATTAAGGCACCTAAGCAAAGTAGATTTTCCGCCGCCGCTTGAACCGATTATAGATACAATTTCATTATCATTTATAGAAAGGTTTATTCCCCTAAGTACTTCATTCTGATTGAACGCTTTTTTCAGATTCTTAATTTCAATCATAATTTCTCCCCGCTAAAATGCATTTTTGCTGAATCGTGAAAGTTTTTTTTCTAATACCAACAGAAGCCTTTCCAAGAGAGCGCAGACTGGCCAATACAAAAGCGAAACCGCAATATAAATTTCAAAATAACGGAACGACCGAGAACCAACAATCCTTGCCTGTGCCATGATGTCAACAACGGTAATACAAAATGCAAGAGAAGTATTCTTTATCATTGCAAGCAACGAGCTTGTGAGTGTAGGCAGTGCAATTACAAAAGCCTGAGGAAGAATGACAGTTTTTAGCGAATCCCACGTTGAATAGTGAAGGCTTTTGCACGCTTCAAACTGCCCAGCTTCCACGGACATCAAGGAGCTTCTGAATGACTCGGACATGTAGGCGCCGGTGTTGAGTGCAAATGCAATTATTGCAAACAAAGTGCTCGGCAACGAATTGATGTCAAACTCATTGCCGGCAGCTTCAACAATTCTGGAGATAAGGAGCGGAATTCCATAGTATGCAAGGTAGAGCTGGATAACCATAGGAGTTCCGCGAATAAAAGAAATGAACACTGTAGAAATTTGCGAAAGAACCTTAACATGGAAAAATCGTATTAAGGCAATCAATATTCCCAGTAAAAATCCAATAATAGTAGCACTGAATGCAATTAATAAAGTTATTGGCAGTTTTGTTACTATTTCAGGAATTGTTGAAAATATATAAGTGATGTCGTCAAGCAATTTTTCCATATTATTCTTCCTGCTTTATATTATTTGCTTTTAACTGTCGTATCGCTTCCAAACCACTTAACGGCAAGCTTGGACAGTGTTCCGTCAGCGCGTATTTCTTCGAGTCCATTGTCGAACAGAGCCTTTATGCGTTCACCCTTTTTGTTTTTTGCAAAAATAAGATAGGCCGGGTTAAGCAAGTCAGGGTCGGCAGGAATATATGCCAGCGGTTCTTTGCGTTCATTGATAAAAACGCCTGCCGCAACAGGGCTATCCACAGTAACGTCCGCCCTTCCAGAAAGGACTTCCGCAAAGATTGCAGCCGTTGCCGTATCCCCTGCATAGACAATGTTTATTTTGTCACCGTTTTCTTTATTGAATTTTTCAAGCCATTCTGCATAAGACGAGCCACCGCCCACGATTACATTCTTGCCAAACAAATCTTTGGCAGACTTAATGTCCGTATCATTCCTAAAGATAAGGGCCGGATAGTCATAGTTGTATGGTTCTGCCGCATACAAAAACTGTTTTTCGCGTGCAGGATTTTTCTTTATTTCGTTTGCAACCAAATCAAAGCGTCCGGCACCAAGGGCAACGAGCATTCCGTCCCATGGCGTAGGCTCAATTTTCAGGCTTATGCCGGGAGTCTTTTCTACAATTGCATTTATAACATCAACATCAAAGCCGGTAATGTTTCCCTCAGAGTCAACAAAGTTGTAAGGCTTCCAACCTCCCTCTATTGCAACGCGGACAACTTCCTGCTTGTTTTTTGACTTTGAATTGCAACTTGTAAAAATTGCTCCAATTGCGAAAAAAAGAATAAAAATTTTTTTCATAATATACCTCCATGAAAAATTATTTTTGTGATTCATACCTTGTTGATGTATATATACAAGTTTTAAATTCTTTTTTCCAATTCATTTTTTTTATGATTGTCAATAAAAAAATTATATAAATTTTAGCCGTCCATTTTTATTGACCTAATCAATTTGGAACTGTATATTTTGCCTTGTTAAAACCTATTGGAGAATTTTATGAAACGACCCTTTATCTACATTCACATGCTGACAAGCCTTGACGGAAAAATATGGGGAGAATTTACAAAGCTCCCTGAGGAAACAGCTGCGGCTCCTTTCTTTAAAGAAATTGGCTTTGGACGTGACTACTGGAATACGGATGCAAATCTTAGCGGAACCAACACCGCTCTTAATGATTACACTTACCACAAGGCACCGGACCTTAATGCAAATGCAGAAATTGTTCCTCCGGGTGATTTTATTGCCGTTAAGGAAGCTGAGCGCTACAGCTTTGTCCTTGACCGCAAAGGTATTCTGGGCTACCAGAAAAACGAAATATTTTATGCAGGGGTTCACTCGCACATCGTCGACGTAATTACGGAAAAAGTTTCCAACGAGTACAAGGATTTTTTGCGGAGAAAAAATATTTCTTACATTATCTGCGGAAACGAAGAAATTGACTACGATGTTATGTTTCAAAAAATGGTGGAACTTTTTGGAGTAAAGTTTTTGTCTGTTGCAGGCGGCGGAACACTGAACTGGGCTTTCTTGCGGAAGGGCTACGTTGATGAAATAGGTTTTGTTATTGTTCCGGGAGCAGATGGAGGAACAGGCACCCCACAGCTTTTTATGGCAAAAGAAGGATGGGGCGAAGAGATTCCTGTCTCGTTTGAATTTGTCGAAGTAAAAGTTGACGAACGCTCAGGTGCATTGTGGCTTCATTACAAAGTAAAAAAGGTTTGGCAAAAAGATGAATGGATTAAGGAGTTTGGGCTTGGCCCGAAAGATTTTGTCTCTGCAGATAATTCAGGAAAATAAAGGGGAAAATAAAAATGTTAAATGTATTAGATCAGCCACGGTATAAATGCGCACTTGCAGCCATGCAGACTGTCCAGTCAATTCCGGGCGCACTGCCAATCCTTCACTCAGGCCCCGGGTGTGCAAGCAAGCTGAACGACAACAGCGGTTCAGGCGGGCATTTTGCGCCAAATGCATACCCATGCTCTCTTGTAAGCGAAAAAGAAGTCGTCTTTGGCGGAATAAAAAAACTTCGCAACACTGTAGAAAATGCGCTTAAAGTAATGGATGCAGAGCTTTTTGTAGTAATATCGGGATGCACGACAGAAATAATCGGTGATGACATTCAGGAAGTTGCAGAAGATTTTTTTACTTTAGAAAAACCTGTGGTCTGGGCAAAGACTCCTGGATTCAAAGGCAACAACTACCTTGGCCATGACTGGATCTTAAAATCAATTTTTGAACAGTACTTGCCAAAGCTTGAGGCGGCACCAAAAATAAAGGGGCTTGTAAATATTTTTGCAGGCACACCGGAGCACGACCCCTTCTGGCTTGGAAACCTCCACGAGCTTGAAAGGCTTGTTGAATCAATAGGGCTTATTCCAAACACAATCTTTGGTGCAGGACGTTCACTTGAAAACATAAAAAAAATCCGCCAGGCAGAATACACAATCCTTGTCTCTCCGTGGGTTGGAACAGAAAGTGCGGAATATCTTGAAAAGGCTTTTGATATTCCGCTTTTAAAATATCCAGTCCTTCCAATCGGTGCATTTGAGACAACGAAATTCCTTCGTGCGGTCGGAGACTTTTGCAATGCGGACAAAGAGAAGGTAGAAAAAGTCATAAAGGAAAACGAAGAAGAATATTACTACTATCTTGAGCGCTTTGCAGACACCATTCTTGAAACGCGGCTTTTGGGAAAAAGGTTTACCGTAGCTTCGGAAGCACAGTATGCGCTTGCAATTACAAAATTTCTTGTTAATGATTTGGGAAGCTTTCCTCTTACGCAGTTTATTACCGATGACACGCCGGAAAAATACCGCGATGCAATAAAGGCGGAATTCAATAATCTGAATTACGATATTCATGCAGATGTTGAATGGACTACAGACGGAAAGGATATTGAAAACAAAATACGCGGCTTTGACTTTGCAGGCATCCCCTTGATTGCAGGAAGCAGTTGGGAAAAAAACATTGCCAAGGAACTTGGTGCGCGCTATGTGAACATTTCCTATCCGGTAATTGACCGCCTTATAATAAACAGCAACATTGCAGGATATTCTGGAGCCTTAAAGCTTTTGGAAGACATTTATACAGCATGACTTTCAGCCAGGGCAAAAAGACTAGAGTCTGCAATCACTCTCAAAATCATTGTAGATAAGCATCCAGGCAATCACGTCCATAACAAAAACGTAGAGGAAGAACAAAAGCCCAAGCCCCCCGCCCTGAATGCTGTCGCTAAGCAAAAAGTCGTAGACCGCATGGCAAAGGGTTGCAGACGCCACGCTAAGAACCATGTTGGCAAAGGAAAGAACCCCAAGCTTCCTGTTCTTGAACTGTCTGGCGCGCGAAAAGAAAAACCCCATCAGAACACCGTAGGTAGCATGCCCCGGAATGGAAAAAATAGCCCTTCCCAAAGCAATCGAATGTCCCCAGCCCAAAAGATAAAGCACATTCTCGCAGCCTGCAAAACCCAGCGAAGAAGCAAGCGCATAGACAATGCCGTCGTAGCGGTAGCGGAA
The DNA here is from genome assembly GCA_002448445.1 of Treponema sp. UBA6988. GTDB lineage: Bacteria > Spirochaetota > Spirochaetia > Treponematales > Treponemataceae > Treponema_D. Next base: position 97,068 of record DJYC01000112.1, read on the forward strand.
GCAGGGACTTGACCACAAAAGAATCATCAGAATGAGCCACTTATAAAGTTCTTCAACAAGGGCAACAGCCCAAAAATTAAGCGCAAAGTCAAAGTCCATGGCACTTCTGGCCGCATAGTTCATAAAAAGGAGGCTTCCCACAATGCGCTCAAATGGGATGACCGCAAAAGAAAAGAGGGCACTTAAAAAGAAAACCTGAAAAACCTTCCCAAAAGGCTCACGTTCAAAGCGGTCCTTGCTGTAGACAAAAAATAGGATAAGAAAGACAGGCAGCAGGGCAAAAATCAGCGTAAGACCAAAAAAAGCAAAGGTCAAGAAAACCTCCCGTGCCGCCTAAGAATTATTCCTTGGGAGCAGAAGCGTCGGCAGCCTCAAAGAGGGTACCCTTCTGGGAACCGTCCAAAAGAGACGCAAGCGGATTGTCCTTTTTGCTGTTTGCAAGAACCATGGGAATTCCGTTCTGCGTAGCCTTCTGGGCAGCTTCAATCTTTGTGCGTATTCCGCCGGTACCAAAAGAATTGGTCTTTCCCAAAGTGATTCCCTTCAAGAGGGCATCTATATCCGTAACGCTTTCTACAAGCTTTGCATCAGGATTAGTCTTGGGATTGTCCGTATAAACACCGTCAATGTCGCTAAAGAGAACAAGAAGCTCCGCGCTCCACAAAATTGCCGTAAGGGCAGAAAGGTTGTCGTTGTCTCCTATAGAATTCTCTTCAAAGGAAACAGAATCATTTTCATTTATAATAGGAACAACACCTTCGTCCACAAGGGTAAAGAGAGTGTTCCTCATGTTAAGGGTGTGGTGGTAGTCCTCAAAATCTTCCTTTACAAAAAGAAGCTGGGCAACGTGCAAAGACTGCTTCTTAAAGGCAGCCCTCCACTTGTCCATAAGCTCCACCTGGCCTATTGCACAAAGAGCCTGGCGGTAGTGCATGTCCTTTTTGTGGGCCCATCCGTTAATGCTGGAAAGCCCCGCAACCTGTGCACCGGAAGAAACGATGATTATCTGCTTGCCTAAAGCCATAAGCTTTGCGCAGTCAGCTGCAATCATGTTCATAAAGTCAAGGTTGATTGTGCCGTCCGCCTTTGCAAGCGAATTGCTTCCAAATTTTATTACTATTTTCTTTGCGCTTTCAAGAGTCTGCTGAATGTTCATCTTATTTGACCGTCCCCGTCAATCAGGAATTTTGTTGTGGTAAGGGCCTTTATTCCCATTGGCCCGCGGGCATGAAGCTTCTGGGTGCTAATTCCAAGCTCTGCACCAAAACCAAATTGACCGCCGTCCGTAAAGCGGGTGCTTGCGTTAACATAGACACAAGCAGCGTCCACCCTGGTCTGGAAGTCGCGGGCAATGGAGCGGTCGTTTGTAACAATGCATTCGCTGTGCTTGGTATTGTGCGCGTTTATAAATTCAATCGCCTCGTTTGCAGAAGAGACAAGCTTTACCGCAAGCGTAAAGTCAAGGAATTCAAAGCCAAAGTCTTCATCCGTGGCTTCCCTAAGGTTCTTGCAGCAGTCCTTAAGAATGGCAAAAGACTCCTTGTCCGCACGAAGTTGCACCTTGTCCGCAAACGCCTTTGCCATGAGCGGAAGGAAAGCAGAAGCAACATCCCTCTGCACAAGCACTGTCTCTATTGCATTACAGGCACCCGGCCTCTGCATCTTGGCATTAGCAGCAATTTTAGCCGCCACATCCAAATCAGCGGACTTTTCTACAAAAAAGTGGCAAACACCGCTACCTGTCTCTATAACCGGAATCTTTGCATTCTGAACAACATTTTGAATAAGCCTTGCACCGCCACGGGGAAGCACAACGTCTATCTTTCCAAGGGCAGTAAGAATCCTGTCCACATCGGAATGGTCAGCTTTGGGCTGGCAAAGAAAAACCGCATCCGTTACACCGGCTTCCCCCGCAGCAGAAAGGCCTTCACGAATTGCCTTTACGATTACAGAATTGCTTTTTAGCGCAGATGAAGAACCCCGAAGCAGAATTGCATTGCCGCTCTTGTAGGCAAGGGCAAAGGCATCAACCGTAACGTTGGGGCGGCTCTCGTAAATAATAGCCACAACCCCAAGCGGAACCCTAACCTGCCTTATCTGCATACCGTTAGGAATCTTCCAACCGGCAACCTCTTCCCCGATTGGGTCAGTCTGTGAAATTATAACGCCAATGGCATCAATTATGGACTGGAATTTCTTCTCGTCAAGGGCAAGGCGCTCAATCAAAGCCTCGCTAACACCGCGCGAACGGGAATCTGCCACGTCCTGGGCATTTGCCTCAAGAATGGCATCCTTATTTTTTTGCAGGGATTCTACAACCTTCTCTAGCGCATAGTTTTTTTGCAAAGCGGTCAGCAGGGCTGTTTTTTGGCTGGCAACCCTAAGACCTGCGCAAAGCTCTTCAAATTCATCTGCCATATACGGCCTCTTTTTTTAATTTTAGTAGTTGGCAAGAAAATACATGCCCAAAAGAATTGCAAGGCGGCACTTGTCCTTATTCCATACGGCATCCTTTGGAAGACTCTTTATGTACCACCAGAAAAGCCCAAATTCCGGGTCAATGCGGAGGGCGTATTCGTCAAACTCGGGGTTCTTTGTCTGCGCGCCAAACATAAGATAAACAACGTCGCTAACAATGCCAAGGAAAAGGCTGTAGGCTTCATCATAGGCCTTGTCTTCCATCTTCTTGTTGAATTCCTCAAGATGGTACAAAACCTCTTCCTTTAACTCCTCGTCAAATTCTTCAACCCAAGTTTTTTGGATAAGCAGCAAAAGGTTTTTGTGAAAACTGGAAAGAAGCTTTGCCTCGCCATCCTTTGCCGAATCAGCAACTGGCACAAAGGCATCTCCCGTTCCCAAAACATCGGCAACAAGAATGGACGCTTCGCCTATTTTTTTAGAATCATCAGAAGTTATAAACTCATTTAATGCATCAACCGATTTTTTTTCTACAAACTGATTTATTAATTCACTGCTCATGGTTGCTATTTTAGTTTTTTACACCGATTTTTTCAAGGGGATTTTTATATTCCGGAGCGCACCTCATCTTTAACTGTGTCCGGCACTCCGTGTCCGGCCAGACTCCACGCAATTCCTACCCATTCGCAAACCGATAGCGCCAAGGATGGCGCGTCAGGTGGTTGCAATAAAGATATGGCAAGTTTCCGAAGGAAACTTGTGGGTAGAAATTGCATGGATGCAATTTCTACCCGCTTTCCAGGGTTCCGGCTTTCGCCTCCATTGCTTCGCAACGGCTACGCCGCCCTTCCAATCGGGGCTAGGCTCTGTCTGCAAAAGCTGTAAAAGACTAAAACTTCACTTATATAATATTACGGAAATAAGTTTTGGGCGCAACGGGAAGCGAAATATGGCTGAAAATTCATTTGCGCGGAGCGACCGAAGGGAGCGAAAGTCCTATTACCGCGCACGCGGTTGTTATAAACAACCCACTGAATTTTCAGACAGAGTTCGCTGGTAGTGGAGCCCAAAACTTATTTCCTTTAATAAACATACTCCCGGCTGTAGCGGTTTAACGGAACGAATATCATCTTTTTACTTATGCGCTCCAAGGGTATTTCTGTTTTTACAATACTATCGCGTTCAAATGGAAAGGTATCCGGCTGAAAGTGGCTAAAGTAAAACTGATACAGGGTAAAGCTTTCAAGCATAAACACCTTCCGCTCCACCTTCAAGCTATTCTTTAGTTACATAATCAATTTCACCTTCAATTTTTGAAAGGAGATTTTTCGGGAGCTTTAAAATTTTCTCTTCAAGACGAAATTTGTCCACAACAACAATCTAATGAATCAAAGCGACAGATTCTTTTTATTCACCACGAGTCATTTTTTACGCTCTCCCACACAGTTGAAAGGCTTGTTTCCCTCATTTTCTGCAAAGATTCCTCTTCTGAATACTCATTGTTTAGGATTGAAGTCTTTTTGTTTATATTGTTTGCAACGAAATTAAGCAGATGAATCTGTTCTGCCAAAGAGAATGTTAATACTTGATTTTCTACATACGCGAGTGCATCTGACATATTGGACCTCCACTTGCCATTATACCATAAAATTTAAGATTTTGCAGAAGAATAAGAAAAGAAGTCGTTATAATACACAACATCAAGCCACGGAGGGATTTTTTGAGGCGACTTACGCGGGATTGGAGGGGGCGCGGAGCGCGTGCGTAGCACCGGCCGGGAGGGTAAGCCCCGGAAAGCCCGTAACAAGGGGCATGAAAGCCGATTGCAGAGTAAAAACAGATGGTAGAACAAGAAGGACTTCGTCCAAAAGACTCGTGCAAAAGATAGAAGTGGGGGCTTATATCGACAGATTGGCGGAAAGGTTATATAATAGAAGTTAATGGTTATGAAAAAGCTTTTTATTTTTACTTTCCTCGCTTTTTTTTCTGCGGCCACTTTTTATTCCGAAGGTGAAGGCGGCATTACGGAAAAGAAGAAGGTGCTTTTTCTTAGCTCCTATTCGATGAAGGAAGAGGCTGTCATGCTGCAGATAAACGGCCTCACATCGATTCTTCCCGATGACAAATACGAGATTTCCTATGAATTTATGGATTCAAGGCGCTTTAATTCCACCTACGACACTTCGCTTTTTACGATTTACCTGCGCAGCAAGCTAACAAGGCAGACCGGCTTTGACTGCATAATTACGGGCGGCGACGAGGCGCTTTCTTTTTTGTACACCCATCCGACCATGCGGGGGGATTCGCCAGTCGTGTATTTTGGAATTCAAGATGACGAGCTCTGGGACAAGGCTCAGAAATTCAACTTTATGACTGGCATTTCCGGTACTCCAGATTTTGCCGCCAACCTAAAGTTTGCATCCTCGCTCTTTCCGGGCACAAAGCACATAGTCTTTATCACCGACTCTTCGCGCGAGGGCTTTATTGACGAAAGCAAGATTCACGGGATTATGGAAAAGAACAGGAAGTACTCCTATGAAATACTGAACCTTACCGAGCGGATTCCAGCATCGCTAAAGTCACGCATAGAAGCGCAGGGGCCTGGTTCCGTAATATTTCTTGCTGACGTTTACCTTTCCCACAACAGGACCCTCAATTCCCTGCAGAAGACGGCTTTTGACATTTGCTCCGTTTCAAAGGTGCCTGTCTTTTGCATAAAGCACGACCTTACGGACAGCGGTGCCATAGGCGGTTTTGTAATCGATGAATACGGCAGTGCAAGACTTGCAGGGGACATTGCGCGCCACATCATGGACGGAACCGACGTTTCTAAGGTTCACCGCATTACAAAGACCCCCACTTTTGCAGTTGCGGACAAAAAGGTTCTTGACCTGTTCAAAATCAGCACCTTTTCACTTCCGACCGGGACTATTATAAAGAACCACCGGCAGAGTTTCTTTGAGCGTTTCCGAATTGCGATTATCGGCATATCATTCCTCGTGCTTGCCCTGGGCTATGCATCCATCTACTATTTTAGGAGGAGCATCAAGCAGAAAAAGCTTTTGGAGACGGACAACAAAATATTCAGGCATACCGCATTTGAATCCACGGACTACATTGCAGTCATAGACGCAAAGGACAATTCCACAACGCTGCTCTACGGCTCATGGTTTGAAAAGGGAGTGGAAGTGCCTGACAATATGAGGAAGCTGCCGCTCCTGGACCTGCTGAACATTTTTGCGGAAAAATACGTTGCAATGGAAACCAGGGAAAACTTCATAAAGGTATTCCTCCTTGAAAGCATAATTCCAAAAATTCAGGCGGCAAAAGACGGAAAATATGTTTTCTCCGGGAACTTTGTAGAGCCTTCCGGCCTTACGATAACAAAGCAGTTTTCCTACAGCTTCCTTGATACGAAGAAAGGGCTGATTCTTTCCTACCGCACGGACATAACCCAGAGTGTGCGCGAGGAACAGGAAACGAACGAGAGGCTCAGGAGGGCCGTGGACATTGCGCAAAAGGCAAACGAGGCAAAGACCCAGTTCCTTTCCAGAATCAGCCATGACATCCGAACCCCAATCGGGGCAATACTCAACCTGACCGACTTTGCAAAAAAGGACATGGACAACAGGCAGAACCTAAATTCAGACCTGGACAAGATTGCCACAAGCGGGCGCTTTTTGCTTTCGCTCATAAACGACGTGCTGGACATTTCCAAGATTGACTCGGACAAGATTGAGCTTAACAGGGAAGCGTACAGCTTTATTGACTACGTAAACGAGATAAAGAACATAATTGCGCCAATGTGCACGGAAAAAAACATTTCCTACAAAATCATAACGCAAAACGATTCGGCGGAAGTTGTGCAGATGGACAAAATCAGAATCAACCAGATTACGCTGAACCTTTTGTCCAACGCGGTAAAATACACCCCTCCCGGGGGAACGGTTACATTCCGCGTCTCTGCCTTTGCAAGGAAGAAGGAAGGTGACAAGTCAAATTGTGCTGACAGTATATCGGGCCTTGCCGATAGTATATCGGGCCTTGCCGATATAGAAATATCCGTAACGGATACAGGAATCGGTATGAGCGACTCCTTCCAGAGCGTTATGTTTGACGACTTTAGTCAGGAAGAGGACAACCCCCTCCGCGCCAAGGAAATACAGGGAACAGGTCTGGGGCTTGCAATAGTAAAGCGCCTCGTAGACCTTATGGGCGGAACAATCAGCGTAAAAAGCATGCTCGGAAAAGGCTCCACGATAAAGGTCTGTATGTCAGGAATGATTGTACAGCAGGACAGGAAGAGCAGGGAATCAAATGCTGATGCGGAAAACGGCAGCCCAAAGAAAATAGAGGGAACGATTCTTCTTGCGGAGGACAACGAAATCAACGCTGCGATTGCATGCCGCATTTTTGAAGAGATAGGCCTTAGCGTTGACCTTGCAAGCAACGGTGAAGAAGAGGTTAAAAAGTTTACGGCTTCCCCCGAGGGAAAATACCTTGCAATATTTACGGATATTCAGATGCCCGTTATGAACGGCTACGAGGCCACGGAAAAAATAAGGAGTCTTGCTGCGGTCAGGGCCGATGCCGCAAAAATCCCCATCATCGCGATGACTGCAAATGCATACCCCGAGGCGGCAGTCAAGGCAAGCAACAGCGGCATGACCGACTTTACCACCAAACCACTGGATTCAAAGCGGCTTAGGACAATCCTTGAAGTGTATGCGGCAAAAAGGAAGTTGGAATAATGGCACTGTTTCAATTAGCGCGGAAGGGGTGCATACCAGAGGAACAAATCCCTTAGATTGCTGCAAGGTGCACTGATTAACTGCTCTTTCCTAGCAGTTTGCGTAGAGGTAGATTTCCCAGGGGTTGGCAGATGTACCGGCAGATGTGCTTTGAAGCTTTTTGTATCCAAGTGAATCGTAGAAGCCAACGTTGCATTCAGTGTCCGTATGCAGGAAAAATTCTTCCATACCGTTCAAAACAAAATACTCCTCTGCGGAAGAAAGAAGTTTTTTTCCCATGCCTATTCCTCGGCAAGACGAATTTGTCAGAAGCAGATAGAGCCTTCCCTTGTATTCCTTTGGGGTTTTTTCCTCATGCGCGGCAGTAAGCCTAAAGAATTTCTTCCAGGCTGAAAGCTGGCTATGGAATTCGCGGCAGAAAAAAAGCGGCAGAGCATAGGAAAATGCCTTTGCAAGGTAGAAAATGTTGGGAAGCCTTTCCTTCCTGCGGCCTGCGCAAACAAGGCCCGCTGCGTAGCCGTTGTATTCAGCCACAGCCCTGAAGGATGAATGTGCAAGGCTGTAGTAAAGGTAGGCATAGCCAAAGCGCAAGGCAAGCTCTTGATTCTTGTGTGAAGATTTTAGCCCCCATGTCTCGTTTATGACCGAGGCCAGTGCAGTTTCGTCTGATTTCCTAAACCTGCGAAGTTCAAAACTTGTTTCTGATTGTTTTTTTGTCAATAAAGGAAATGCCCTGTTAAAGGCATAACCTGTCCTCAGGACCGCAGTCCCCCTGTTATTCCCACTCATACTTATATAGTATAAAGAGTTATAAAATATTTTCAAGCGAAAAAAGAAGAAATATTAGAAAATCCTGTTATATTTTGTTTTTTTTGTAAAGAAATGCAGGAAAAGTCCCGATAAAACTTTGCAAAAAAACCTTTTTCGAAAACAAACCAAGCCTACCCCCGATTGGAAGGGTGGCGCAGCCAGACCGCCGGAGGCGGGCCGGAGCGGTAGCGGAGCCCTGCAAAGCGGGTTAGCAAGTAAAGCCTGGTCCAGAAAAAAAACTGCCCAGAAAGACAGGCTTCTGGACAGTTCAATTTTTTTATTCAACAGTGACGGACTTTGCCAAGTTGCGCGGTTTGTCGGGATCAAGGCCCCTGTAAACCGAGCAGTAGTAGGCAAAGAGCTGGGCCGGAACAACGGAAAGAATGGATGCAAATTCATCGCGGCATACGGGAATGCGAATTGTCTCGTCGGCAGACTCTTTGAATGCATTGCCCTCATCCTGGGTAATTACCAGCGTTGAGCAGCCACGTGTTTTTACTTCCACAATGTTGCTTGCGATTTTTTCGTAAAGGTCCTGCCAAGTTGCAATTGCCACCACAAGGGTGTTTTTGTCCACAAGAGCAATGGGGCCGTGCTTGAGTTCGCCTGCTGCAAATGCCTCGCTGTGCATGTAGCTTACTTCTTTGAGCTTGAGCGCACACTCAAGGCTTGTTGCGCTGTCAAAGAGGCGGCCGATGAAGAAAACCTTTTCCTTGTTAAAGTTGTTGGAAACAAATTTCTGCACCACGGACTGGTCTGCAAGAATCTGCTCAACCTTGGCGGGAATCTGCTCAAGGTCGCAAAGCAAAGCCCTGTATTCATCCTGGGAAATCGTATTGCGGAGAGCTGCACTCTTTAAGGCAAGCAAGTATAGGCAAACAAGCTGCGTCGTATATGCCTTTGTGGATGCAACCGCAATCTCGGGGCCTGCCCATGTGTAGATTACGTCATCTGCTTCCCTGCTGACAGTAGAGCCGACACAGTTGGTAATGGCTATCACGTGAACGCCAGCTTCCTTTGCAAGCCTCATAGCCGCCAGCGTATCTGCCGTCTCGCCAGACTGGCTTATTACGATGAAAACGTCGTCCTTGCTAAGAATCGGGTCGCGGTAGCGGAATTCACTTGCAACGTCCACAACCACAGGTACCCGGGCAAATTTTTCGAATGCATAGCGGGCCACAACTCCTGCATGGTAGGCTGTACCGCAAGCCGTAATCACTATGCGCTTTGCTGCCTTAAGAAAGTCCTGTCCCTTGCTTACCTCGTCAAACTTTATGTCCACCGGCTTTCCGCCTTCCATAACAAGACGGGGCCTTATCGTATCGGTAAGGGCCTTTGGCTGCTCGTGGATTTCTTTAAGCATGAAGTGGGCATAGCCACCCTTTTCTGCAGCGGAAATGTCCCATTCCACATGGTAGGGTTCCTTTATAACCCGGTTTCCCTCCTCGTCAAATAGGTCCACGTGGTCTGAATAAAGGACTGCCACCTGCTTCTGGTCAAGGAAGTAGACATCGCGTGTGTGCTCAAGCACGGCAGGAACGTCGCTTGCTATAAAGTTTTCACCCTTGCCAAGACCAACAATAAGCGGGCTTTCCTTTCTTGCGGCAATTATGCGGTCGGGAAAATCCTTGCAGAGAACTCCAAGCGCATAGCTTCCTTCCAGGCGGTGCAGGGTTTCAAGCACGGCCGGAAATATCTCCCCGGTCTGCTCATAAAAGTAGTTGATTAAATGGGCAACAACTTCCGTATCGGTCTGACTGCGAAAGACAACTCCCTGCCCCTGCAGCCATGCCTTTAGCTTTGCATAGTTTTCTATAATACCATTGTGTACGATTGCAATTGAACCGCTAACATTAGTCTGCGGGTGCGCGTTTACGTCGCTCGGCTCACCGTGGGTCGCCCATCTGGTATGCCCAATACCCATAGTACCGTGCATGATGTCCTTCATTCCGTCTATAAGGGAGGCTTCCCTCTTTGAACATTCTGCCTCAGACATCTTGTCACTCGTGCGGACTACCTGCTTGGTAACGTCTTCAACCAGAGCACGGATTGCACCCTTAACCTTACGCACTACAATATCCTGCCCGTCAAAAACGGCAAGGCCTGCACTGTCGTATCCACGGTACTCAAGCTTCTTTAGAGCATTAACAAGTATTGGCGTGGCTTCCTTTTCGCCAACGTATCCCACGATTCCACACATATATATTCTCCAAAAAAATTCTAGCAGAAATCCACCCAAGGGGATTTTTAAGATTACTTATTCTACTATAAATCAGATGAGAGTTTCAAGAATATCAATAACATCAAGATCATATATGCCAGGTTGCCGCCTCAGTTCCACAACAGCATCCTTTTTGCTAAGAATCTTGTGGTAGCTTCTGCGGTTAACAAGCGAAACATAACTTTCCACAGCATGGATTATTCTTGCAAGCTGAGGAATCTCCGCAGTGCGAAGGCCTTCCGGGTAGCCGCTTCCGTTTATGTTCTCGTGGTGCAGGGATGCCGCCTCCGCAAAAATCGAATAGTATTTATATGGAATAAAATCAAGGAATTCCGAAAAGCGCATTACGTGGGTCCTCATAAGCTTCCTTTCCGCCGCCGAAAGAATCTCGGAAAAGAAAAGCTCCTGTGGCAAGTCCAAAAATCCCGCATCGTAAACCATGGAAGCGCAGAAATAAAGAGTGCAAAGGTTTCTGTCCAAGCCAAGGGCCGTACTTATTTTAAAGACAAGCTCGCTTACGCTCTTTGAATTGCCAAGGCGGTTGGTGTGCCGGTCAATCTTCTCTCCAAGAACTTCGCACTTAGATGCAAGCTCCTTAAGTTCCTCAAACTTAATCCGCTCATTGTCGGGAAGCCTCGGAACCTCGTTCATTGCCGCAACTTGGACGCGTGCATTCGCCATGTGGATGTCCTTAATCATCTCCATCGTGGCATCAAAACGCCGCCTCTGCATTTTCTGCTCGCGCGAATTCACAAAGAACTGAATCACCATAATGGCAAAAATCGCCAGCATGACGATTGCAATAACAGCGAGGATTATGAAAATGTATTTTGAGTCTTCGGAATTTTGCCCGTTCTGAACGGAAATGCTGTCCACCAGCTCCCTCACGGTATCCCTTATGTCCCTTCCAAGCTCGTCCGTACTTTCTTCCATACTTTCATTCTAGCACGGTCATGCTGAATTTTCAATCAATTAATTTTTCTTTTTCCGTCCAACATGCCTTTATTGTGTATTTTTCTTTCTGTCCTTAAGTTTCTGATTAATTTTTTTTGCCTCACTAAAATCAAAGAGATAAACCAGAACATTTACAAGAATATAAATCACAATAAACATTGCCTCCATGCTGATGATGGAAAAAGATTCCTCGTTTATCCAGCCAAGCTTAATGGCTACAATGAAAAGCGTTGCATTTATAATCAGAAAGTAAACAATCCTTAGCAGAATGATTTCTTTATTGCTCATGTTTTTTTTGATATAAAAAATTCCAAAGGCAGCTCCAGACACAAGGCCGATTAGCAGAATGCCCCAAATGTCTATAAGACCCCAGTGAACATTTTCAAGCCCAAAGAAAAAATATAAAATAATAGAGGCAATTAAAAAAATCAAGGTTACAACACGTGTACTGATATTTATCATTAAGGAAAGCATTTCTTTATTTTTTTCTGAAAAACTCATAAGCCTAACAACTCCTTTAATGTGGTTAAATAATTTCTGGAAATCATAACTTTGTAGCCGTTTTCCAAGACTGCTTCAAAACGGCCGCCGAAAACTGGCGCGAGGCTGTCAATTTTATCCAGGTTTACAATTACTCCTTTGTTTGCCCGGAAGAAGCTGCTGCCCGGAAGCTCTTCTTCCAGTTGATAAAGCTTGGACTTTGTTTCAAAAACAGAATCCTTAGTGTAGGCAAAAACCGTGTCATCAACTGATTCAAAATACAAAATATCTCCAGGTTCAACAAAGACAATTTTTGAATCTTTATACAAAGACATTTTGCCTTTGCCGCTTTTAAGCTGATTTATGAGCTTTGTCATATTATCATCAAGATAATCGCACTTAACAATTATCTCATCTTCTTGACCAGCTTCTTTTTCCAGGATAGTAATTTTCATTTTTCTTCCTTGCCTTTATTTTACCATATTTTTCGCTTCTTGCAAGGCGAGAAGAGCCTGGGTTTCTTTTCCGCATTTCTGGTAACATTCATAGGCCATCACATAGCAATAGGCTTTAAGCATATCGTCTGAAGTGAGCGAGACTATGCGCATAAAATCCCGGGCTCCGCTTTCTGCTTTTCCAAAAACCTGTTCCGGAACAGAAGCGCTTACGGAAGCCCTGTTCATAAGGACTTCAATTTCCCCTTCCTGACCAGCTGCCAGTTCTGCGGCCTTGTCAAGATATTCAAAGGCTTCGTTTACGAGGGCCACGGCTTTTACCACAGAAGATTTCCCGCCCTTCATCGCAAGGTAAGAACCGTAATAAGCCATGCTGACAAAGTCATCAGGATTTTCCGCCAGCTTTTTTTTGTAAATTAAAAGCCCTTCGTCAGGTGAAGATGCCGCCTGCATTTGACCTGATAAACTTTCGCCATAGTGTTTTTTTACTTCTTCTACAAACGCCTTGTTTTTTTCTTCTTCGCTTTTTGATTTTTTTCCGGCAGCCATGGAAGCTTCTGCGGGACTTAGCCTTGCTTTTTCAAAGGTCTCACTATTCCATGATGCAAGGGATTCATTTGACCCAAGGATATCATAAAGAGGCGGAAGAAGATTGTTAAAATTTTTTGAGACCCTCATTCCACCGTGTGCTATAGCAGGCTTTTTTTCAAGAGGCATAAAAGCCCCCCGGTCAAACTGGGAATAAGCGCCCGTCAAAACATAATGCCAGGTCTTCTTTGCACCGAGAATTTTTTGAATCCTTTTATCGCGCAACGGAATGCGAACCTTGATTTGCCTGTCATCATTCAAATTGTAATATTCAGTATTGCAGATAAAATTTCCTGCGCTGTCGTAAAGCTTTCCTCCATTCCCGCAAAGCCAGAGGGCAAAATCCCAGGGATGCTCATCATCAAACGAAACTTTTTCAGCAGAATCAAAAAGGGGGGCTGTGCTTCCTCCATCAATGTTGTCTGCGTCAATATAAACCATGATGTTTCTCACCATAGCGGGGCCGTTTTTATACTCCAAAGAAAGCTGCCAGTAATCAGAAGACTGCTGCCAGCGTGCATTGGTCACCGGCTGATAAACTGTATAGCGGACAAGATCCAGGGAGCCTTCTGCAAAAGCCTTGTTCAAAGGATAGGTGATTTCAAATTGATTTCCTGCCCCCTTGTCGTCTCCCATTGAATCCATAAAATCAGCAGATACAGGGCCTCCTGTATACGACGGGTCTACCTGCAGAAAGCTTCCAATAAAATTTGAAGGAACAGATGAAGTAATAAAAAAGATAGAGACACCAGCAAAGCAGATGACAGCCGTTTTTAGCAAAGTCCATTTGTATCTGATATTTGTCAGGAGAGCCCTATTCATTTTGCACCTCCAAAATTCAAAAGAGCGCAGGCAATAAGTTTTAAGGATTTAATCATAAAATCAGAAGACATGATTACAGCAAAAGAAAAAGCCGCAAATCGGAAAAGCTGGGCAGGCTGCAAAAGCTCTTGAAAGGCGCGGCACGCTGCATTTTTGGAAACTTTCTGATTGTGGCCACAAGTACCGCAGCCTTTTTTCATATTAAAGCGCAATTCGTAAGAGATTGCTTTTTGTGGACAGACAGCCACACATTCTCCGCACTTTGCACATGTAAATTCCGGGTGTCCTTTTTTTTCCTGAATTGTCTTAATGTCTATTGCGCTGAAGGGACAGGTGCTTGCACATTTCATACAGCCAACGCATTTGGCACTGTCGATTTTCATTTGAAAAAGACTGAAACGGTCTGTCAAAGAAGCAAAGGCTCCAAAAGGACAGAGGGAACTGCACTGGGTACGCTTTTTTGTAAGGATAGGAAGGGCAAGCACAAGGCCTAAAAAAAATCCGATAAAAAGCACGGTTGCAATCAGGCTTGGAATGGAATCTATAGGACTGAACTCTGTAACCAGCTTAAAAGGGCAGAACCATTCGCAGTAGATGCAGGCCAACTCACACAAAGAGGCAAGAACAATAAAAAAGAAAAATCCAAAATGAAATTCTCTGAGTTCCTGATTTTTTGGTAAAAGCTTTATGCGCTGTTTTTTTGCCAAGTGAGAAAACCCTTCTTCCCAGCCGCCGTAAAAGCAAACCCAGCTGCACCAGCCACGCCCAAGTATAAGCGTACAAACCAGCCATATTAAAATCATGCTGGAAACTGCCGCATAGTGGCCCGAAATTCTTGCCGGGAAAATTATGTTCTTTGTTACAAGCAGTGGAATTAAAACCTGAGGAATTGCAATGTGACAAAACGGAAGCTCTGAGTTACTCATGGCCTGAGAGGTAATTGCCATGCTGCCGCGCTCATTATACAAATCAGAAATAAAGGCAATGCAAAAGCCTACTGCAAAAACTGTCTGAAAAATTCTTCGGTAAATAACTCCGCTTCCCATTTTTTTATGCTCAGAAAAAGTCATCCTCGCAAAAAGAAAGAAAAGAAAAAAAGCATAAAGTAGAGAAGCAAGTGAAAAATTATTCATCAGGACAACAAAGAAGAAAATTATAAAGGCCATCATGGCAGATAAAATTAAGGAAGAAATCATAACAAACCTCCTAACCAAAAATAAGCGTCATCAAGCCAAGAAAAATCATAAAATAAAGGCTCACGCAAAACTGGGTAATTCTTGCAACTCTCTTAATTGCAGGAAGTCTTTTTGCCACAAAGGGAATTCCAAAAAGTGGAATAAAAAATGGCAGGGTTCCAATGTAGAAAAGGATAAAATAGAAAAGTCCTGAAAGCCCCTTGCCGCCAAAAATTGAACGGAGGATTGCAGTCCAAAGTGGCGGGCAAACATGAAGTCCCACTGCCAATCCCGAGCAGATTGCCGTTACCCAGTCATTTCCAATGTGACGGAGTTTTGGAGAGTGGCATCCATTTGAATAAGCATTGGCATTACCGCAACCCCATGGGAACTTTACCCCCAGAGAATTAACGAGAAGAGCTAGTCCACAGAAAATATATGCATAAACCGAAAGTTTACGCGCAAGCACCGGATCCATATAGCTATTGACGACCAATCCTGCAGCCGAAAAAACTGCCCCCAGTATAAAATACATTACAAGCCGGCCGCCAAGGAAAGTCCCTATCAGGCCTGAGCTTCTTTTGTAACTTACTTTGTCTGAACCAGACAAAAATGGGATTAATACGGGTGCACAGTACATTGTGCAATATGTCCCTGTAGAAAGACCCAGTAAAATTGCTTCTAAAATCATAGCCACTCCGTTTTCTATTCTGAATAAATATCAAGCATTTTCTTAGCCCTCTTTCCTGATTCTGACTCAGGAGCTGCTTGGGCGGCTTCTTCAAAAAGTTCAAGGGCTGTATCAAGGTCGCCTGAATCAAGATAAAAAAAGGCACAGTATAAATAAGCCTCAGCCTTATCACAGTCCGAAAGCTGCTCGATTTTTCCTTCATCAATAAAAAATTCAACATCGCTTTTTATGATGCCATATCTTTTGAGCGGAGAAGTCCTGCTCACTTCAATTCCATTTTCAAGACGAAGCAAACGGCAAAAAACGTTTTTCGAATCCATAGCAACAGCCTTGTCTATAAACTGATTTCCCTTTTCAAGAAAACCAAGGGATTTCATAGGATTGTCGCCGGCAAGAAAACTCGCTTTTACAGTAAGGGCACTTCCATAAACTGCGGACGCTATCGCATCACTCTGGGTAAAAGGCTTAAGCAGAGCGAGACAGTCTTCAATCAAGCCCTGAGGATTTTTTTCTCCTGCTGAACGGGCACGGTTGTGATATTCAATGCCTTTTTGAATTTGAGGGGTTGCCTCTTGAGCAAAAAGGGTATTAGCCCCAAGTCCAATAATCAAAATCCAAAGTCCGGCCAAAATTGTTTTTTTCATAATTTTTTCCTCCAGTAAATTTATTCAGAAGCTCTGCATTGCTGCAAAAACAAATTTTCCTTTTCTCTCATGGTTTATCCCGTATGATAAATTAAAATAAGCAAAAACCGGGCAATCAAAATTAATCAAAAGGCCAAGGCCGTAAGCATCCAGAAAGCGATTGTCCTTGGCAGAATAGTCCTGTGCCAGCGCAAGATCCGTAAACAGATAAGGGGCAAAAGTTACTGGGAAAGCTGGCGGCATATTAAAGTCCAGGGCATTCCATCTGATTTCCGCAGAGAAAAGGCCGTAGCTATCTGTCTCAAGTTCTTCTTTTGTGTAACCGGAACGGATTCCTCTGTTTGCAAGGCCAAGACCGTCATACAAATCTATGGATGTTTTTTCAAGATTAATCTTTACATCTTCAGAAGAATAAATTACAGCTCCTCCACTCAATAGTCCTGCAAGGGTAATTTTTTTATTAGGGTTAAAATCCAGATTTATGGCTGCCTCTATGCTGTCTGATTTAAAATCATCTGAGGAATTATTAAAGGAGCGAAGTTCAGCATTCGCTATAAATTTTTCAGAAAATAAAAGCGTATAATAAAAATAAGGAGAAATTGTAATGAGCGAAGGCTTATTCTCCCGAACTGTAATCTGATCTCTCGTGTCAACACCCAGCCTAATATCTGGTCCTGCAAAAAATCCTGTTTTCAAATACGCGTCAAAAGCAAGAGGTTCTTTTTTCGCAATGCTCTGAGCTGCATTTGTAAAAAACTTAGCTCCAAAAATCAGAGGCAAACCAAAAGTGTTTTCATCAATATAACTTGCTCCAGTCTTGTTATAGCCAAGATATCCAGCCAGCATATTTCTTTTACCGCCAAGGCCAACCTTGCCAAAAAATCCATAGGCATTCCCACCACCAAATCTGAGCAAAAATCCAGTGCGTGCAGAAATATAAATTACTATGGTTTCGGGATTTTTCCGCGACTCATGGGCTTCGACCTGTGCAGAGTAAAAAAGGCCGCTGTTCATAAGGCGTATTTTTGTCCTTTCAACTTCTTTCTGTATTGCCTTCTGACTAAAAGTTTTATTTTCGCGGAATTTTGTATAACTCAAAATTGTAGGACTTTTGACTTCTTCTTCATCGAGTAAAATTTTTATTTTAGAGACAAGAACTTTTTTAGATGGAATTCCTTCAGCACAAAAAAGCATTGGAGAAGAGAAAATAAAGCATAGTAAAAATATAATACCGCGCTGTGTCATGGCTTGAATAATAAGATGGAATCATTTGGAAGACAATATACTTTTTGCCAAGATGTAAAAAAACAGAGTTATGATGCGGAAAAAGAGAGGTGAAATTTTTGTCTTAGAACAAATCCAACATTGAATCCAGATAAATCTCTTCCCGCACTTCAAGATGATGCTTGGGCTTTGTCATATAGTACAAAATGAATTCTAAAAGCAGGGCAGAACCAAGACCACGGCCTTCTATTTTAAAATTTGAAAATCCAAGGGGCAGATAAGTTTCTCGAATATTTTCAAGACTGATAAAAGATGGATTTTTCATTGCAAGCGAAAACCGATAACCGCGTTCGCTACCTGGCTGACGGCATTTGTGGCTTGCCACAATTTCTCCAAGATTTTTCTGGCTTACATTTTCGTAGCAGGCCTTGCGGTCGGGACAGTTCATATTGCAACATTCATTACATAAAAACTCAACCTTGTCTTTTTCCGCCTGGTGCAATTGCGACAGTTTGTCAAAGGACTTGTTCAGACGAAAATCTGGAACCACATATTTAAACTCTGGCCGCTTCAATTCTTTCTCAAAATCAGAAAAATCTGTAAGCACTTTTGTTGTCGATGAAACAAGATAAAGCGCCGGGAACCTTGCAATCAAATATTCCGCAAGCAAATCTGAATGTACAACAACTCCGCTTGCAACATTCGTTTTTTCAAAAGCTGAACATAGCCCATTGCATTTTTTATCAGAAAGATGTTCTGTGCGAAGCAGCGAATTACTAAATGTCAGCCGGGATGAAATTTCATAATCATTCATCAGAGAAATTACATCAGCAGCATCTGCATCTCCAAAGGCCGCCCGTCCTCCTCCCCAAAGGCAGTCGCCTGGAGCTCCATAAATAGATGCAATATGGCACCAGTCGTAAAACCATTCACGGTGCTCCCGCCAGAGAGGAAGAAAAACTTTGTAAAAATCGTAGAACTCGAAAAGCCCAGGAAGGTGGTAGCAGGCACTTTTCATTTTTCCTGCCATCTTATAGGCTCAAATCAATTTCCAGCAGAATCGGTGTGTGGTCCTGGCGCGGCCCAGAATCAATCATTTCTGATTTTATGACTTTGTCTTTGATGCGGTTGCTCACGAGGAAGTAATCAATCCGCCAGCCCGAGTTGTTTATTTTGGAAGTTTTGATTCTCTGGCCCCACCAGGAATAAATGTCTTTTACATCACCGTGCACAAAACGGAAGCTGTCGGTAAAACCGCGCCCCAACAGTTTTGTAAAGCCCTCGCGCTCTTCATCGGTAAAGCCGGCAGAAAAATGGTTTGATGCCGGATTCGCAAGGTCAATTTCCTTGTGGGCAACGTTAAAGTCACCGCAGGCAATGACAGCTTTTTTTGCATCAAGTGCCGCAAGGTAATCAGCATAAAGAGCGTCCCACTTCTGACGCTCGGCAAGCCGCTTTAGCCCGTCTCCAGAGTTTGGGGTATAAACGTTTACAAAATAAAATCCGTCAAACTCAAGAGTCAAAAGGCGGCCTTCATCATCCATTGTATCGGGAGCACCAAGACGTGGCACTTCACGCTTTGCCGACAATTCTTCCCTGTACAAAATCATAGTGCCCGCATAACCTTTTTTTGCAGGCGGCACAGAAGAAAGCCATTCTACCTTGTAGCCTGGAAAATACCCGGCCAGCAGCTCCAGATGCTTGTCAGAAGGTCCGTCGGCCGAAAGCTTTGTTTCCTGAACCGCAATCACGTCTGCTTTGTAGTTGCCAAGCTTCTTCAAAACTTCCTGAGACAACAAAGCCCTGTCCGAAGTAGAAGTAAGCGCCGCATTAATTGAATCTATGTTCCATGAAATAAAAGTCATTTTTTTCTCCTGCACACAGTATGCTAAAAAAGGAAATTAATTCAGCTAGACAATCTTTTCAAAAAAGAAGGCAGTCAGCAAATCCAATTCCTTGAGCACGGTAGAAGTCTCCGGCAGAGCAAAAAGTTCCCCCTCACCGGAAGCAGGATTTTGCATGACAAGAATTTTTCTCTCCACAAGATATTCGCACAAAAGGCTCTGAACTCCTTCCGAATACCTCTTTGCCAGTTCTACGGCAGAGTTTTTTGAAAGGGTTGCAAGCTTCTGCTCCTCAACCAAAAGCTCAAGAATCTGCTCCACCTGTGAGCAAAGCTTGGTCAAGGATTCCTTGGCAACTGCAGCAGCCTTTGCCGAAAAGAATTTCTGAGTGTGTACAAACGTATAAACCTGAAAAAGCGGCTCCTGGGTGTGCATTTTAAAAAAACTGCGTGCAATCCCCTTGAATACAGACACAGCCGGATACTTTTGCACCAGCTCCTTAATGTTGTGCGGCAGAAAAGAGACTGCCCGCATATAGTCAGCACAGAAGTCCGTAGTCTTGGCAACAATGTCATCTCGACCGTTAAAATGATTGTAAAGTGAAGCTTTTTTTACGCCAAGCAAACCTGCAATATCGGAAAGGCTAGCAGCCCCCGCCGAATAGGTAAAAGAGGCATTCAGCATGGCCATTATAATTGATTCCTTAGAAAGCTTTTTTTCCATAATTTGCCTAACACCCGTTAGTCTAGTATATAGTAAACATTTTCATCTGTCCAGACAGTAATTTCGATATCATAGTAACCTTTACAAAACAAACTAGTTACTATAATATATAGCCAGTTACAAAACAGATAACTTCGCAACCGGCTAAGCAAAAAGCCCATTAAGTATGGAGAACAAAAAAAATGAAGCATTCTATTTTATTATCAGCAGCTGCATTGGCACTTGCAGCCACATTCATTTCCTGCGCCAGCTCAAAAAAAGTCGAAGCTGACTCCTACGGAGAGGAAAAAGAAGAGCAGGTAACTGCAATTTCCATAAACAATCCTCAAAAGAAACTTGACGGTGACCACTACAGCCCGGAAAAGCTATCCGGAAACGACCGCTCATTTGGCGAGAAACTCTTCAACTTGAACAAATACACAAAAATTGAAAACTTCTCCCTTTATGCTAAGCCGGTCTTGGGTGGCCTTGGTACGCGCAAAGGCGTCCTTATCTACAGAGAGGGCACGGACATAGCAGGCTTTGAATGCTATTACGACTCATGCGCATATGCAGTCCAGTTTGCAACAGCAGAACGCAAAGCTTTGATAAAGGCATTTGAGCAGTACCAGAAGGATTTTGACGAAAAAAAACTTGACCGCAAGAACAGCAAAAGCCGTCAGGCATACGGATTTGTCGGCGGATATGAAGACTTCGGCAACATTTCTGCATCAATGCAGTACTACTGCAAACCAAAAGTCTACTTTGGATACAACTTCGTCAGCGGCAACCCCTATTTCTGCATCTACGTAAAGAAAGCAGAAAATTTGGCTGTTGACCAAAAGAAGGAAGGCGGATTCAAGGAAACTGTTGACCAGTCCTACTACTTTACAAAAGCCCAGGCAAAGGTACTTTGTGACTTCCTTTCAGAAGAAAACATAAATTCTCTCCGCGAAGGTACCACCGTTCCCCCAGAACTTCAGGAAAGCGACACATATTAACTTCCATTTGGACGGTGCATAAAGGCGCTCTACCATCCATTCCTTGGCTAAATTCCGGCCTCCGCCCCTTTGCGCCACGGGCTTTCCGGGGTTCCGTGGGGCCCTGCCCACTCCATTGCCGGGGGCAACGGGCTTCCGCCCGCCCCTCCAATCCCGCGTAGGCTCATGCCCTCCCAGCGCAGCGTCAAGCAGGCTCTCTAAGGCCGATGCTTCTTTGCAAACAAACTCGTCTGCCGCAACACGGTCACTGAGCCTGTCGAAGTGCCGACATCTCTTTGCATACATGCCCCCTACGACTGGCTCAGGGAGAGGATTGTTTGTGGTGGCAAAAAAAACACCTCCCCAACGAAGAACCGCCATCCAAGCCGTCATCCCGAACTTGATTCGGGATCTGTAGAACATTTTGCCACAACTTCTACAGACCCTGAATCAAGTTCAGGGTGACGGATTCTTTGTGGTAGCAAAAAAACACCTATTATTAATTCTGCTATATGACAGTATTGTAAGTCTGTAACTTGTTGCAATACAGATATTTACCTAGGGTGGTCAAAAATATAACAAAAAATTATTTTTGGCGGAAAATTTTATTGTAATAGTCTTAAATTCTGACACTCGGAAAAATGTTAAATTTACCAACAAAATGTTACTTTTTAAATATTTTGGGTCATTTTTACCCACTTTTCTTCAATACTACTTACAGAA
>DJYC01000112.1:118633-120141 GCA_002448445.1 Treponema sp. UBA6988
TCTTTCGCAGAAGGTATCACATTTGGTGCTTGGCTCCGCAACCTTGCTGCTCCTGTAGCAAGCGACGGAAAGGACACAGTTACTGCAGGTGGTAACTCTTGGGGTTACGGTGCACGTGCAGCTCGCCTTGACGTAACTGCAGTTGCTCCTGACGGAAACGCAGGTTTCAACATGCACGTCTTCAACGATATTTATGATGGACTTCAGGAAGACGAGGCTATCCTCTGGGTAAAGCCATTGGATATCGTAAAGGTTTCTTATGGACGCCATGACAACTCTACTCTCCGTGGTGATGCATGCTACGGCTCATGGAACTGGTTCCGCCCAACAGATTCTTGGCTCGAAGGTGGCGAAGGCTACTTGATGAGCGCCAACCAGGAAAAGGGTCTTATGGTAGAAGTTACTCCGATGGAAGGCTTCTATGTCCAGGCTTTTGCTCCTATAACAACACAGGAAAAGGCTGCTGACACATACAAGAAGCTTCGTGCAGGTTTTGCATACACAGTACCAGGCCTTGTAAAGGTTAAGGGACAGTACATCGGCAAGGGACAGTCTGATGATGAGTCTACCACCGCTGTTAATGAAGCAAACAGCAACTGCACACTTGAAGCAGAAGTTGACGTTCTTGCTGTAGAAGGTCTTAACGTAGGCGTTGGTTTCCAGTACAACGTTGTAAAGGATGGCGCAAAAGCAGCAGCCGCAGCAGTTCTTGAACATGCTGAAGATAACGGTAGAGACTTCCTTACTATGAACGAAGAAGATTATGAGGCAGGTATTTCTAGACAGATGAAGATTGCCCTTGGTGCTTCTTACCAGGTTATGCCAGAGCTCAAGGTTTCTGCAAGCGGTGCATTCTATACATTCTATAAGCAGGACTACATTATTACCGACGTAAAGGTTGACCCGCGTTTTGAAGCTGGTGTTGGCATAGACTATGACCTTGGTGATGGTCTTGCTGCAAACGCAGACTTCCGCTACCTCTCACCTGTAAAGGTTGACGGTGAAAAGGCTGACAACTCAGACCACATGGCATTCTCTGTTGGCGTA
The DNA here is from genome assembly GCA_002448445.1 of Treponema sp. UBA6988. Classification (GTDB taxonomy): domain Bacteria; phylum Spirochaetota; class Spirochaetia; order Treponematales; family Treponemataceae; genus Treponema_D. The sequence continues at coordinate 119,681 of DJYC01000112.1, forward strand.
CAGAAGAACGTTTCTTCTAACGGCTACATTGGAGTTGCATTCCAGGGACAGACAAACGGCGGTACATTCGCTGGCAACGTAATCGAAGGTGCTGAAGCTGACAAATTCACATGGGCAATCCCTGTAGCACTCTCTGTATGGTTCTAAGCCTAGCGTAGCTAACACTACACTAACCTAACCAAAAGCCCTCGGTCACTGAGCATAGTCGAAGCGCCGGGGGCTTTCTGTTTTTAAACTCTGCACGCCCCCCCGGTCACTGAGCCAGTCGAAAGGCCGTCACTTCTTTGCAAACATGTCAGCACCTCTTTGCAAGCATGTTCCCTTCGAGAGCCTCAGGGAACGGATTTTTTTGCGGTAGAAAAAAGTGCATTACAAACGCAGAACCGGCATCCCGAACTTGATTCGGGATCTGTAAAACATTCAGCCACAGCGTCTACAGACCCTGAAACAAGATGCCATGA
>DJYC01000038.1 GCA_002448445.1 Treponema sp. UBA6988
TGACGGCTACTGGGAAGACATTGGTACAATCCGCTCCTTCTACGAAGCAACCCTTGACCTTACAAACCCCTTCCCCCACTTTAACTTCTACGATGAAGACAGCCCGATTTACACCCACATGAGAAACCTTCCGCCAAGCAAAATCAACCATGCGGATATGACGGGAACTCTTGCGAGCGAAGGATGCGTAATCACAAACTCTAGGTTGCAGCGTTCCGTAATCGGTGTGCGCTCTATAATCAATGAAGGCTGCGACTTGGACGGCGTTATCATGATGGGTGCCGACTACTACGAAAATGCAGAGCAGATTGCAGACAATGCAAAGAATAAGATTCCAAACATTGGAATTGGCAAGAACTGCAAGATAACAAAAGCCATTATCGACAAAAACGCTCATATTGGAGACAACTGTTGCATAAACGTAAGCGGTAAAAAATATGAGGACGGAGACCACGGAACATTCTACAGCGCAGACGGCATTATTGTAATCAGGCGTGGAGCAGTGATTCCGGCTGGAACAGTAATTTAAAATTGGCTGTAAAGTTTTTTCTTGAACAGCCGATATTAAGTTAACGTTGCGGAACTAAGGTTGCCGCAGCATACAAGCGCGTATTTTCAAAAAAGGCACACGCAATCGTGTAACACAGCTTTTTTGAAGCCGCGCTTTTTTATTTTGTAAGGAATTCAGAAATCATATTGAAGGACTCAACAATCTGCCTTGTCTTGTCCGTGGCAACTTTGGTAAGCACTTCATTTCCGGCATAACGGTCCGGGTGGTAATACTTTAGCTTTTCCTTGTAGGCCTTTTTAGCATCATCCAAGCTTGACTGGAAGTTTATGTCCAAAAGCCTGTAGGCCCTTTCCAGCTCTGGCGTTATTTTCTTGTAAAAATATGAATTGTTGGCAACCGGCTTTTTCTTTGGGCCAGACGAACCAGAACTGCGCCTGCGGTTTTGAGCACCACTTTCCTTTTGCTGATAGTCATTTGACTGCGAGCTGCTTGACTGCGAGCTGCTTTTCTCGGCAGAGGAATCTGACTTTGCTTCCTGAGATTTTTCCCCTGAACTTTCCGCCCCTTCTTCACCATACGCAGCATCTGCATTCTTCGTGTCTTCCGCGTCTTCTCTGCTTTCTGGCTGCTTTTTTTGCGGACGCTCCACGCGGACAAATTTTATTTCACCAGCTTCCAGTGTCTCACTCAAAAGTTCACCGAGCTTGTCATACATCGTCTGCATCAGTTCCTGATTCTCCTTCCAGCCCCCACTCTGCCAGGCGCCTCTGCAAAGTCTTTCGCCCTATGCCAAGCATGTCTGCGGTCTTGCTCTTGTTGTTGCGGTTTAGCGCAAGATTTTCGCGGATGATAATCTTTTCGGCTTCGTCAAGCGTAATGCCCAGCGGAATAGAAATGCTGTCTGCCCCGCTACCTGCATTAATGGAAGGCGGCAAATCTGCACTTGATATTTCATCCCCACCGCACATAACAACTGCACTTTCCATACAGTTACGAAGTTCGCGGATATTTCCCGGCCAGTTGTACTTGAACAAAAGTGACTTTGCCCGGTTGTCCACCCCCTTTATGCTCTTGTTGTTCTCTGCATTGAATTCATTTAGGAAGTGGGACAGCAAAAGAGGTATGTCGTCCTTGCGTTCTCTAAGCGGAGGAACTTCTATGTGGATTACGTTCAGGCGGTAGTACAAGTCTTCACGGAAGCGGCCGGCCTTTACCTCTTCCTCCAGGTTTCGGTTTGTTGCGGCTATGATTCTAACATCAACTTCAATGGTCTGTTCTCCGCCAACACGCTCAAATTTTCTCTCCTGCAAAACACGCAGAATCTTAACCTGCACGTTCTGGTTTATCTCGCCAATTTCATCAAGAAAAATCGTTCCGCCGTGGGCACGCTCAAAGCAGCCCTTCTGCATTCTGTCTGCACCGGTATAGGCCCCCTTCTCGTGTCCAAAGAGCTCGCTTTCTATTACGTTCTCGCTTAGGGATGAAAGCTGAACCTCTACGAAAGACTTGTCCTTGCGCTGGGAAAGATTGTGGATTGCCTTTGCAACAAGTTCCTTTCCAACACCGCTCTCGCCTGTTATAAGAACGCTTGCCCTGCTGTCTGCAACCTTTCGAATCATCCCCTGAACCTTCTGCATGGCGGCAGACTTTCCAATCATTCCCTTTAGGCTTTCGTTTCCTTCCAGGGTTTGCTTAAGCTGCTGGTGCTGGAGGCTCATTTCGCGGCTTTCAAGGGCCCTCTTTACAATCATTCCAAGCTGGTCAAGGTTTAAGGGCTTTGTTAAAAAGTCATAGGCTCCGTGGCGCATGGCATCTACCGCACTGTCTATGCTTCCGTGGCCAGTCAATATGATTACGGGAATACCAGGAGTTTCCGCCGTTACCTTTGCAAGCACCTGCTCACCGCTTATTCCCGGCATGCGCAAGTCCGTAATTACAAGGTCTATGTCTCCCTTTTCTATAATTTTAAGGCCTTCTTCCCCGGTTGCGGCAGTCTTTACGTTATAGTCTTCCAGCTCAAAATTTGCGGCCAGACCTTCGCGGATGTTTTTTTCGTCATCAATAATAAGAAGAGTAAATTTCATTTTTCATCCTTCGCGCTTTTTTTGGAAGCAATAAGCTTTACCCCGCTCTGTGGAACAGGAAGAGTAATTGTAAATACCGTTCCATGCCCAAGCACAGACTTAACGTCTATGTCCCCGCGGAATTCCTTGATGATTTTGTATACGGTGGTAAGCCCCAGCCCCGTTCCGTTTGACTTTGTGGTGTAGTAAGGCTCAAAAATATGGGATGAAGTCTCGCTGTCCATACCGCTGCCGTTGTCTGCAAAGCTTAAAAAATAGCGTTCATCCTTTACGCAGGATTCTATTATAAGCTCTCCGTGGGCAAAACCGTCACCAGCCTCCTGCGAGGAAGAAAAACGCTGGGTGATTGCGGCAAGGGCATTCTGCACAATGTTTACGATAACTTCGCGGAAAAGCTTTTCGTCCATCAAAAGGCGGGTCTTCTTTTTGGAAAGACGAAGTTCAAGCGACACATTCTTGGCGTCAAATTCAGGCTTAAAGAAAGAAGTGAATTTTTCTATTAACGAATCCGGAGAACAAAGAGTCATTGTAGCCTGAACCGGCCTTACGGCAAACAAAAAGTCAAGAACGATTTTGTTCAGGTTGTCAATTTCCTCATTCACAACGTCAAGATAGTCTTCCATGAACTTTTGCGCGGGCAGCATTCCGTTTCCATTGCGGGCTTTTTTTACGGCCTTCTGCAAAAGCTGAATATGGATGCTTATTGCCCCAAGCGGATTCTTTATTTCGTGGGCAACAGAAGCGGCAAGGTTTGTAAGGCTTGCAAGGCTTTCCATGCGGTGCAAAAGAATTTCCTGCTGGCGCTTTTGGGTAATGTCATCAACTGTAATTATGTAGCCTACGATTTTTGTTTCCACAACATCGGTGGATTCATTCCAGTGCTTTTGAACAAAGGGCAAAATTGTTACGTTCAAAAATTTTATTCCGCCATCAGACGCTATGGAAAATTCTTCGCTTACATTTGTCTTCTGCTCACTTGCACAGGACTTAAGAAAAAAAGAAAGAGGCTCATCGTCAACCAGTTGCCAAACAGGAAGCTGTTCGTTGTATGCCTGGCGGGAAACAAAGGGAAAAAGACGCTCAGCAGCCTTGTTGTGCTGCATTATAATGTAGTTCTCGTCCACAATGACAAGACCAGTGGAAAGGCTTTCCACCAGAGAATTGAGCACGTCATTTTCTGAATTAAGATCTTCGAACAAGGCCGCAAGCTGGGCTTCCGACAACTTCGAAATCTTTTTAGAAACCTTCTTTACAAAATCTTTCATTCAAGTGCTTCCCTGAAAATTCCTCCGTGAACAAAATTAATCTGCAAAAGTTCGCGGGTTAGCTCTTCAAATGCAGAGAGTGCATTTTGATTGAACATGTTTATGTTGTTGTAAACCTTACGAATTTGAACAAGTATCTGAGACGAAGCTTCTGCACCGGCTGGTGTTGACAAAAGCTTTTTCTGGGAATCAATTATTCCTGCAAAAAATATATTGAGCAAAAGCCTTGGGTCAAAGTTTCCGCAGCCCTTTATTATGGAAGCAATGTCTGGAACATGTCCCTGGGCAAGGGTCTCAAAATAAGATGCAGCATATTCCTTTACCGTATCAGGCTTTACAGGCAGGTATGTCTGCAAGAAACCGCTAACTGTCTCTACAGGTGAATTATACCCTCCGCCGCTCTGCCTAAAGACACGGCTTATGACAGTTTTTTGCTGTTCTGCAGTGCGTTCAAAAAAATTGTAAGTGCGTACGCGGGAAAGTATTGTGGGAAGCATTGCCCCCCTCTTGGTCGTAGTAAGGATAAAGGTAACGGCTTCCGGCGGCTCCTCAAGAATTTTAAGCAGTGCATTTCTTGAACTGTCTTCCATACAGTCGGCATTTTCTATTATAAGAACTTTCTGGCCGCTTCCAGAGCTAAGGTGTGCCCATGCGGAAAAGCGCCTTATCTGGGAAACTGGAAGTGCATTGTACAAAAATGAATTCTCAAGCTTTTCACACTGCTCCCCAACAGAATCAAGGATTTTTGTAAGAGTAGCTTCGTCCGGCAAAGTGCGCCCAGGCTCCAAAAGTTCAAGGGAATCATTTATGGACTGCAAAAGGGGCGAAAACTTTGCAAGGCTTGAATCACCTTCCCATAGCACAGGGCTAAACCTAACGGTAAGTTTTCTTACGGCACGCAGGTAAAGATAGCGGGCAGCTTCCACATGACTTGTATTGTTTATGCTCTGATTCAAAAGCGTTGCCTTTGCGGCGGCAATTTCAAGCGTTCTGTCTCCGGGGCCACAGACAAGCACATTCTGGCTTACCAAGGCCTTGTTTCTAAGGCAGCTGGGGCAAGTGCAGTTCCACTCTCCGCGGGGGCTCTGGCGGCATGCAAGCACCCTGGCAAGCTCCAGAGCACAGGTTAGCTTTCCAGATGCGGCGGGGCCTGCAAACAATATTGAATTTGGCAGGCAATTCTTTCTTATGTCTTCCGAAAGCAATGATGAGGCACTTTGGTAAAGCAGGTTGTCAAACATTCAGGGATTTTCCCCCAACGAAAAGACATGCAGAGGCATTTTTTACAGAATTTGAAATTGCATTGACATTTGAATTTACCACGGGAGCGAATATCCTGTAGAAAATGCTGCCGGCAAAAATTCCGCTTACGTCAAACCAAGGCTGGGCTGTAAGGATAATCATAATCAAAAGGACTATTACAAGACCTTCTATTACGCCAAAGAAAAAGCCCAGGGTTCTGTCAAGGGAACCGAGTATCCTTCCTTCAAAAATATTGCCTAAAATCATCTGGAGGATTTTTATCATTATGAATACCACGATAAAAATAATCAGGAAAGAGGCAATGTAGTTGAGTATGGAAATTTTTATTGTATCCTTTAGCATGGAAGACAAGGGCCTCCAGCCAAGAACAGCAGCCCACAAGGCAAGTATTGGAGCAGCCTTATTAAACACACTGTTCACAAAACCTTTTACAAGGCATATTATTGCGCACAAAAGTATTATAAGCAGAAACAACAAGTCGATGATTGGTAGATTCATTTTTTAAGTCCTTCAAGAATATGATTTGCAATGTTTTGAGACGGAACCTTTTCTCCGCACAGCTTTTTACAGGCAGCAGAAAGTGAATCCCTCTTTTCCTTGGACAAAAGAGATTCCAAAGCTTCCTTAAGATGGTCGGAATCCGCATCCTTGCCAATAAGAGCCATTGCTGCACCATTTTGCTGAATAAAACGGGCATTGTCAACCTGGTCACCCCTTGTCCCTGAACCGCACAGGGGAACAAGAACCATTGGCTTTGAGCAAACGGCACATTCCCAGATTGAATTTGCCCCTGCACGCGAAAGCACCACGTCGCTTGCCTGTATTACAGACGGCATTTCGCTGTAAATAAAGTCGTAGGGCTTGTAGGAGTCGTTGCGGGATGCCATAAGAAGCGGATTGTCGTGGGCAAAGGCCTTTCCGGTCTGATGAACCACGATGAACCTTTCCTTTAGCCATGTAATGTTCTGCACCACAAGGTTGTTTATTTGCAGGGCACCCGAGCTACCTCCCAAAACAAGGAGAATTGGCTTTTCATAGTCCTTTGGAACGCCAAGGAATTCAAGACCAGCATCCCTATTGTCCTGGTAGAACACAGGGCGCACTGGGTTACCGGTAACCACACACTTAGAAGCATTCTTACCCTTTAGGTATTTTGAACTTTCCTCGTAGGAGACAAAAATGTTCTTGGCACCGCCACTGTTAAGCTTGGTGGCAAGCCCCGGAGTAAAGTCGCACTCGTGGGTATAATAGGGAATGTGCAGCATCTTAGCAGCCCGGCATGGTGGAACGCTCACAAAGCCGCCCTTGGAAAAAAGCACGTCAGGCTTTATCTTTTTTAAAAGCGACAGGGACTTAAAAAAACCGGCCGCTATCTTAAAAATATCCACAAAGTTGCGCAGGGAAAAATACCGCCTAAGCTTTCCGCAGGGAATTCCCAAAAATTCTGTGATGCTGCCGCCAGCAGAAACAAGGTTCTTTTCTACAATATCCCTGTCCATGCCGCTTCCGTTACCAATCCAATATATCTCAACGGAAAGCCCCTTTGACTCTGCAAGGGCCTTTAGTGAGTCTGCAACTGCAATTCCGGGATAAATGTGGCCACCGGTCCCACCACCGGCAAATACTATTTTTAATGGCATATCTCTCTCTTCCATATCTATTTCTTAGGAAATTTTTCCATAAGCTCAATCATTGGTTTCTTCTTGAAAAGAAGTGCGTATTCCCTTGCACTCATTCCCATGCTGTCTTTTATGTCTGGATCTGCACCGTTCTCCAAAAGGATTTTTACTATGTCCACATTTCCGTTTCCTACGGCAAGCACAAGGATTGGCTGACCGTCAGAACTTACAAAGCTAAGGTCTGCCCCCTTGGAAATAAGGTATTTTGTAATGTCAAAATTCTTGCGCCAGACTGCATCCATTACAGGGCTGTAGCCTCTGTCCGAAGAAATTGCGTCTATGTCTGCACCGTTTTCCAAAAGCCACTTTACCTTGGAGATACAGTCGTTTCTGGTGGCAATGCACAAAAGCGGGATTCCGTTGGAAGTGCGCGCATTCATCAGCATGCCGGCCTTAAAGAAAGTCTCGCATATTTCCGTATTGTCCTTTGCAATGTACTGGGCAAAACAGTCGCTTGTAAAGGGAATTCCGTTGGCAAAAAGACTTGCAAGTGCATTCTTTTGCTCATCATCACGGCGGTATTTTTCAAAGTTCTTTTCGATTAAATTGGTTAATTCGTTCAAATGGGAAAAACATGTAAAATACGAGCTGCCCCTTAACTCTTTTTCCAGAGACTCGTAGCGGCGGATGTAGGGGCGGCCCTCAAAGATAAAAGCAGGACACTGCCTTCCGCGGATAAGGCCCAGGATAAAGTTGTAGTCCGGAAGCTTATGGAGACGCTCGCTGTCCAAAATTATGAAATGAGATGAAACAAGAACTTTGTTGCAGATGTCAAAGAGTTCTTCGCGGGAAATGTTGGGGTACAAAAGAACCTTGGAAGACTCTGCACCGAATTTTCCGCTTAGGAAATTCTGCACCAGCTGAGCATTTTCGTCATTTGGATTTGAAACGATTATTAACCAGTTCATGCTTCAATTATAATCCAAGAAGCCGAGTTTAACAAGGTTTATTTGAATCTGGACGGTAATTTTTTCTTTTTAGATAAAAGGCCAGCTCTAATCCGACACTCATGCCCCTTGAAAACCGCCCTTCCGGGGTTCGCTGGCGCTCATTGCCGCAAGCGGCAACTAAAGCCCCTCCACGGCGGCGTAAGTCTTTCATCCGCTCTCCGACAGAAAAGCAGCTTTAAAATAAAAAAAGACCTGAAATTAATCAGGTCTTAAGTGCCAGCGGTCAGAATCGAACTGACGACATAAGGATTTTCAGTCCTCCGCTCTACCAGCTGAGCTACACCGGCATTGAATGATTAGACTATATACTTTTTTGCATTTTATGTCAATAGAACATGGCAAATTTTTCTTTTTTTTTGGAAAAAGTTGGATTTGGAAGGTGGGACGCAGAAAAAAAAGCAAGGAGGGACCCTTTAGGGAGGATTCCTTGATTTTTTTCGTTGCTGGGACCCACATTCCAAATCCAACTTTTTCCTTATAAGTAAATAAAAAAAATGACCGGGCGAACATGCGCTCACCCGGCCGTTATGGACCTTTTTTTGCCAGAAATGCTGCCCTAGGGCTGTATACATCCCCGGCTCAGTTTAGTCTAATTACCTTTTAAGGTTGATGACTGTCTCAAGCATTGAGTCGCCAGTCTGGATTGTCTTTGCGTTTGACTCAAATCCGCGCTGGGTTACAATCATGTCCGTAAGCTGTTCTGTAAGGTCTACGTTTGACATTTCCAATGTACCTGCAAGGAATGAACCCTTACCTGCAACACGTGCTGTACCAATGTCTGCCATACCAGAGTTGATTGATTCAGCAAACATTGTGTCGCCCTGCTTTTCAAGACCGCCCTGGTTTGTAAAGCTGGCCATTGCGAGCTGGCCGATTGTGCGTGTTGAACCGTTTGAGTATACACCTGTGATGATACCGTTCTGGTCAATCTTGAAGTTGTCAAGGTAGCCGAGCCTGTATCCGTCCTGGTAGAAACCTTTTGTTGAAGAAGAAGATGCACTCTGTGTGATTGTGTTTTCCATAGAGCCAATCTGTCCCAAGTCAAGGTTGAATGTCTGGCGGTAAACACCACCGTCTGCACCTTCGTTGCTGTCTGCTACGTTGAATGAAGCCTGCAAGACGATGTTTCCATTTGCATCCTGCGGAGTTTCGTTTCCAACGCTATCGCGAACTGAGCGGAGTGTTCCGTAGTTGTCAAAGAACAAGTCGTATGTTCTTGCAGCTTCACCGTCACCAGTGTCTGTTGTGCCCAAGCCTACGCGAGTTGCTGTGTCTACATCTGCTGCAGGATCAACGTTAATTGTAACTACCCAGTGGTTAGGATCACCGTCTGGAGACTTGCGGAAGTTCATCTGAAGCTGGTGTGACCTTCCGTATGAGTCGTAGATGTCCATTTCTGTAGACCAAGTGCCTTCCCTTCTCTGGGCTTCTGTTGCAGTTGCGTCATCGAATACAGGCATGTTCTTGTTAAGGTTGCACTTAAAGCGTACGTTTTCTGTTGCGTGTGGCGGGTCCTTCTGGCCTACAGGAATAACAAGGTCTGTAGGTGTTGCGGATGTCTGGAGAACAGACTCACCGCCTACCCTTTCTGCCATCCAACCCTGTACGCGGAGACCGTTTGCAGGATTTACCAAAGTGCCGTTTGCGTCTACACCGAATACACCAGCGCGTGTGTAGAAAGTCTGGTCGCCGTTCTTCATTACGAAGAAACCGTTACCCTGGATTGCAACGTCTGTTCCGATTCCTGTTGACTGGAGGTTACCCTGTGTGAATACAGTGTCAATGGAAGCAACGCTCATACCAAGACCAACTTCTTTAGGGTTAACGCCACCAACTTCTTCCTGTGGGCGGGCTGCGCCTGCAATCTGCTGGCTGATCATATCCTGGAAGTTAACACGGCCTCTCTTAAAGCCTGTCGTGTTTACGTTGGAAATATTGTTGCCAATTACATCCATTCTTGTCTGGTGATTCTGCAAGCCGCTTACGCCGGCATAAAGTGATCTCATCATAATAGTTTACCTCGCCTTTTTATGTTAGTTGCCGTAAACGGCCTGAATTTGTTTTAAGTCATAATACATGTTGCCAACCTTAACCTGCGGGTTTGGACCGCAAGAAACGGCTTCTACAACACCACCAGTAACACCGGCATTTTCGCCAAGACTGATTTCTACGTTCTTGCCTATTACGTTAACAGCCTGGTCGCTTGTAAGCATTGTGTTCAGACGCTCAAAGTTGGCGTTCATGTTTGTAATCTGCTCCAACTGGCTGAACTGTGCCATCTGCGCAATAAACTGCGTGTTATCCATCGGGTCTGTAGGATCCTGGTTAGAAAGCTGCGTAATAAGAAGCTTCAAGAAATCATCCTTTCCAAGCTCGTGCTGGGTCTGCCTTCCGTTTACAGCCAGAGATTTGTTGTAAGTGTCAACCGCCATCTTGTTCATGGCGATTTCCTCCGGGCTCAATGTAGACTTAAAGCCTGCTGCCTGTAAGCTACCTGCGTTTTCCATGTCCATTTATAACTCCTATGCTACAACGTCAATCTGATAACCGCTTGACTTTGAGTAAGCTGCGGAACTTTCTGTTTCCTGTACGGAAGACTCTCCTGTAGAGGCAAGCTCTCCGTACGTCCTGTTTGACATAAACTCCTGCGCCATCTGATGCTGCTCCTGTCCAAAGGAACCGCTGTTGCCGCTCTGCGCAAGGTTCAATGTAAATCCGGCACTGTCAAAACCATTCTGCTGGAAAGCCTGCTTCAAGACATCCAAATTCTGCTTGAAGGCATCGTATGCTTCCTGGCTGTGAACAGTTATCTGCCCCGCTATTACTTTATCGGAAACTTCAAGGCTAATCTTAACATTTCCGAGAGATTCGGGCTTCATTGTCATATTAATTGTGCCGGAATTGTTGTCGCGAAGAATAATGCTACCCGCTTTTACAAATTCAGGGGCATTTTCCTGAATCTGCTGGCTTAGCATTGCCTGGAATGTGGAGCCTGTAGCCCCCGCACTCTGGTTGTTGCTGGCAAGAATGTTCTGCTGGGACTGGACACGGGCGGCATCCGCATTAAGGAGCTGAACGTCATCCGACTTGGCAGAAACAGCCTGAATTGAGTCTTCCTTGAGCTCAAGGCCTTCTTCTTTTGTGTTCTGAACGGCAGTACGCTCGTCAACGATTGTAAATACGGAGTTGGAGGCCTTTGCTTCTGCAAGGGGCTTTACATCTTTTGATGTCTTTGATTCCTGCTTTTGTGATGAAAGGTTCTTGGAGGAATCCTTAAGAGCGTTTGCTGAAGTCCCTTCTGCATTTGCAGAGGCATTAGCATCACTTGCGGCAATAAGGGCTTCATTTGCCTGCTGCTCCATAAGGGGCTGTCCATTTTCTTGCACTTCTCCACCCTCAATTTTCGAAGCGGCAAGTTCCTGGACGGAAGAAGAAAGCTGGACTTCTTCGTTTTCCCCTGCAAGTGGAGCCAATACGGTTGAATCTTCCGCTACGGAGCTTGCTACAAGAGAGGCAGATTCTGCATCCAAGGGCTCTGCGGCCGTAAGGTCAAAGACCACTTCTATTGTATTTTCTTGTGAAGCAGAGGCATTTTCTTCCTTGCTGGCCTTTTCTGCAGGAACTGCACCGCTTTGGGAAAGGTCATTGCTTGCTTCTGCGGCAGAAGTAGATTCCTGCTGGCTTGAAGGAATAGCTTTATTTGTGTCTGAATTTTCTAGTGTTTTCTTAGAGGCATCTTTTTTGGAGACTTTTTTGCCCTCTGAATATTCACGGGTCTTTTTTACCGATGAATTTTCTTCTGGCTGTACAAGTTCAGCCTTCTTTGCCTTGCCACTTTCGCTTACTGACTTTAAGACGGATTCAAAAGAAGCTGAAGACTTCTGGCTCTTTTTGTTTGCAGTACTTTTTTCGCTTGCCGTATTCGCGGATGCAAACTGTACGTTTAGGGTCTGCATATAGGTAATACCTCCGGAAAACACCGAAGATTTTACCTGTACAGGGCTTCACAAAGCCTTTGACTCGCGAAGCCTTTAGACTTGGCTATTCGTCAAGCGTCGTGGGCTTGCTCTGCATCTTGCGCATCAGCTGGCCTACCCTTTCTTTTGGCATAAGCTGCAGCCAATATGCTGTTGAAGAAGCCGTTCCAGATGCCTGGGCATCTTCTTCCGCCTGACGCAAAACGTCAATAACCTGCTGATCCGGCATAGCCATAAGCTTTTCTACCGCCGCCTGGGGCTGCATACCAACAAGCCACTGCACAATTTGTTCGGTGTTTCTCTTATTATCTTCGTACTTTTTTACCTGATTGTTGAATGTTTTTTCGCGTTCTTCCTGAGCTTTTTTCTGATCTTCAAGCTCCTGGGCAACCTGGGTGTTGTTGTTCTCCGCAGTTACAACGTCATTTTCCCTCTTGTCGAGTTCTTCTGAGCGGATGTCCAATGCTTCAAGCCTCTTTGCAAAGCGGTCGTTGTCCAAATCCGCCTCTGCCATGTCCGAGGGAGATGAAGGTGCAGTACTAGTCTGCGGCTGCAGCCCCGCCAAACGGTAAACCGGGGCAAAAATCTTCTTGGCCTGGATTATGCCAAGGTAGTCAAACCAAAGCAACCCGAACAAAACGAGTATTATAATGAGAATTAACAGTAATATTGACTTTCCAAGTACTTTAGCCCGTGCCACGATTAAAACCCCTCTAATATTTTTTAAATCTATCGGCAAGTATTTAAAATAGTTTTAGCTATTTTATTTTCGATTGCAATCATTGCTTAGCAGACTTTTGCAAATAAAATCCTAGCCCCGATTGGAGCCGGCCGGAGGCGTCCGCTAGGACCGCGCGCCGTAAGGCGGGCAAGCGGCGCAAAGCGGGTCCCCACATGCCACTGCCCGTACCTGAGTGCGGGCACAGTATTAAGGAAAAATACGCTCCGAAACCTTTATAAAGCTATTTTGCAATCAAACCGCCGATTGCACTTCCCAAAGTTATGTCGTTGTCTATGCTTACGATGTCATAGTAAAGGCCGCGTTTTTGGACAAGCAAGCTTTCCAGGAAGGCCTCTACCCTAGCGCGAACCTTGTAGGTCTTGTAGAAGGATGTTCCGTCGCACAAAAGGCAGACTGGACGTGTTGCATCTCTACCGGCACCACTTTTTATTACGCATGCGGCGAGTATGGCTGATGCAAGGCGGGCACAGCGGTCTACGATGGCATCCAAAAGCTGGAAGAGGCGGGCATAGTCTTCTTCCGTGGCACTTTCCGCAGCTTTTGCGCCAAGTACAGATGCTGTGCTGTAGGGTGCGTGCAGAAAGGAGTCCATCTCTATCTGGGTAAGTTTGCTTATCTGAAGGAGAGATTCGCTGAATTTCTTGCTAAAAAGGCCTTCCTGGGCGGCAGAATGGATTGCTTCGTAGGCAAGAGGTCCCATGTAGGCGCCGGAACACTGCTTTTCCATAAGGCCTGTACCCGGTTTTTCGCTCTTTGCGTCAAGGGCTTTGTCAAAGTCTGACTGGATTACATCTGCAAATTTTCCGCTTTCGCATACTATAATCTGCTTTTTAAGCCCCTTGTAGGCTGGATCTTCGCTCTGAATGTAGGCTCCGTTCATGCCTGTTCCAAGGATAAAGCCAACGTAGCTTGAGTAGCGCATTCCCTCTGCAACATCAGCAGCACCGGCTAAAAGGGCAGCAACAGTGTCATTAAGGAGGGAAACATGCAGCTTCTTTTTCCAGCCGTGTTCTGAAAGGGCCTTTACAAGTTCCTTTCCTATGTGGCTGCCTACAACTTCCGGTGCCTTTACTTCTTTTGAAAAGTTGATGAGTACACCGTCTCCGTCTTCTGTGATGGTCATTGGATAGGAGAAGCAAAAGCCAATTTTGTCTGACTTGTCCTTAAGGTGCTCAAGGTTTTCTGCAAATTTGTCAAAGAAGGCCTTTTTGGAAAGCTCACCCTCAGTTCCGGGCATCTTTGTCTTTTCCATAAAGTCTATGGAAGGCTTTCCCATGTTGTCAAAGGTAACAAGGCATGAGCGGAAATTTGTTCCACCGGCATCTATTACTATAACGCTTTCCCCGGCCGGGCTTTTTGCAGGCGGGTTGCTGAATGTGCGGATCATGTCCTGTCCTGCGGGGCGGGAGCTAAGACCTTCGTCCATATCGTAAAGAAGCGCATCAATCACAGTATCAATATCCGTGTTAACCGGAAAATTATGCTTTGAAAGAAATGCGGCAACAGCTTTGTTCATATTTTACCTCTGTAAATAGCTTTATTTGCTTATTGTAACCATTCTGGGCTTAATTTTCAAGTGTGGGCGGCAGATTTGCACAGAAATCAATTTTGTGTTCCGCTCTCAAGCAAAGCCGTAGCAGAACATTTCTTCGCCGTCGGAGAACTGTTCGTTACCGCAGGCAATGGAGCCGAAAGACGGAACCCCGCAAGGGCGGTGACGAAAAAGGCATAGCAGTCGAATTAGCCAATGGGCTTTTGGTAGAGCAAGAAAAAGTTTCCGTCCGGGAAAATACCATCCTACACATGCCGCCTTACACCGTCAAACTTTACCTGCCAGAGAAAAAGTCCGTCGGGGGGAGCCGTAACGCCTGCAAGCTTTCTGTCGTGGGCGTTGAGGATTTTTGCAAAGTCTTCTTTTGTGCCACCCTTCTGCTCAAGGCCAATCAGGGTTCCGGTAATGCTTCGAACCATTTTCCACAAAAAGGCGTTTGCTTCTATTTGAAAAACAAGGAGGTCTCCTTGCTGAAAAAAGTGGGCACCCTCTATGTAGCGAAAAGTGGAAAGGCTCTGGTCTCCGGCAGAGGCAAAGGATGCGCAGTCAAGCTCTCCGTGCAAGAGCGAGCACATTTGGTTCAGCGTGTCAAGGTTTGGAAGGTTTGGTATTGCCCACACGTAGCGGCTGTCGCGGGCAAGGGGAACTTTCTGCGGCAGAATAAAATACCTGTAGACCCGGCTTGTTGCGTTAAAGCGGGAGTTAAATTCCGGGTCAACTTTCTTTGCGTCCATGATGCGGATGTCCCGTGGCAGGATTGAATTAAGGGCACGGATATAGTTTTTTTCGGGAACAGAATCAACCGGCGAAATAAAATTTGCAGCCTGTCCCGCCGCATGAACACCGCTGTCTGTTCTGCCTGAACCGTACAGGGGAATCTTTGCCTTTAGCATTTTTTGCAGGGCAAGTTCAATTTCTCCCTGAACGGTGCGCACGCAGTTTTCCCCTTCAGGACCGTCCTGCCGCTGCCAGCCGCAGAAATCGGTGCCGTCGTAGGAAATGGTAAGCAGAATGTTTGTCATTCAGAACTTAACCTTGGTCAGAGAATACGTTGCTGGAAGTTAGCTCTGCCGAAATTTTATCGTACAGGTCTTTTGCTGTGTCAAGAAGTGGTCCCGGTTTTGCCTTGCTGGACTTACCAAGACCAAAGATTCTTGCAATGGCACGCTTGTATTCGTCAAGTTTTTTAAGGCGAAGCTCTCCATCCTGCCTCTGGCCGTAGCGGTATTCCAGAAGTCCACAGAGGTAGATTACTCCGTCGTAGCCGTAGTTTTTGTCCATGTCCGGGCCAAAGTTTTGTATGGGCTCGATTGATTCGATGCGACCTGTTTCGTTTATGAGCGTCTGCTGGTAGAAGAAAAGGGCCTTTCTGTAGAAGACCTGCGAGATGTAGTCATAGTTGTGGTCGGGGCATGCCTTGTCCAAGTCCTTGCAGAGCCATGCCAGGCGGAGCGAAATCATTGCCCTCTTGAAAGTTGGGGCATAGGCAATATCCACTTTTTCATAGCAGAGGAGTGCCAGATAGTACATGGCAGCTCCGTCGTAAAGGCTACGCACGTCGCGCAGGTTGTAGTAAGGGAATATTGTTTCCACTTCCTGCTTGCGGTGTTCCTCGTCCTCTTCTATGCGGGCAAGGCTGTCTGCATCCTTTATGTCCACAAAGTCCTTCCAGAAAAAGGCGGTGTGGCACTTGGGGCAGCAACCGATGTCATAAATAAGAGGATAAACGCGTCCAAACCTTTTGGAAGGCTCAAAGTTGCGGTGAAGTTCCTCCGTAAGATTTCCTGCTATCATACGGCCACCACCCTTGTGCATAACTTCCTGGTTAAAGGGCTTCTTGCATACAGGACACCTTACCTGCTCTTTTGCCCAGTAAGTGATAGCCGGCTTTTTTTCCGAATCGCTTTCATTCGAACCTGGAGTTCTACGTATCATTTTTAACCTCGCTCTATGACAACATACGCAAGGGCATATTCCTTTTCATGACTCAAAGAAACATGAACCCTGCATCCTGCCCCGCAATATTTTATAAGCTGTTCCTCGGCCTTACCGGTAACACGGAGGACAGGCTTGTCTTCGTCATCTTTTTCTATATAAATATCGGTAAGGCAAAAGCCTTTTAAACCCGTCCCCAGTGCTTTTGAGAAAGATTCTTTTGCGGCAAAGCGCACGGCATAGTATTCGCACCTGCGCTGAAGGGATGCCGTCTTGCTGGAAAGCATCTCCTTTTGGTTAAAGAAGCGGCTCAAGAGGGATTCGTCTTTTACCCACCGCTCAAAGCGCGAAACCTTGGTAATGTCACAGCCTATGCCAAAAATCACTGGTCATGCACCTCCGGGGGCTCAAGTTCGCCAGGAACTGTCTCGCTTGGGACAGTCTCTGGAACTATACGCCTGGATACTGTTATGCGAATCCTTGTCTTTGACTGGCTGTCTATCTCTAGCCCCTGTGGAACCACGACGTAGACCGGAACCTCAAAGGCCCCCTCTTCCTTTATGGCTGAACAGTCTGCCTCTGCCCTAAAGACCGATGCATCGGAATTTTCCACCTGCAGCATCTGCCCCTTTAGCCTAATATCGGTAGTTTGTGCTAAACTTGTTATTTCAAAAGCACTGTCCAGATTCCTGTATTCAATCTGAACCCCGGGAAAATCCTTGGTAAGGGGGGACGGCTCAGTTACAACCGTCACTTCGTACTGCTCCCCGCTTTCAATCTTTACGATGTCGTTTTCAAAGAAAAGGGAGGCTTCCTGCACGCTGTTTCTGGTAATACCCTGTATGTCTATCTTTTCGGTCTGGACAAAGGAAATGCCTTCAACAAGAGACTTGGGGCCTGAAACCTTGACGTAAGGCGGGTTTACGGAAACGGACTCCACCTGGTAACCGCGGGCTGGTGTACCGGCAAGTGTTGCTTCCACCGGGACGTAGCGGATGACCTTCTCTTCAACTGTAAGGGAAACTTTTTCCCTTGCAAGCTTTATTTCCAGCGGCTCCATGAGCACAAGGCGGCCTGACGGCTTTATGAAGACGGGGAAATCATAGGTTCCTCCTGCAACCTGGGAGTTTATGTCGACATAGGCCTCCAAATCGTTTTCTGAAACCTCAAGAAGCTGGGAACTTTTTCCGCGAACTGTCACCTTGACTGCAGAAACTGGTGATTTTGAGGCAACTACGGTAAGGTTCCCGTTCTGTAAAATCTTAATGGGAACCGCAAAATCCTTTTCTGAAAGCTGGGAAGACTTGTACATCATGAAAATGAGCAGGGCAAGTAGGAGGCTTACTACCTTTGCAATCCAATTGTTAAACAGCCTTTCAAGAAACTTTGTACTCATCCAGTGTATCCTTCCGCTTTGTCTCTTTTGAAGTGTCCAAAAGCTCTTCCAGCTTGCGGGTCAGCTCGGCAACGGAAAGCCCATAGTGCAGCTCGCCGTCATAGGCAAGGCTTACGGCCCCGGTCTCTTCGCTTACCACCATCACAACGCAGTCCCCCTGCTCGCTCATGCCCAGTGCCGCACGGTGGCGCGTTCCAAAGGTCTTTTTTATGTCGTACTGCTCGCTTAGCGGCAAAAAGCAGCCGGCAGCAATTATCTTTCCGTTCTGCACGAAGCAGGCCGCATCATGCAGTGTCGTGTCGTGGGCAAAGATGGTGAGAAGCAGGCTTGCAGATACGTCCGCATTCAGCATTACGCCAGTATTGATTATGTTGTCGTGTTTTGTTGTGCGGAGGAATACGACCAGCATTCCCCTCTTCATCTCAGAAAGCTTTTCCGCAGCCTGTATTACTGCATCAACGGATGTATGGCGGGACTTTGAACCGAAGGTAAGCCATTCAGCCTGGCCCAGCTTTAGCATGATTTTCCTGATTTCCGGCTGGAATACGATTGCAAAGCCAACTGCAAGGACTGGAACCAGGGTGCGGAATATCCACTGGAGGGTCTTGAGGTTGAGGATCCAGACCACCAGGCAGGCCATTGCGACAATCAGAGCCGCCTTAAAGAGCTGGACGGTGTTTGTCTTTACAATCATCTCGTAGGACTTGTAAAGTAAAAAGGCTAGAATCAGCACGTCAAGAACCGGGCTTATATAGGAATTGTATACGGTTCTCAAAAGATCCAAACTGGTCACGCCCTTTCCTCCTTCATGAGCTTATACCATCATTATGCTGAATTCAAGCGTTTTGTACAAGGCTAAAAGCCGCTTCTGCAATTTTTGCCGAAGAAAGGCCTGCCTCGTCCAAGAGCTGGTCCCTTGTGCCGCATCCAAAGAAGCTGTCCGGGAAGGCAAGAACCTTTGTCCTGCAGCCGTTTTCCTTTGTGCGGTGAACAAGACCTTCCAAATAGCAGGAGAAGCTTCCGGCCTTCATTCCGTCTTCTATGAACACAATTGAATTGAATGGCAAGGCTGACTGCAGGAAAAACTGCTCGTCAAAGGGCTTTATGAACCTTAGGATGAATATTGCGCATTCCGTGCCCTTTAGCAAGAGGGAGCGTGCGGCTGTAAGAGTTTCTGAATACATGCTTCCTGTGCAGACAAAAAGCACCTTGTCCCCGGAAGACTCAAGGCTTTTGCTTTCCATTTCTTCGCTAAGCCTTGCGCTGAGTGCCGGGGCAAATTCCTCTGATTCAATAAAAAGGCCCTTGCCCTCTTCCACCGGCTTTGAAAAGGAAGGAATCTCTGACGGGCAAGACATTTTTGGCCACCTTATGGAAACCGGCATCTTTGTTCCGTAGACAGCCCATTCCAGGCAAAGGCCAAGGTCTGCCGCACTGGAAACGGTCATAATAACAAGGTTAGGCACTGTGCGGAAAAGGGCTATGTCAAAAATTCCCTGGTGGGTCTCTCCGTCTGAAGGAACAGCCCCCGCCCTGTCTAAGGCAAGCACCACATGCCTCTTTTGCATGGCAACGTCTTCTATAATCTGGTCAACGGAACGCTGCATGAAGGTGGAATAGATTGCGGCAACAGGTATCATTCCACCTGCGGCAAGGCCTCCCGCAAAGGTAACGGCATGCTCTTCTGCAATGCCAACGTCAAAGAAACGGTTCTTAAAGTGGCGCGAAAATGAGTCTAGGCCAGTTCCCTTTGACATTGCAGCAGTAACGGCCGCAATACGGCTGTCTTTTTTTGCCATTTCCACAATCTTTCTGCTAAAGGCCTCGGTAAAGCTTAGAGTGTCGAATTTTTCCACAACACCGTCGCTTATGTTAAAGGGCCCCACACCGTGGAAGGTTGCCGGGTCATTTTCTGCAGGACTGTAGCCGCGGCCTTTTTTGGTAACAACATGAATAACAACCGGACGCGGAATCCGCTGAACACGCCTGAAGGTGTCTTCAAGAAGCTTTATGTTGTGTCCGTCAAGCGGGCCTACGTATTCAAAGCCAAGGTCAACAAAGAAATTGTTGGAAAAGAACAGGCCTTTTAGACCACGCTTTAGCCTGTAGACAAATTTTCCTATGTGGCGGTTAACGTAGGGAATGTCGTCTATAAGGCGGTCAATCTTGTGCCTAAAGTTGTGGTAGGAAGCCGTCGTGGTAAGGCTTGAAAGGTAGCGCGAAATGGAGCCAGTGTTGCGGCTTATGGACATCTTGTTGTCGTTCACAATCACGATAAGGTTCTGGGCAAGCTGGCCTGCGTGGCTCAACCCCTCATACGCCATTCCGCCTGTAAGCGCCCCGTCCCCAATAACAGCGACAACCTTGTCTTTTCTGCCTGTTATCTTCCATGCTGCAAGAAGCCCAAGGGCAGAAGAAATGGATGAAGATGCGTGGCCTGCGTCAAAATAGTCGTGAGGGCTTTCCTGAATGCGGGTAAAACCGGAAATTCCGCCTTTTGTCCTAATCGTTGGGAACTGCTCGTAGCGCCCCGTAAGAAGCTTGTGGGGGTAGCCCTGGTGGCTTACATCCCAGACAATAGCATCGTGAGGGCTGTCAAAGACTCGGTGAAGGGCAATCGTAAGCTCAACAACGCCCAGGTTGCTTGCAAGATGCCCTCCGTTCTTTCCAACAACCTCAATTATTTTGCTGCGGATTTCCTCTGCAAGGGAAGTGAGTTTTTTTTCTGGAATTTTTTTCAGATCTTGCGGTGAATGTATATTCTGCAGCATTTTTCCCCATGTAGAATAAAATGACGAATTAAAAAAAAAGCCGGGGAAAAACCCGGCCACGGTGCGTGCGTATAAAAACAACAACACACGAAAAAAAAGACCGCAGTAAGTCTTGCAAACAACCGCGGCCTTTCTGGCAAATGTTCAAATAATAGTCGCTTAGGGCAATTACTTGCTCTTATGCCGATTCCGTCTAAGCTTCTTCTTACGCTTATGTGTCGCTATCTTTGCGCGCTTTCTTTTCTTTCCACAAGGCACGATAGAACTCCTTCATAAAATGGTACTATAATTATGAAGATTTTTTCCCTTTTCGTCAAGTAGAAAAACAAAGCTTTTCTGAAAAATGGGCTAAAAATTCCTTAGAAGGGAGTTCAAAAAAAGAAGACCTTCCCTGCTAAGGGCAAAATTCATGCCGCCACATTCCGATTCACGGGAAAGGCACATTTTTTTGCCATCAAATTCCTTCCACAGGGGGTTCTCCAACAGCCTTTTCCTAAGGTCTCCTTTCCAGGGTTCAAGACTTGCAAAGCGCCTTGCGTATTCAGCTTCATTCACCCCTTCCAGGGTGCGGAGAGCCATCATAAGGTATTCAAATTCAAGGGTTTCAAGGTCAAGGCTTTCAAAATCTGCGGGAATGCCCGGCAAAAGTGAAGAAAGCAAAGCCCCCCTGTCAACGAAAGAATGCCCTTCGTCCCCCTGTCCAAGAGCAAGACTGCCTTTCTTTTTGCAAAATTCATTCATGGAAAATTCATTCCAAAAGGAAGTATAGCGCCCAATGTCCCTGCTGCCCGTCCAGCGTATTCCATGCCCGGCGCCATTTCCGTCAAAGCTGTAAAGCGAACCTGTAGCCCCAGCCCCTATGCCAACATAGTCAAGCTGCTTCCAGTAAGAGCCGTTGTGCAAGCTTTCATGCCCCCTAAGCGCAAAATTGGAAACCTCGTACTGGCAAAAGCCCCTTTGCTCAAGAATATCCCTGCCCAAAAGCCACTGGCTGTCCGCCTCGTCATCATCAAAGGCAATCTTTCCGCTGGAAATTGAACGCTCAAGGGGTGTTCCCTCTTCTACCATAAGGGAATAAAGGGAAAAATGCTCCGGCTTATAGCCAAGAATTCGTTTGAGGGAAGACTCAAATTCCTTGCTGTTTTGATTGGGAAGGCCCGCAATTGCGTCAAGGCTTAAATCTCCTGTCCAAGAAGAGCGCACAAGATTAAGTGCCTCTTCCGCCCTTAGCGCCGTACAGTGCCGCCCCACCGCATCAAGAGCTTTCTGGCAAAGACTCTGAATGCCAAGGCTAAGACGAGTAACGCCGCAATTCCCAGCAACCGAAAGCTTTTCCCCGCTCAAGGTCTCCGGATTCATCTCTATGGTAAATTCCAGGGGGGCTTTCCGCGTACCAGCCAAAAGACCGTGCAAAAGCCATTCCATCTGGCTTGCGCTCATCAGGCTGGGGGTTCCGCCACCAATGTAAATGGTACGCCAAGAGTCAATTCCGTAAAACTTACGATAGAATTCTGCCTCGCAAAGAAGGGCTTTTATGTAGGAATCTGGGACAAATGCGCCCCCGCTAGCAGAAGAAGCGGAAGCTACGCTAAAAAAATCGCAGTAGGCGCACTTGGCAAGGCAAAAGGGAATGTGGACGTAAAGTCCTGTGCCGTCCATCTAGAAAATGTTGAATTTGCTGAATGGGAAGTATTCAAGAACCGCGCGTCCCTTTATGCGGGAAGAGCTTATGCTGCCCCAAACGCGAGAATCTGCACCTTCTATGCGGTTGTCCGCAAGAACAAAATACTGGTCTGCCTTAAGGATTGTGTTGGGCATGTTTCCAAAAGAGCCAATTCCGTCCCATTCTGCAGGAACAGAATAAATCTGCGTGTTGTAAGGTTTTGGGACAAGCTCAAATTCGGTAAGGAAAAGCTCCTTTCCTTCCGGCTTAACATAAAGAACATAGTCCTTCATGTAAATCTCGTCTCCAGGAAGGGCAAGAACGCGGCGAAGGACAGGCTTACCGGACATGTTGTGGGTGTATCCAAAAGGAAAGAAACGCTGGGCTGTAAAAAAGCCGACAACGGAATTCACAACGTTTTTCATAACGGAAAGCTTTACTCCGTCCGTGCGGTCAAGGTAAACAACGTCTCCCCGGCGTGGTGTGCGCAAGAAGGGACAGACAAAAACTGCGCTGTCACGGGGAATATCCTTTTCCATCGTGTCTGAGCGAACATGGACAGGAAAAATAAGTATGTTTAAAACAAGTGTAATGAATATGATTGTAAAAATACCGATTGTGAGTACGTGAGAAATAAAGATGCTGCGCTGCCTGCTCAGCTTATAGTCAAAATCCGAAGCCTTCTGTTTCATGCGGATTATTGTAGCACAAAAAGGCAAAGGTTTCAACTAGCGCGAATGGCATGTTTACTTCTATAAAACTAATAAGGAATGATACTAGAAACGCAAGTGTCTTCCCATTTGTTGCCCTTGTATACTTCTTTTATTGTAAGCCTAATATGCTTTGTGGGCTTTTGCAATTTAAAATTCTGGAAGACAACTTCATCTGCCAATTTGATTTTGGAATTTATATTGTTATCCAAATCTTCTATGGTGAATACTTTTAACACCTTCTGCCCAAGGTTTATGATCTGGATTCAAATAAGTTTTTTGAATTGTAACGCTTATAAGCCCCATGCTATCTGTTTCAAAAGATATATCGCCATCATTTTTTTCTTGGGCATGCAATTGAAAGAATGCAAGAAGAATTAAAACTAGAGAAAAAAATTTTTATGCACTTTTGCTTCCTCCAGCACGCATATGTTCAGCAAATAAAAGCCTACCCCCGATTGGAAGGGTTGCGCAGCAAGACCGCCTTAAAGGCGGTCCGGAGCGCTAGCGCAGCTGGTATAAAATGCCGTCCTTGGCATTTTATACCATGAGTTTTCTTTCGAAAACTCACCGCTTTTTTTAGCAAACAAATGACGCGCCCTCCATGGCGCTATGTGTGAATCCAAGACTTTTTATTTTTCCCTATAACCGCCGGCGTAGTCAATTACGCATTCATAGCGATAGTAGGAGTGGGTTTCTATTGCAGCCCCTGCATGGGTGAACTTTCCGGCAAGGATGTTCTTTCTGTGCCCGCGGTCTGGAACGCCGTAGTCAACCAGCAGCTGAATCACTATGTCCCTGCCGGCATTAGGCCCGTAGGAAATGTTTTCGCCGGACGTAGAATAGGAGCAGTATTTCTTTACGCGGTCCCAAGTGTCGGATGCGTGCCCGGTCTGCCCTGTTGGCCCCTGTTTGCGCGCCCATTCGTCGGCTGCCTTGTAAAGGCCTTCTCCCCAGTCCAAGGGTGGAACTGCCGCCATTACGTTCATCTCGGCAATGCATTCGTTAAGAGCCGCAAGCTTGTCTCCTGTGTAGCTTTGCCTTAGCGGAATAAGCCTTGTCTGAACGTATTCCTTTGGGTTGGTACGCGCATAGTTTTGTTCCGTCAAGACGGCAATCTCTTCCGCCGTATGCTTTCTTGCAGCCTCGGTAAGCCCCGAAAGGTTTGTGCTGCTTCCGCCAGAAGATCCGGATGAAGATCCAGAGCCAGAAGACGAAGCGTTTGCCCTTGCTATTGAAAGTGCATTCTTGTAGGAAGAAATTGTCGCTGATGCAATGGCCGGGTCAAAGGAACGTATTGCCACCACGTAATGGCCAACGTACTTTTCGCAGAAGTAGGTTGTGCCGTCCCTTACGGAATAAGTCCTTGTGTCATTGTTAGGAACCTGTGTGGAAGACCATATCCACTGGGTAATCTGGGACACTCCGCTCATCTTTGCAATGGATGCGTTTACGGTTGCAAGGTTGTCAAAGAGTTTTTTTGCTTCATCCAAAGAAGGAAGGTACCAGCCCTCGCTGAATCCGCTGTCGCTGTAGGTGTTGGCGTAATTGAATGCCGGGTAATCGGTTGCCTGGTTCAAAGCTCCGGTCGGGTCAAGTCTTGCTACAGTTTCAAAGTTCTTTGAACCGTCGCTGGAACTTGTTCCAAGGTTGGTGCTGTAGCCCTTTGTTGAATTTGAGGCGACGAATGTTTTTACGACAGGCTTCTTTAGGCCAACGCCCAGCTTTCTTGAAGGATCGAATATAACCGCAACCGCAGTCTTTGACCTGTTGTAGTTTGCGGCAGAAGAAATTGTTCCGTCTGAATAAACTATGTCGCCCACATTAACGGAAGAAGACGAGCCTGATGTAATTCCGCCTGAGCTTCCGCTGCTGCCTGTAGTTCCAGAAGTTCCGGAACCGCTTTGGGATGAAGAGCCCTTTGTATTGCGCACTACGCGGAAACCGATGTTGCTGTTGCAGGCATTGTAGGGCTGCAAATGGCTTCTGTAAGAAACTGAGCATCCGCCAGCAAAGAGGTTAAGGGCACCGCCACGCAAGATGCGCTCTGAGCCGGAAGAAGGGCCGTATGCACTTGTGCTGCTGTTAATATTTCCGTAGTAGTCCCAGCACCATTCAAAAACGTTGCCGCTCATGTCGTAAAGCCCCAGCCTGTTGGGAGCCTTCTGCTTTACAAGGTGGGGTCTGCTTCCATGCGGCTCTTCGTACCAGCCGACTGCGGAAATGCTGTCGCTTCCAGAATATGTGGTCTGGCTGCTAGGTATTCCTCCAAAACCGCCGCGTGCAAGGTATTCCCATTCAGCTTCGGTGGGAAGGCGGTAGCCGTTTGCATTAAAGTTTGCAGTTACGTTGTCCCCGGAAATGGTGTAGACCTGGGTGTAGCCTTCTGCGGCACTGCGCTTGTTGCAGTAGGTTACAGCGTCGTACCAGTCCACAAAGAAAACAGGATAGTTTGGACCTGCCCCATAATGTCCGTTAAGCGGGTATCCCCAGTCAGAGTTTGGCGTATGGCTTCTGTAGGTGCAGTATTTTTCGTATTCAGCCTGGGTTACCTCGTGGTCGCATACATACAGGTCTGGAATGGTTACCGTGCGGCCGGAAACAAATACTTCTGAACCGCTAACAGGGCCTTTTACAGTTGCACCCTTAACAGCCACAAAGCCTTTTGAATCAGCGGTGCATATAACCGTTGCAGTAGTAGCATTAGTTGTTGCGTTAGTAGTTGCAGGAGTAGTTGTGCAAGAAGAGCCGGATGAACCAGATGAACCGCTTGAACCTGTGCTTGGGCTGCAAGTAGACTGGGCGTTTGCTTCTGCCTGCCTCTGGGCCTCCTCTTCCCTGCGCAAGATGTCTGCCTGGGTGTTGGCTTCTGCCTGCCTCTGAATTTCCCTAAGCTCCTCTTCCCTTCTCTGCTGCTCGCTCTTTGCCCTTGCAATTCCAGCCTCAGAAGTGTCGTTTACAGTTATGCTAAAAACAAATTTGTAGTAGTCGCATTTTACTTCAACATAAGTTCCGCCCTGCCTTAATGCGGTTATTGTAAAAACCGAAGGGCTTGCAGAACTCTGCGTTACCTGTGCCACAGACGGATTTGCGCTGGTAACTTTTACCGGCGTTCCGTTTGCCACAGGATCACTCGTTGCGGTAAAGGTAAAAGAATTGTCCCCCGCAACGTCAAGCGTTAGGTAGCTTGTACCCTTGGGGTAAATCTGACCGTCCTTGGAAACCATAACTCCCTTTAGCTTTGGCTTTCCAGAGTCCTTTGACCCCATGGCAAAAAGAGAGTGAGAAAGTGCAATCACAGTAAGGATTGTTAAAAATATTTTCCGAAAACCTCTCATAGATCCTCCACGAATGCCCCGGCAAAAGCACCGGAGCAGGATTTTTTAGGCTACTTGTTTCCCTTTATGGTA
Source organism: Treponema sp. UBA6988 (assembly GCA_002448445.1). Classification (GTDB taxonomy): domain Bacteria; phylum Spirochaetota; class Spirochaetia; order Treponematales; family Treponemataceae; genus Treponema_D. Next base: position 25,909 of record DJYC01000038.1, read on the forward strand.
ACAGTCTGCGTAACAACTGAAACACCGGAAATCTTTCCTGTGATTCGGCAGTAGACGGCATTGTCTCCCTCTTTTAGAATCTTGCCCTTAAGGGAGCTGTCAGTAGAAGCCTTGGAACCGTTTACATACCATTCGTATGTTACGTCTTCGTCAAGGTCTGGAAGCGTAACGTCTCCAATAAAGCCGTTTCCAATATTGCCGTGCTGGGCATTCAGGTTGATTTTGTAGGAAGACCATGCGTTGCCGTCTACAAGTTTTGCCTTGCGGATAGACTTGTTCTGCTTGGTAAAGGTTCCGCTGCATTCAACGCCGGCAATCTTTCCCGATGCGTTAATCTTTCCGTCCGCGTAGGACATCTTGTACGGAGAAGGAACGTTGATGTAGTTGCTGCCCACGGATCCAAGCTGAACCGGAATGTAGACAAATTCGCTCTTGCCGCCCTTCTTTACCTCGTAGGCCTGGTAGATTGCCCCCTTGCCGTCAAAGTAGTATCCGTAGGAAGTCTTTGAACTGCATACCCATACTCCGCTAGATGTAATTGAAACATCCTGTGAAGGTGTCGGAGTTGGCGTTGGTGTAGGAGTTGGTGTTGGAGCAGGGGCAGATGAAGAAACCGTAAATGCCTTGGGGTCAGAGAGAGAGCTCTTTCCAGAAACGGAGCCCTTTGCGGTTACAGTTACGCTGTAGCTTCCGGCCGCAAACCTCTGGGTGCATTCGCCTACGCTAGTTGTAGCCGTCTTTCCGTTGCTGAATTTCCAGGTGTAAGTAACCGGCTCGTCAGCAGAGAAATTCCTTACGATGAATTTTGCGTCTGCATTGTCCTTTACAGAAGATGGAACTTCCACGACAGGCTTTTTGGATGAGTTTACGGCATTTGCTGCCATAGGTGTGCCTGCAATCTTTGTTGCGCTTACCTGGGTCTTGTTGCCAGAAAGATTCTGGAAAATACCCTGGATTCTTGACGCTGAGGCAACATATTCAAGGGAGCCGCCGCTAGTCGTAAATGTGCCGTTGCCGTTCAAGTAGCCCACAGGCTCGCTGATATAGTACCAGCTTGAACTTCCTTCCTTTATGTATGCATAGTAAACCTTCTTGTCCGCTGCCACATAAAGGCCGTTGTTAGAATTTCCGTTCCTGTAGAGGCCGTAGATATTGTCTATGTTCTCGTTAACGCTGAATGAAAGGGTCTCAGAGCGTTTTGTAGCACCAGATTTGCTTCCTGTAATTTCCACATAAACCGTATTCTTTCCGGTGTTGAACTTGGAGCGGTAGGTGCTTCCGCTTGCATTTGCAACACGAACTCCGTTTACATACCACTTGTAGGTAACATCCTCGTTCAAGTAGGAAATGTTTGTGGAAACAAGGCCCTCATCATTTGCAGTCAAAGTAGAAGGTGAAAGCTTAAGCGTAACCGACGGCAACTTTGAGACAAGCATTGGAACATCCGGAATTATGGAACCCGACTTCTTTGAATAGACGCACTTTGTATTTGCAGGAGCATTGTCCAAGTTTCCGGCGGCATAAATCTTTCCGTTCTGGTAGATATACTTTCCGTTTGCACTTTCGCTTGTGCGCGGCTTAAATTCAAGGCTTGAGTTTACGGTCTGGGAATAGTCCTCTGAGCGTACCCAGTGCTTCTTTCCGTTTGCCTCTGTAACATACTTGGCAGTATAAAGCTTACCGTCCGAAGAAATGTAAACGCCAAGATTTGAATTGTTGCCTTCACCCTGCCAGAAGCCTATGTTTCCTGCAAGCAAGTCGCGCTCGTTAATCTTAATCGTAAGCTTATTGGAAAATACCTTGTAGCCAGACTTTATGCCGGTTACCTCAAGGTCTACAACTGCGGTGCCCTTATTGCTTGGCGTCCAGACAAGGTAAGAGCCATTTCCGTTTGCTGCCGGGTTACCGTTAAGGTACCACTTGTAGCGGATTCCTTCCGTAGCTTCCGGGGTAACGCTAGAAGTGAATGTTATCTTTGTATTTTCGTAAACAGTTGTCCTTGTTGCATTTATGCTGACCTTTGTAGAGGCATTAAGATAGGTTTCGTTTGAAGATGCCTGGCCAGAAGACGACTGGTTTGCTGCGGCCTGGGCTGCTGCCTGTTCTGCACGGCGGGCTGCTTCTTCTGCTGCTCGTCTGGCTTCTTCCGCTGCCCTGTTTGCGGCTTCCTCTGCCTGCTTGCGGCGGGCTTCCTCTGCTGCTTCCTGGGCACGGCGGGCTTCTGCGGCTGCCTGTTCTGCACGGCGGGCTGCATCAAGCAATTCCTGAGTCCTGCGGTTTTCTGCCTCTATTCTTGCCCTTTCTGCCGCTTCTGCTGCACGGCGGGCATTTTCCTCTGCCTGCTGGGCACGGCGAAGTTCTGCCTGGCGGGCTGCCTCTTCCCTAGCCTGCTGCCTTGCAAAAGCCTCTGCTTCCCTTCTGGCCTGTTCTTCTGCCCTGGCACGCTCAATGTCATCGTCCCTCTGTCTCTTAAGGTATTCAATGCTAATTCCGCGGGATGTGTCTGCAACATAAACGATGAATGTAAAATAATATGCGGATGAACAATAAGCCGTTACAGCCGTATAGCCGCTTCTCAAACCGGTAATTGTGTACCTGGAAGGATCAGATGCGCTCTGCGTTACGGAAGCAACGGTGCTGTCGTCTACCCTAATGGTAATTGGATAGCCGTTGTCTATAGGATCAGAAGTCGCGTTAAAAGAAAAGCGCAGGTCTCCGGTCGTAATGTCCATTGGAACGATTGTGGAGCGTCCAGTAAAAATCTGATCATTTGAGGAAACAATGATACCCCTCAAATCCCAAAGCTGCTTCATAGAAGAGCAGGCTGCAAGAACCAGCACCAGGGCTGCGCTTACCAAAACCCTAAGCATCTTTATTTTCTTTTGCATGAGCGAACTCCTGTAGGCAAGCGGCGGTCAATCCGGCAGAAAACAGCGGATAAAATCCCTTTTGCCATGTTTTTTATACAAAACCACATTTATGTGCAAGCCAAAAAACAAACTTTTAAGGCTGGCATTCACTTACAAAAACTGGTAAAAAGCTAAAATCAATCTCTCTTGGAAAAGGCGCAAAAGTGTGGCTGCAAGGGAAGGCTAAAAACTAAAGCTTTTGGAGCTTTCCTATAAAAAGAAACAAAATATAGCTTTAAAGTTACACAAATTATGGTAGCACAGTATCCCCTATTTGTAAAGAAAAAGAAAATAATCTTAAAATCACTGCACCCATTGCTCCTACGCGGGATTGGAGGGGCGGCGAAGCCGTTCCGAACTCGCAGCGCAGCTTCGAGCGAGGAATGGAGCGGGTTGGGCCCCGCGGAACCCCGCAAAGCCCGTAAAAAATGGCAAGATCTCGAATTAACCAATAAACGAATGGTAGAGCAAACAGGACTTCGTCCATAAAATCTACGTCCATAAAAGACAGAAAAAAACACACTGGACTTTTTTGCAAAAACAGGCTATTGTATTGACCATGGCAGAAGGCAGGAAAATTATTGCGCAAAACAAAAAGGCGCACTTCAACTATTCTATAGAAGATAGCATCGAATGTGGCATAGCCCTGGAAGGCACGGAAGTAAAATCCGTAAAGATGGGCAACGTGTCTTTTGCGGACAGTTTTGCCCTAATAGAAAACGGCGAAGTATGGGTACAGAATTTCCACATAGCAGAATACGCTTTCTCCTCCGTCTTTAACCACAACCCCGACAGAAAAAAGAAGCTCCTGCTGCACCGGGAAGAAATAAAGCGGCTCCAGCGAAAAGTAGACGAAAAAGGGTACACTTTAATCCCCCTGGACTTCTACCTAAAGAACGGCCGCGTAAAGCTAACCCTGGGCATTTGCAAAGGAAAGAAACTCTTTGACAAGAGGGCAGACATAAAGGAACGCGACGTAAAGCGAGACCTTGCCCGCGAATTCCGAAAAGGCCTGCAGGACTAGCATTCACCCGGAACTTGCTTTAGGGTCTATATTCGTTTCTTTTGGGCGGCACTTTTTTGGTTATACATCTGTATCATAAAAGAAGCCCCCATGCCCCGTGTTAGGGCTTTCCGGGGTTCCGCCT
>DJYC01000106.1 GCA_002448445.1 Treponema sp. UBA6988
TTTCCCCCAACAAATACCTATTTGGTGGGGGAAAATGGCATTTTTTGGCAAATCCAGAAAACGCTATATATGGCCACTTAAAAAATGCGGCTAACATAGTTAATTAATCTATTAAAAATTCAATTTTTCCGTAAGCCGTTTGTTTACCCTCCAACTTTATTCCGCGTTCATTTAACTTTTTGCTATAATCAGAAAAATGGCTACGATAACAAAATGGTTCTGGGCTAAAAAAAATATAAAAGTGCTTTTCTTTTGACTGCCCCATTAAAGTTTTTGATACGCTTCCGCTTGTTTCATCAAATTCAACTTTATAATAGTCATCAAAACCTTCTTCCAGCTTAACATTTAGCTTTATTTCATCAGAAGGATTTATCTCATATAAAAAACCTGACGGATATACGGTCACGTCATCTTTTACGTCTCCAGAGTCAGGCCTTGTTGAAAAATAAAAATCCTTTATCATCCGACTATCATCTCTGTAGAAAATCCTGCAAAAAGGATGCTCCATATCAACTGTATTAAAATAGTAAGTAGTCTGGCTTTTGTTTTTTATTACCACATCAAGGCTTCCCAAATTACTACCGTGCATGCGTTCATTATTTATTCGGCATGAATAAAAACTTACCATTTGAATTATAATTAACAACAGAATCATTATTCGTTTCTTTTCTTTCATTTATTCCCAATTCCTTTCTGATAGTATTCTCATTAAAAATCGCGCTTCCTCCGGTTACATTTAAAAACATTGGGATTGCGTGTCCTACAAGTTCATGCATCAATATTTCCTCTGGTGTATATCTATGGGTATCTCCATTTTCCATTGGAATATCATATATGGAATCTCGTCCAGTAATAGTTACAAGTTTTAAGTTTTGGCTATAATTACATGTGACACCGCCTCCACCTTCCCTTTCTACATCATAGTCAGCTGACAGAGTTCCATCTGAATATTTTCGTATTCCTGTATCAGAAATACGAATATTTATTGTTTTTGTATGATCATTAATAGCAGCATCGATTACAGCAGAATATTTTTTTGAAGTAACTCCCTTATTGGTTTTGTTACCGTCTCTTACCAAATGATGATTTACATCAACTTTGTATTTATAATATGAATACTTATTAATAAACTGTAATACTGTATCTGCGTCTGCAAGAATATCAATATCCCTACCATCCGGGTCTATATAGCGTACCGGGTTGTTGCCCGCGTAATGGAACAAACCGGCATTGGTGTGATTAAAAATTCCTCCCATTCCGGGCAAATTTGCCATATCCTTGGCATTTGCCTTGCCTGCGGCGGGGATGTACTCTCCAAGGGCAGGGTCTGTGCTAATCCAGCGGCTGTATTTGGGGTCTAGATACCTTGCGCCATAGTAGTACAGGCCGGTCTCCTTGTCCAGCTCCTTTGCCGTGAAGCGGTAGGGCACGTCGTAGAGCGCGGTTATGTTAGTGCGCATGTCTATCCATGTCTCGCCGTAGGGCGTGTACTCTATGCGCTGGTAGACTTCGCCGTCCTGGTTTGTTACAAGCTGCGCAGAGCCAAGGTGGTCAGAGTGGTAGAAGTACTGGCTGTGCATTTCTTCGCTGTCGGTCGGGCGGTTTGCGCTGTTTACTTTTGTAACCAAGCGCTCGGTTCCAAGGAAGATGTGCTTACTGTTCTTTCCGCCGTCCAATTCAGAACCTCCGTCCTTGTGCCAGGTCCAGAAGTTGCAGAAGTAAATTGTCTCCGCATTCCTCGTGTACTTGTTGGTTCGCATTCCGTCCTCGCCGTAGACGTAGTATACGTCGTTCGTGGAGTCGTGCGATTCCGTAAGCCTGTTGCGGACGTCCCAGACGTAGGTGCGGCGGTAGTGCCTTTCCTGCCTTACTTTAGTTGTTGCATTGTCCGTCTCAAAGTAGCCCCATGCGCTGTCCACGCCGTAAACATCGTTCCCGTAGTCGGTCACGGTAACTTCCCTGCTGTCGCTTTCGGAAAGGCCGTCATATTCCTCCTGCGTTACGTTTCCGTTTGCGTCGTACTTGTAAAAGCGGTTTCCTGCTCGCTCAAGGCGGTGGGCAAAGCCCTTTGCGTATACGTAGTCTATTGCATAGTTAAGGTCATCGCCATTTCGGCTTCCTGTTAAGGTGACCTCAGAAGAAGTTTTGTTCATCATGCGGCCAAGTCCTGCTTCGTCAAAGACAAAGTTCTGCTTGTATTCGCTTACATGAACTGGCTGGCTTGCACGGTAGGGATTATGCTCCGTGCTTCCGCTTACGCTGGTGAGTTGTCCTAATGCGTCATAAGTGTAACTTTGGCTTGTCTTGTACGCGCCGCCATTTAAGCAGTCGTTGGTGTAGGACAGGATGTTTCCTAAGGTGTCAAATTTGTACTCGATGTTCTGGTACTGTATGTTGTTTTCGTTTTCCGTCCTTATGGAAGAAAGCCACCTTCTTTCCGGGTTGTATTCGTAGTCGGTTTTTACACCGTTACCGTATTCAATAAAATTTCTCTGGCCGTATTCATCATAGCCAATGTCCTTTACGTAGGAAAAGTCATTTCCTTCCTTTGTCGTTCCGCTTACGCCGCACACGTTTCCGCCGTAGTCATAGGCATACTCCACGCGCTCTCCGTCCGGGTAGACAATTTCCTGCATGCGCCCAAGGTAGTCGCTCTTGTATTCCATGGTTGCAGTCCGGTCTTTTTTGAATCCGTCTATGTGTGAGGATATTTTTCTTGTTTCCTGCGAAATCTCTCCAAGCTTTCCGTACATGTAGCTTACGGTACCCGATGCGTCAGTCCTGGCGGCAAGCCTGCCCGCAAGGTTGCTGCGGTCGGCAGATTTTCCATACACATATACAGTATCCGTCATTTCGCCGGGATAGTCAACTCCAACAAGCCTGTTGAAGGCATCGTATTCATAATTTATGAAGAGCCGCTTCTCGTCCATTACGGAGTCGGTTTCCTGCACCAGGTTGCCGGAGCTTTTGTCGTAATAAAATTTCTTGCACCCGGAATCCACGCTGGAAAGGAGTGTGCGCCGACCCAGCATGTCGTATTCCACGCACACAGGGTTGTCCTCCGCGTCATAGGCAAGCGTCATCCGGCCAAGGGCATCGTACTCATAGCGGGTGTGCGTCGCAAGCTTTCCGTCCGCGTCATATTTTGCCATGGCCACGATGTTCCCGCGCACATCCGACTTGGTTTCCGTAACGTTGCCCTGTGCATCCGTGGAGCACACTACAGCCCTTGGGTTTGCATAACTTTCTTCTATATAATAGCCTGTTTTCCACTCGCTTCCGTCCGGCAGGATGTTCAGCGTGCTGCGGTCGCGCTCGTCGTATTCATGTTCCGTTGCGTACTCAAAAGGAACTTTTTTCTCGTCAAGGTCTTCTATAGCTTCTGTTCCTTCTCCCGCTACAAAGTAGGGCGCATACTCTTTTACAGTCCTGCCTTTTATGTCATATTCCACCGGGCCGCTCACGTTCCAGCCCTTGGTCTTTGCGCCCGTGTCTGCATCGCGAACCTCTCCCTGCTTTGCAGTCCGCACCGTCCTTCCAAGGCCGTCGCACTGTACTATGGTGCGCATTACGGACTCATCAGAGGCATCTGTCCTTATCTTTTGGTAGGTCACTGCACTCATGAGTTTTTCGTCATTGTGCATGTTGTACTCGTAGCGCACGGCAGGTACCTCGCCGGTATCGTACGGAGTGCGCATCTCGCTCAAGCGTAGCCATGAGTCGTATTTGTAGGCAAAGGAATTTCCGTTGCAGTCAGTCTCGCCCTTCTTAAGCATACGGCCATCATATTCTATGGTTCCGGCAAGACGCTCACCTTCCTTGGAAACCTGTGAGATTGTAACAGGAAGCATTTTGTTATCCCTGTCATACTCATATTCGGTTGAAACGCCTGTAGGGTATGTAAGCCTTACTATGTTTCCGTTTTCATCGTAATCAAGCCTTGTGCCAAGGAAATCCCCGCGTGACGAGTATTCCTTAAGGCAGACCAGGGAGCCATCCGCATTGTACTCCCCTTCCCTAAGTGCCACGGTGTTTCCCGCCGCATCCTCAACCTCAATCCTTGAGGGGAGGCTCAGTATGTGTTTTTCATAGTTGGGGGCATAGTCAATTTTAGCCCGGACATAGGCAGAATTTTCTTCATACTGCGTAAGGGAGATTACGTTTCCGTATTTATCGTATTCGTATTCCGTCCTGCCGCAAACCGAGGCTGAGCTGTCCTTTTCATAATTCCGGCTTTCCTCATAAGTGGGGAGCGCAAACGGAGAAGGCTCATATTTTGTCCTGTTTTCAGAAAGCAGGGTGCCGTCCTTCGAGCGGAGTTCCCCGGAAAGGGGCATGCACTTTGTATGGTAAAGCCCTGTGTCATTGCTGTAGAGCGCCGTGCTTTTTGAGCCGTCCGCAAGGGTCGTGACTATTTTTCCAAAGCCGTAGAATTCTTTATCTAGCCTGTCGTAGCGGGCATTTGAGTATTGGTATTCAGTCTGCACCGAATGTTCTCCGTGCAGGACTTCTTTCTTGGTCACCCCGCATCCGTCGTCTGCAGTTACCGAAGACATTACGTATGAAAAATGCGGCATGTCCGCAGTTCCGTACATCCCCTTATACTCAATTTTATATGAGCCTCCAGTAGGCAGGTGCACACAATTCAAAAGTCCGGCCTTTCCTGCAATATTCTTTTTCCAGAAGGTTGCCTTGCCCGGAACCCTCATCACCTGGTCTGCCATGCCGTCACCGTCAAGGTCCGTCATGGAAACTTCAAGTGCATTCTCCGTGGCAGTTACTCCCGCTCCGCCAGAGCCGTTTCCATTTATGTTAATGAAGCAGCTTGTTGTAGGAATAGGAATTGACACCTTAAAATTGCCGCCAAGGTTTGCGTTGGATGCAACCGTAAAGTCGACGGAAAGAGAAAGCGCATTGTCTGCATCATTCAGTGCCTCTCCATACTTTTCGGCAAAAGAATATTCCCTGATAAAATTCTGAATTGCGTTCCCCACAATCTTTATGTCGCCAACAAACCCCAGGTCTCCTTCTACGTCACTTTTGATTCCTGACTTGCCAACGATACCCCATGCTGGAAGCTCAACAATCTTTTCATCCGTAAAACCGTTCCCGGAGTTGTACCTTACCTTTACCTTTACCGAGTTATCATTGTCATCAAAACGAATATAATCCGCAAGGCCGTCGCCGTTAAGGTCAAGGTACATGCCTTGTGTTTTTGAAACGCTCGTGCTGATGTTGACAGAACCGCTTGCGCTAAAACCTGAATCAAGGCAGGTTACTGAATGTGGGTATGATTTACTTACAGAAAAACTCTTGCTGGAACCGTTAACTTTTGTTTCTGAAAGGTTAACATTTGTTTTAGCAAAGCCATAGTTTTCAGCCTCACGGCCTTTATTCAACAGGACATTTCCTTCATCTATGTAATCCGCAAGTCCGTCTCCGTTTATGTCCAGAAGTCCTCCCTTTTGTGATGACGTTCCCCAGGATTTTCCCGTGGTAAATCCGCCTCCCATTGACGGATTAAAATGCACGCTGACTTTCTTTCCATCCCACTTGAGGCTTATTCCACCACCTGCAGAAATGGATGCACCGTTTGTCTCCATGTCGCTTTCTGATTCCGAAATGTGGAAGCCGCTTATTTTGTACGGCTCTGCATATTTTACTTCCCCATTCTCTTCAACACAGGGGTATACGGAAATTGAGCTGCCGTCATAAATCACTATGTCTGCCCTGCCGTCTCCGTTCATGTCGCGTAGGGTCTGCGTAACATGGTTTTTGCCATCGTTGTATCCTTTTGTACCCCCTTCACTCACGGGCCCCGCTGAAAAGTCACAGCCCCATGTAACGTCGGTACCTTCAGATTTTCCCCTTCCAACATACGGCATGCGGAAGACTTTTTGATTGCCATTGTCTTGAGAAGCAACGTCTTCAAAAAGCCCCTCTATTTGGTAGAAGCTCTCGCCACCGGCTCTTACCGCATGCACAATGTCGCCGGAAATAAAAGGCGTAAAATACTTTGTCTCCGTCTGCCGTTTTTTATTCACGGAGCAGGACATGTTCACGCGGCCTATGAGGGCAGTATTCAGAACGGCTTCACCTGCTCCGCTTGCCCCCTCCTTTTTTAGGGGGAAGTCAGAAAGATCAAGGCCTTCCTGTTTCTCCGCCTGCATTGCCGCAGGACTGTTTTCTGTGGGAAGGTAGAAGGGAATGTCCGGCGTGCCTGCATCACTCTCGGAAACATTGCCATTCTCAGCTTTTTCCTTAAGTGCATCTTTTCTACTTTCAAATTCAGACTCGTCTTTGTCTTTATTTAACTCTTTTTGCTCTTCAATAAAAGCAGTAAGCAGCTTTGGAGAAAAGTCGCTTGTGCTGCTCCAGATTCCGTAGTACCAGTTCTTTATTCCTCCGTAAAGGCTTTCCCCCGCCTCTATGTTGCATTCAAGATCGGCCCGTTTTTGTTTCAGAGGATTTTTTTTATCAGTAACCAGAACCTGGATTGTTTTGACGAACACCGACATGACCTGGTTCTTGTTAGAGAAATCACTTGCAGTGTCAAAGGCAAGAGCTTCCATCTTTTGCGCTTTGTGAATGAGGTTTCCGTTTTCATCAAAGCAGATAAGGGATATGTAGCCCTCGTCATCTACGTCGTATAAACAGTCTGTATTGTATGTTATTGTTTTGTCTGCGGCAAAAGGCTTTCCAGTTTCGTCATTTTTCAATTCATAGCTTACCGTACACTCAGGGAAGTAAAGCTTTATTTTTTTCCCGCCTGTTTCTGCTTTTACATCTTCTAGTTTATTTGAACCATAAAAAACTTTTCCGTCAGCGACTATGACCATCTCGCCGTCAAGCGTGTCTATGCAAAGTCCGTTTCCGGGATTCTCAGCGTCTGTCTGAGGAAGGTTCGCTTTGACCGGACTTGATTCATAAACGAATTCGGAGTCTTTGTATGAAGGTGTAATTCCGAATTTTGTATATTTCTCCAGAACCGCTTCTGTAGAATCAATATTGTCATTGTCTTTTATGTATGCCTCGTAGAAATCTTTATCAAATTTGAGACCGTTTTTTGCATCATCTTTTCTGACAATCTTTTGAAGCGTGGCATCGTATTCAAAGGAGTTGCAGAATTTTTCAAGAGCAGTCGTATTTTCAGCAGCCCCATCTTTGGTAGTCGCATTTGCATTAGGCTGGGGCTCTTGTATTCTTTCAGCCATTGCCTTTATTTTCTCTGGCGAATAGCAGCCGTCGATGTATTTTATAACTTTACCGCCATATTCCTTTTCTTCCTCTATGGCAACAGGAAGAGGGTATAATGGATCGAATGCCCTTACCTTCGTGTATTTTATTTTAATGTTGTGCCTAAGAGCCGTGTTCTTTACGTCATCCGACCTGCTAATAAAGTAAAGGTGGCCGCCCCTTCCTACAGAATACTCTTTTGAATGCTTGTTCTCTTCATTCTTAGTCAGTAAAAATTCATCGCACTTTTTTTCAGAATCATCATAAGTGAGCAGACAAACATTGCGTTCCCAGTCAAAGCTTCCGTATGGCTCTGCGCTTTGGGTAACAATTACGCTACCCTCGTATGGAGCCTTCCACATTCTGAACGGCCTTTGCGGAGAGAATATATTGTTGTATTTATCCTTTTCAGCGTCAGTAAGCTTTATAGTTGCCTCTTCAACTTTTACTCCGTCTGCCGCATAGATATTCCTCTCTTCAAATTCAAGGTTCCCAAGGTTTTTCAGATACTTTGCACTGTTGCTTTCAACTATGTCTGCAAGTCCGTCTCCGTCAAGGTCAGCAAAAGTCCTGTGAGTTTTTGAAGAGCCGCTTTGATCCGTACTTGAGTAACTTGCCCCTCCTGTAGGATAAGAAGTTTTTTCTACCGCTTCCACAGTGTTTCCATTTTTTATACTAGATGTGGAACCAGTTCCTGTTCCTCCATACAGGTTCCACCCTGTAGAGTATGACCGGCTTTCCTCTTCATTCATTTTTCCATTAATAGATACAGTCCGTTCTGCCCCTGTGCTTCCCTTTATATGGATTTCGTTTCCGTTTGCCCTTATCAGGTCTGGTATTGAATCCCCATCCATGTCTGCATAAAGAACTTCCGTATAGGTTGTAGTCTGGGAAGAAGAGCCGTTTACCCCGGAAGAAATATGTGCGTCATAAGACTTACCGCCTACTCCAACTCCGCCACCAGCATTGTAGCTGGAAGAGCTTCCTTCTCCAAGTCCTGCAGAAAGTGGGGCGTCAACGCTAAACTCTTCTGCAGCGGCAAAATATTTTCCGTCCTTTATTTCTTCATAGTCAAAAGTGTATGAATAGCTTTCCTTTTCCTCGCTGTCGTGTACGGTAAAGGCTGTAAGGTAGCTTAGATCCGCATCGTCATATTTGTAGTCAAAGCTATACTTGCGAAGAAGCTCGTTTTGGTATGATACGGTTATGGTGCTGAGCCTCCAGCAGCATTCGCTTATGGCACCGCTTCTTGCGTCAACCCTCACATCTTTTCTGAGTTCGTCGGACTCTTTCTCCCCCTCATAGGTAAAAAGGACGGTGTAGTTTCCGCGCTTTCCATTCTGTCCCGTATATGTAATTCTCTTGAGGTACACATATCCTCTGTCCATCTTGTATTCATACAGGATGCAGTTTCCGTATGTATCACATTGCTCCGCAAGATGCCAGGTGTAGGTTCCGCCGCCCCCCTTTGTGCATGGGGCTGTTAGATTGTCTTTTGCATGGTCAACGTATTTTCCGTAGCGGCTTACGTTGCCGTTTCCGTCCGTAACTTCCCACCAGTCCTCTTTGTCTGAATAATGCCTTACGATTTTCTGCGCCAGCGTCTCGCGCAAAGTGCTGTATTCCTGAATTCCTCCAGCCTCGCGGTCAAGCTCCATCCTTGTTCCGTTGAGCAGGTAGCTGTCGTGGCCTTTGTATTGCGGAAGTCCGTTCCGTGTGTCCGTAGAGACTTCTCCTCCGCAGGATATGGAAAATCCCCTTCCGGTAATCCCGCTGCTTCTTGAGCTTGAATAGACAAGGGCTACGGAAGGATTCATTCCCCTGCGTCCTCCCGGAATTTCAAGTGGAAGACTGAACGAAGCCTCTCCGGAAGGTGATGCCGTGGGGGCATCCATGTGTATTATGGACTGTGCTGGGCTAACTGCCTCCAGCTGCTTTATGCTGTTCAGGTTCACGTCAACCGGGCTTGCCGTTTCCGGAAGGGTTAGCACGGCGTTTATCATGTCCGTAAAATGGGTGGTCGCACTTGTAAGCGTATGGTTCGTTCTGTCTATAGACCTGCGCTCCAGCGGTGTCCAGCAGTTTGCCTCCGTGTCGTAATAATACGTAAGCATGGTGTCCAGCACAGCGGGCTTTTCCTCCAGCATGGGGTTGTACGGAATGGTTACAAGAACTTCCTTCTTGAATTTTGTTCCTGCAGGAAGAAAGCGGTAGCATGCGGCCATAGAGGTTGCGTTTGAAAGCCTTTCGCCAGTACCCTTGGTTTCCCTTAGCCCGGTTATGCTTATTTTTGTATCAGCATCAAGTGCCCCGGCAGGAATTAATATTCTGGCTTCGCCGAGTACTACAGATCCGCCCTTTTCGGCCGTTATCAAGGCACAGGAGGTTTCTTCTTTTACCTCTTCGCTCTTGGGGGCGTAGTTGGTGCTTGGGCTTTTCGGTGGCAAGGCATTCTTCACTTCACCGGTTATCAGCTCAAGCTTTTTCTCTGTAAATTCATTTTTTTCTGCCGCCTCTTCCGCAATGAGCATTACCGGAGATGCAGACAAAAGATATACTGTTGTTAGTGCCGCAAAGGCTGTCTTCTTTAACATATTTCTACTCCGTTTTTAATTTTCTGTTTTTTTGTATACTACTTCAACGCAGTCATGTTCAAAGTCTTCATGAGGGGAGACTACCGCGGCAAAGCCACAGTAAGTGCCGTTGAAAGTGCTGGTCCCGCCGTCATTAAAGTAGTCAACGTCATCCCCATTTATTTTTACCAAAAAGCGTCTTGAGGCATTGTCGTGCTCTATGCTTACCGTATTGGTCTGGCTAAAACCCTTGATTATTGAATTGCATCTTGTCCAATCCCCGGTACGTTCAAAAGCACCCCCTGTAACGGTTCCTTTCAGGTATTCCCCTGTTACCTTTATAAGAAGGCAGTTCATCCTGCACCCCGCGCCGCGTCCTGTCCCGCAGAATACTATTCCGTACCCTGCATTGGAGTCTCCGCTTTCCTTCCTAAGCTGTACAGTAAATTTCTTAAAACTATTTCCTGTATTTGTGAATGGGCTGAACCAGAAGGTATATCCGTCGGGGGTAAGAAACCTGCTGTCATTTGTCCTAAAAACATACTCCAAAGAATCACCGGAACTTTCAAAAAGTTCACTTGTTCCTTCAACGACATTTCCTCCGCCTATTTCCACACCGTCCGAATCTCCGTTCCCGGAGGAACACCCGGCAAGGAGTAACACAGCTGCAAACAAAATCATAACACTTTTTATATTCATATTTTCCTCCAAACTCTCCCCTAGCTGTTGCTCAGGTAAGTAATGCTTCTTAGCGAAAGCGTGTAGTCCACGCACGTAAGCTGCCCTGCTACGACGGCATTATCCTTTATGTAAATCTTAAAATAAATTTTTCTTGCTTCATAAGCCTCGTTGGGAATGTCAAAAGCGATATTCTGCGATACGGAGCAAGGGCTGTTGCCCGGAACCAGATAAAAAAAGTCCGTGTCCCGTGCACCCGCGGAAAGATCTTTTTGCTCAAGTACAATTTCTGCCTTTCTGCGTGGAGGTACGGTTACAAAGAACCAGTCTTCATCCCGGACCGTATAGTCGTCATGATATATCCCGTAGTATGAATTAAGATAAAGAAAGTCACTTTCAAGATGCCTTGCATGGGACATGTCATCATTAGGCTCGCAGGAATCCCTCCTTACCTGTGATGCGTATGCATGGGCAAGATGAGTTCCGCAGAAAAGCCTTGTTCCGCGGCTCTTGTCCAACCTGTAGACATAACGGGAAAGAGTGTTCAGGTCGGTGTCCTTGTAGGAAAGGCCTGTACCCCTGTACACAAGCTGGAAATTAAGGGGCCGGTGGTCAACTGCCCTGTACAGAAAATATTCGTCAGCACCTTCGTCTTCCTTCCAGTCAAGGAAAACAGTATTCTCTTCCCGGAAAGAATCTGCGGACGGCACTTCATCAGCAGGATCAGAATATGTCCTTAGCGCATAGTCCGCAAAAACATCGTTGCACGAACTGAACAAGAGGCACAAAGCCATGCAAAAAGCCAATGCAATAAAATCTGCTAACCGTTTCATCTTGCCACCCACACTCCTCCAAGGCCAAATCTTACCGTTGCATAAGGTTCCTTGACCGTGTATATGTCAACCTCCGAACACCCTTTTAGCTTGAATCTTTGAGAGACAAGATAGCTGTATTCAATCATGGAGGCAACAGCCGGATAATTACGGTACAGCATTCTCCTGCCGCTCTCATATTTTTCCTCAATAGAAAGCATTCCAAATTCAAACATTGGGCCAGCACCGACTGCCACGGCACTCTTTTCGTCCAGGCTTACATTTATAAAAAATGGAACCTTTACGCTAATAAGGTTTATGTCCAAGGGGTAGCTGTCACCGCGCCCCTTTCCGTAAAGCCAAGACAGGGAACCCCTTACGGAATAATACAATTCCCTTTGTTTTATTGAACTGCCCTTCCACGGAAGCCTCGTCTCTGCCCCTACATCAAGGCCAAATATCCCCGCAACGGATTTGTTCCATGCAGCGTCAAGCGGTGTCCACCAGTAAAGACAGAAAGGAATGTCAAAAGCAAGGGAAAATTTTTTGTCTCCATTGTCTGATGAAGAACCGTATTTCTGCTTAATGCACAGGGCAATGTCGTCCGCAGCCTTTTTTGTCATGCGGTCAAAATCCCTGATGGTATCAGAATTTACGAATACCCGCACGTCCTTTTTGCTCTCATGGTCATAAAGCTTTAGCTCGCAGTACCAGCCTTCAGCAGACTTCTTTACGCTGCCGTAAATCAGCTTCTTAATGCCAAGGATTCGGCAAAGCTCTCCGGCATCCGAACTGTCATAAATTTCCCCGGAGGAATTGCCGCCAGTCTTTTGGAATTCAAAGGCTCCGTTAAAATCCTGGCGGTGAAGTTCCTTCATTATAAGGTCTTCGGCACTTTGCTCCACAGAGATTCTTTTTCCCTCCCAATCCGTATAGAGGAATGGGGAAATGTAAACCTGTTCAGCTGCCCCTGCACCGCAAAGGATGAATACCATCAATGCAGACAGTATGCTTACTTTCATTTTTTATTCTCCACATTTTTTAATGATTCTTCATTGAACTGTTTTAATTTTCTTATATACTCTTCCGTCTCACGCTTCATCTCCATTTCATCAAGCACTTCGTTTGAATGAATAAAGTTGCCGCTCCGGCTTAGGAACAATGCCTTAAGGTACAATGCCTCATCCTTTTTGCCGCCAGCCTTTATTGCAGAATCTATATCCTCCATGGCCTCGGAAAAAAGCCCTTCATCATATTTCTTTTCTGCCATCCTAAGCAAATCTTCTGATGACTTTATCCGGTAGTAAAGGACGAGGGAAGGTGCCCATGAAACCGAGTCATCTATAGCTATGCAACCATCCTTCTCTATATGCAGCTTCTTTTCTCCGTCACCATAAAGGTTGAACATGAACCTTCCGTTTATTCCGCTTGAACCAATAAACTTTCCGTCCAGATAGAAATCAGCACCAGAAACGGCATTGTTCGAATAGTCATAAATCATTGCGTATACAGTCCTGCCGCCAAGCTTCTTTGTTGACGTGCAGCCGGAAAAGAGCAAGCACAATGACAATATAAAAAAGCACCTACCTTTCATTTTACTATCCTGTATGTCTTACCATTTATATAAGCAACAAAGGAGCCGTTGCCATCCTGCACGCAAGAAAAGTTTCCGTCTCCGTTCAGCAAAACCTTATACAAGGCATCCTGCTTGCCGTCCTTTACAAACACATACTCCCTGTTCTCGGATGTCCGTGTCTTCCCGACGAACACAAGCGTGCTGCCTGTAATCTTTACCTCGCCGGATCTTACCGCTTCTTTTGCAGGGGTCGGCAGAGCCTTTCTTGAAGAAGCCTTCCCTGCGGAAGGAACGGAATTCACTTCCCTGTGACCAAAGAAGCCGGACAGTTCACTTGGGGAAAGATTCTGTTCAGACGCAAGCATCTCCCTTTTCCCTTCCGTAAACGAGAGGAGGCTTTCCGAAAGATTAATCCTTGAAGTTACAAGAGACTTATCGTTTTTAATGAAAATACTTTCAAGCGTAAAGCCATCATCCTCTATGGCTTTTAGGAAAGATAAAATCTTTAAAGCACTTCCCTGCACACTGTATTCCGTAACGATACTGTCAGAAGTCTCCTTTACCTGCATGTATTCCTCTTTGCAACCGTATTTACCTGCCTTATCCCTTAAGGAAGACGCATATTCAGAATAGGTAGCATATTTCTTTTTCTCCGCCATCTTCTTTCTGTACCATGCAATCTGCTCTGCCTTTGACACAGGCATTTCTTCCCTTCTAACGGCAGGACTAAATTCACCGGAAAAGGAAACCGTGTCATTCCCACCTCCGTGGCTTATCCTGTCCATAAGAACGTTCTTAACAAAAGGATTCCTTTCCAAACCGGAAAGACAATCCGTCGGCAAGGGGGATTTTATCACCGCCATGAACTTCCTTCCGTCCACAGAAATGCTCTGCACCCTGCTTTTCTTTAGGGACTTGAGGAACGAAGAAAGCATTTCGTAAATGCGGCAATTTTCCGAATGAAAATACTTTTCATACTCAGCCCTTACAGATTCAAGCTCAGAAGAAAGTCTTTCATCCATAGCCAGCCGCTTCTTTTCCGCCTCCGCCCTAACCTTTTCCTGTTCCCTCATAAGGTTCATTCTCTTAATGTCAGACCGCTTTCCCATGAACAGGATGAACAATACGGAAACAAACAGGACGGCAGCGGCCACCGCCCTTGCAAGCATTGTCCTGCGGCTGATTATGTTTATGCAGTCCCTGTTCTTTACGTCATCCTTCAAAGGGTCAAGATACCTGTCATAGCGTGTAGAATCGTTCTTTTGGACAATCCCTGCACTTATTGGAATGCCTTTTTCAAAGACAAACCGCTCGCCTGAGTCACCCCTTTTTAGCATTACGGTTCCGGTAAAATTCCTGCACCTGTTTGCGGCATACTTTATGCCAAGTGGAATGCATCCGAAGGGAACACCTTCATTGAATATAAGGCAGACACTTTTTCCACGGAGTTTTAGCCTGTAAACCTTTTCCTTTGCAGGGCTAAGGGGATATTCCTTTCTGATGCATTCTTCCAGGCTCTCGCCTCTTTTTACAATAAGGAGAGTATATTTGCTGCGGGGATAAAAAGTTTCTTTTTTAACTACAGTCATTCCTCTGTAACCCTCCATATCTTTCTTTCCACCGGCCTGTATTCGAGAATTTCCTGCGAATCAATTTCCTTGGGTACAGCACACATTACTGATTCTGCAAAATATCCGTCCTTGTGTATGGTCACTTTCCAAAACGCTGTCTTGAACCCAAGAAAGTCCAAAACTCCGCTGTTTTCCTTTGCATTAAGAGCTTCCAAGGAACTCTTGCGGTCAGCCCTGCTGTCTTTCAGAAGCGAAAGAAAACGCCTCTTTTCTTCCGGGCCTTCTTTGTAGGCATCAAGAACAGCCTGTACAAGATCCTTGTGTGCATAGTTTGCATTAAGAACCGGCAGTGCGTTCACAAATGGAAACCCGAATTTTAAATTCTCCTTTCCGCAAAGCCTTGAGTTGTACCATCCGTAGGAAGCTGCGCACACAGGTTCTTTAAGCAGTTTTTCCAAAGGCATTTCCCTGCAGTATTTTTCATCGAGGCGGTCAACATTAATGCCGCTTGAAACATCGGACAGCTCTAAAGAATATTCCTTCCACCTGTCCTTTATGTATTCCGTACCGCGGCTTCCCTCATAGTCACACAAATCTTCCTTTAGAACCTGCATGTCTTTTTCTATCCGGCACAGGACTTCCAGCAAGGATGCTTTTGCAGAACTCTGTTTCTTGCAGGAAACGTTGAATTTCCTCACGGAAAAACTAATGAAGCATAATGAAGATATTAAAATGCTTATCAAGAAAAGCATTATGAGTGCGCTGCCATGGACAAACCCTCCGCTATCTGTAGAGCGGAATGGGAATGTGGCGCAATGACTCTGCACACACGAATTCTTCATCCTCATACCTCCATTTTATAATCACAGCCTGCACGTTGCCCTCAGATCCCTTTACAAGTTCATAACCTGTAAATTCACATCCGTTCTTTTGGGCAACAGATGCGGCTTTTGCCATGCACTCTTCAACCGGCTGAATGGCATCATCCGTAAAATCAAATTCAATCTCATCAATGACCTTTCTTAGCAGAAAGTCAGTCTTCAATATTCTGATTCCGTAGGCGGCTTCGTCCACATTCTTCTTTCCTGCCCGCGTAACGGAAGAAAAGGAAATGCATATCCCGCATGCAAGAAGGACTTCAAGCAGTGCACATACGGCAAGCTCAGTCAACCGCATTCAGCTCCGCCTTATTCCTTTCTTCTATGACACTACGGACATCCTTCTTTGCCGAAGCATTCAGGTGCAAGGCTATTGATGCACAGGAAATCATTGCCGCAAAAAGCACCATTACCACACACATGGCAATCACGCCGCGAAGCATAATAAAGCCCTCCGATTCCTTCTCAGAAAACCACATCTTCGTTTTTGCCATCCCCGCCATCCTGTCCGTCTGCGCCAAGGCTCTTTATGCAGAAAGGATTCTCGCCTTCTCCCGGGCACAAATACACATAGTCATGCCCCCAAGGGTCTTTGGGGACATCCTTGAATATGTATGGACCAGCCCAGCCCCCGGCTCCCTCAGGACGCTTCCTTAGGGAAGAAAGGCCTTCCTCAGCCGTCGGATAGCGCCCCATGTCTATGTAAAAAGCCTCCAGTGCCGTACCGAATGCTTCCATCTGTACCTGGGCAGAAGCCTTCCGCGCCTTGTCCAAACTTCCAGCCGCAACAAACCCCACCGAGGCAGAAAGAACCATTACGATTGCAATCACTATCAGTGTTTCCATAAACGTCCATCCGTCCTGATCGCGGACAATACTTTTCTTTTCTCTCATATCCTAAAATCTCCCAATGCCGAAAAAACCGGTATTACAAATTTGAATGCAACCGTCATCACTGCAATTCCTGCTGCAAAAATGAATACCGTTTCAGCCTTTTCACAAATACCGTCAGCGATTCTTTCAGTCTCGTTACGGTAGTAATCATATACGCTGGAAAACACGCCCGCAGCATCCCCGGTGCGCTCTCCTATGCCAAGCCATATTGAAAAATACTCGGGAATTATCCTGCTGGAGCGGGCACTTTCCATTGCACCCCGCCCCTCTTCCATTCCAAGGCGCATCATCCTTACGGCCTTCCTGTAGCACGTATTGGTACAGCTTTCCTCCCCAAATTTCGCAGCCTGGACAATGGTCATTCCTGACGAAGTAAGAAGCTTCATTACAAAGACAAAGTTGTAGGTGCAGAACATGCCCAAAAGCTCAGAAACAACAGGCATCTTGAAAAGTAATGCGTCTGCCACCTCTTCCATTGTTCCGCCCATCCTCTTCATAAAAAGCCATGCAATTATGAGCGCAGACACGGCAAAAAAAACGCCCAGTGCGCCGGTTGCAAAATATGTGCCCGACGCTTTTATTTCCCTTATGGATTCAGAAGAAAAGCTAAGCTCCTCAAAAAGGAATTCAAGTTTCGGGAATACATAAAAGGTGCAGAGTATGGCAAGGGCTGCACAGCATACGAGTACGGAAACAGGGTACACCATTGCGCCCAAAATCTTGTCCCTCATCTTCTTTGTCTGCTTCATGTAGGAAGAAAGCTTTTCCATGACCTCACAGATGCCTCCCGATTCTTCCCCCGCCCTAACAAGCCTTATGTACAATGAAGAAAAACCGGCACGTTCATTTTCCAAAGCCGCGCTGAACATATTCCCATTCCTTACGGAGTCAAAAAGGTTTTCTGCAATCCTCTTCCGTTCCGAGCCGGAATACAGCCCCGCACAAATTTCTAGGCTTTCGGTAATTCCAAGGCCGCTCCTTAAAAGCGATGCCATGTTTTCCGTAAAAAGCATGCGCGAACGGTAGTTCAATTTCATACAAGGCCTCCTCGCTCAAGCTCGCTCCTGCTGGTTACACCTTCCCTGACAAGCCGCTCTCCGTCTTCTGCCAGAGTAACAAAACCAGACTTCTTCAAATACTCCCTTATCCTTTCCTCCCCCTCATCACGTGCTATAAATCCTGCAATGTCTTCATCGCTCCTGAACATTTCGCCCACCGCTATCCTTCCAAAATATCCCGTTCCACCGCACAGCTTGCAGCTTTTGCTTTCTGCCGCCGCTCCCTTGCATGAAGGGCAAACGCGCCTGACAAGCCTCTGGGCAATCGCATATTTAAGCACTCCGGCCGTAAGGTAGGGTTTTATTCCCAAGTCCCTAAGCCTGGTGATGGACGAAACGCTGTCCGAAGTATGGAGGCTGGAAAGTATAAGGTGGCCGGTAAGGGCTGCCCGCACTGCCAAGGAAGCCGTCTCTCCGTCCCGAATTTCTCCGACCATTATTACGTCCGGATCCTGCCTTAGGACAGACCGTAGTATGCTCGTAAATGTAAGCCCCGCACCTTCATTCACCTGTACCTGGACAGCGCCGGGAATAACTTTCTCCACAGGGTCTTCTATGGTTATTATCTTTAGCCTGTCCCTGTCCATCCTGCGTATCATTGAATGGAGAGTGGTGCTCTTTCCAGATCCTGTAGGGCCTGTAACAAGTATCAGCCCGTCATGGCAGGATGAGGCTTCCTTTAAGGCAGCCAGGTTTTCCGGCGAAAAGCCAATGTCTTCAAGGGCAACCTCCTGACCGCTCCTGTCAAACAGCCTCATTACGATTGACTCACCGTCTCCTGCAGGCATGGAGGAAACCCTCATGTCATAAAAACCTTTTCCTGCGGAAGTGTGTATGTGGCCATCCTGCGGAACACGTTTTTCCATTATGTTCATTCCCGCCATTACCTTGATGCGAGAACACAGGTTTTCCGAAAGCTTCTTGTCAAAGGTCTTTACGGTGCGCATAACTCCGTCTATTCTGAACCTGACTTTTATTCCGTTGCCCATGCTCTCTATGTGTATGTCGCTCGCCCTCTGGCGAACCGCAGAAAGGCAAATGGCATTTATAATGTTTACGGCGGGACTTTCGGAAGATATCTCATCAAGGTCAAAGCCGGACTTCTCCCCGGAAGACAGGAGCTGCCCGGTATTTTCCAGGCATCCGCCTATGAATTCTCCCCAGTCCTCTGCCCCTGTCCGCAGTTCACTAAATGCCTTGGGGCTATGGAATGTCTTTAATGTCTCAAGAACTTCTTCCCGGACGTTTTCTGAACAGGCGACAAAAACTTTTTCGTCATTCTCTGCAACCTTAACGGCAAGGGAATTCTTTATGAAAGAAACGGAATACTGGCCGGGAACCTTGTTCCAGTCAACAAACTCCTTTATGTCAAACCGGTCTTTCATTGAGCCACTGCTCCTGCAATATATTTGTTCCAGTACCGCTCAAGGACATCGTCCTTTTCCATGTCCCCTTCCTCTATGAATGGTACAAGGTAAATTACAAGCTCAGTATCTGCCCGGCTGTCAACACGGCTTTTGAACAGGTTCCCCAGAATGGGAATGCGGGAGACAAGTGGCGTTCCCTTTTCGTTTTCATCCTTTTCTTTCTGGATAAGGCCGCCGATGATTACCGGCTCCCCGGACTTTGTCCTTACATTGGTCGTAACCTTCTTTTCTGACGTGGATGGCGGAGCACCGTTCCCGGAAGGATCTGCAGTCCCCTGCTTGGAGACGGAAGCCTCCACGCCTACCGTTACCATGCCGTCGCCAGAAACCCATCCGTTTATGTTAAGGTTAAGGCCGCTTGAAATTTCCCGCGTAGTGGTGGTATAAACGTCATCGCTCTTGCTCATTACAACGTCACGGTAGCGGTAGATGTTAGTGTTTGAGAACGTAACCTTTTCCCCGCTTAGCGCGCTGAGCGTAGTGTCCGCAAGAACACGGCTAAGTCCGTTTTCTATCTGCGCATTCAGGTTTCCGGCAAACTGCATTCCGAACTTTGCAACTATGTCAAAGTTTATGTCCAGAAGGTTTGAAAGGGAAACAGAATGCAGGGCTGTTTTTCCGCCCTCACCCTTTGTTCCTGCAAACGATGGCGACCAGTTGAACCCATCTGTCTTCTGATGCTGGATGACAAGTATCTGATACCGTATTTGTTTTCTTGGCTTGTCCACAAGCGCAAGCTCTTCCTTGAATTTGGCAAATGATTCGTCACTTCCTGTGAAGAATATAAGGGAGCTGTCTCCTGTCTGGGTGATGTTGTCTTTAGTAATGCTTGGAAGCAGGTGGTTCTGAAGCTCCTCACTTTTTATGTATTTTAAGTGGACAGCCCTTGAAGAATCCTTCCTGTCTATAAGCCCCATGTATTCGTTGAGCTTCTTCTCCTTTTCATCGTCAACCTCTGCAATGAAAGACTTCGTTCCGGGAACGATTATCAGTTGGGAATAATAGAAATCCTTGGGAATGCATGAAGTGGCTTCCTTTACGTCAATGCTGTGGAGCTGGAACCTTGCGTAGTGAAGCCCCGGAGTGGCAACGTCAATCCGCTCAATAAAATCCCTTATCGGTTTTGTTTCCGCCTCGCTTCCTGTAAGAATGATGCTGTTGTTCTTTTTGTCTATGCGGATGAATGACTGCGGGTTAAGCTCGGCAGGAAAGAGGGAAAGAAGGGTTTCCGCATTTATGTTCGTAAGCTTTATTATATTTGTTTCCTTGAATTTCTTTAGGACATCCTTCTTCTGTATGCCGTAAATGTAATAGATTCCGCCGTTTACGGAACAGTCGCACGATGAATTTTCCAGTATAAGGGAAAGCAGCTCGGCAAAAGTCTTGTCCTTGTAGAACATGTTCTGCAGCGTTACCCCGCTGGTGTCTATAAGGGAATATTCCTCCCCGGCTTTCTTGAACAGGCTCTCTATGAGTTTTTCAAGGCTTGCCTGCCGCAATGCAAGAGTGTAAAGGGCATCCTTGCCCTTGCCGGCCTGCTTAAGGGTGAAAGATTCCGTTCCCCTGCGTGAAGTGGTTCCGCTCTTCCCTATGTAATATCCGCCGGAAGAAACGTCCAGTGAAAATCCGTTGAGCTTGAGCATGACAAGCGAAAGTATTTCGTCAAGGTCGGCTTCCTTAATCCTTAGGGAAACGCCGGTGTTAGGCAGGGGATCATACATGATGGTTGTGGAAGTCTTTCTTGAAAGGATAGTAAGGAACTGTGAAACGTCGGCATCATCACAATATGCAGCCCACTTTTCCCCGGACTTGCTAATGCTTACCCTTGACACCTCGTATACGCCTTTGTTTTCCGTAACGTAAAGGTTTGCACTTGAACAGAAACGGTCAAGGGCAGACTTGAAGTCCTTGTCATGGAACTGAAAGTTGATTTTTCCCTTTACGGTTTCGTCAGGAAGTATGCTCTCGCCGCAAAGCTCACTGAGTGCAAACAGGATGTCTGTTATTTCCTGATTCTTGAATTCAAGGCTTATGCCTGTTTTCTCCTGTGAAAAGAGATTACCCGCGAGGAAAAATGAAAAGGCGAGAAAAACTATTAGCGCCCTTAAATAAAAAACAATGCCCCTATAAATTCCAAAACCCATGGAACGGCGGGGGATGCTCCGACACACCCCCTGCGAACGGGATAGCTGATAAACTTTCATACAAAACCACTTTTTAGAATATGCTCTACCTTGTACCAGATTTTAAAATCGGTGTCAACAGAATTTGTAATTTTTTTTAGAATTTTTTAGAACTTTTTTCATAAATCTGATTTTGACGCAAGCCTAATTGAATTGACACATACAAAAAAAACTGTTAACCTTTTTTTAATTTTAAAAGTGGAAATCGGTTATGAGAGTTTTTCAATTATTTTTTTATTTGGTTGCATTCATTATTGCATTTTTAGATTTTAAAAATCTAAGAATTTGCAATGCTCACGTTGTTTTATTTGCTGCTTTAGGATTTATAGCTACACAACCTTCCTGCGTTTATGATTTTTTCATACGCATATTTTCAGCCCTCGCCATGTTTTTTCTTACCTATGCAGTGTACCGGTGTTGCGTGGGCATCGGCGGCGGGGACGTAAAGCTTTGTGCGGCAACGGCTCTTGTCTTGGGATTCTCAAAGGCATCTTGCTGCATACTTGCCGCATGCGTGCTTGCTATTGGCTACGGTCTTTTTCTTCATTACAGGAAAAATCCTAAATCTGAGCAAGAAAGAAGTAGCAAAATTCCATTCGGAAGCTTTTTATGTCCGGTTTCCATAATCCTTGTCGGTTACGCGTAAGACACAGGGTACGTCAATTTCCATTATCAAGGATTAAGGCAGGTCGTAATATAATGACAGATATTTTGGCAAAAACAGGGGTTTCAGTATGGGAAAAATCACCCCGCCCCTCAAAACTACACCTTCTCAGATACCGAAGAAATACATGTTTACGTTTAACAAATGCCGGTTTGTTCCATTACG
>DJYC01000076.1 GCA_002448445.1 Treponema sp. UBA6988
CAACCTAATCTTGAAGACTCTGTTTTATCTGCTGGTTCTGAAAAAAATCTGATTAGTGCGCAGAATGTAATTATCAATACAAAAAGCAGAAAGGCTTTTGTATCAGGAAAAGAGATTCATCTTGCAGTAAAGGAATATGAACTGCTTGCCCTTCTTATGGAGAATAAAGGGCAGGTTCTTACCCGAGAGCAAATCCTCGAAAGTGTATGGAATTATGACAAAGAAATAGAAAGCCGCACTCTGGACGTCCATATCGGGCTTTTGCGACAGAAACTAAATAACCAGAAACTGATTGAAACTGTACGCGGAGTGGGATATAGAATTCCTTAAGAAGGCAATTATATTTACTTTCTGTTTATAAAATACAATCCCACAAGGCAGATTGCGACGCCAAGTACTTTGCTCCAAGTGATTGATTCTTGATAGCCGATAAGCCCCACAAAAATCAGAATGACTGCCAGCGCCGCGTTTGAAACTGTCGCCAGCGTACTGACTTTCCAGCCAGCCTTGTAAGCAAAGATGAAGCCCACTTCAAGTCCTGTAATTACAATTCCAAGAATGATTGTGGCCCAATTGGTGTGGGAAATCTCTTTGAGAATATTCCCGCTTGCACAAAATTTGCCTATTCACCATAATGGTATAACAGCTAAGGTTTTAGGCACGTGACAGGAGATGCCTGAATTAGCTTCGGGGATGAGATAAATTAGAAAGAAGTTTAAGAATAAAAAATGATAGGCTTAGGAACAATGATTAATTCTGCTGCAATTGTTGCAGGAGGCTTGATAGGACATTTTTCAGGAAAACTTTTCAAGGAAGAACAACAGGATTCTTTAAGCAAGGCTTGCGGAATCAGCGTGCTTTTTATTGCGACTGCCGGTGCCATGCAGGGGATGCTGAGAGTTGATACAGGAAAAATCCTAAGCGGAAAATCCATGCTGGTGGTGCTTACCCTTGCATTGGGAACCATTATTGGAGAGCTTTGCGGCATAGAAAAAGGCTTTGAACATTTTGGCGAATGGCTTAAAAACAAAACCGGAAACAGCGGCGACAGTCAATTTGTAAACGCTTTTGTTACAGCTTCCCTTACAGTTTGCATTGGAGCCATGGCAATAGTCGGAGCCATTCAGGACGGCATAAAAGGAGATTTTTCTACACTTGCCGTAAAATCTGTTTTGGATTTTATCATCGTTGCCGTAATGACTTCCTCTCTCGGCAAGGGCTGTGCCTTTTCTGCAATACCGGTATTTATTTTTGAAGGTCTTATTACACTTCTGGCAAATCTTATTTCTCCTTTGATGACGGAACTTGCAATTGCCTATCTTTCTCTTGTGGGGTCAATCTTGATTTTTTGTGTCGGAGTAAATCTTGTGTGGGGGAAGAAATTCAGGGTTGCAAACATGCTGCCATCTGTTGTGCTCGCGGTGGCCGCAGCCTACCTTCCTTTCACATTCTAGAACATTTATATCAGTAATTTTTACTTTTTTTAACGGAGGCAAATATGTTCAGACAGATGAGAAGGTTTAAGCAGCAGGTTAGTACGGAAAAGTGCATTGAGATTTTGAAAAATGAGTGGCGTGGCGTTTTGGCCCTGCTTGGTGACGATGGGTATCCTTACACTGTTCCCATTGATTTTTTTTATGATGAGGACGACGGAAAAATTTATTTTCACTGTGCAAAAGAAGGGCACAAGATTGATGCGATTGAAAAATGCAACAAAGCTTCGTTCTGCGTGATGGACCAAGGCTTTAAAAAAGACGGCGATTGGGCACTGAATATTACAAGCGTTGTCTGTTTTGGCCGCATTAAAAAAGTTGATGATTTTGAAAAGACAAAGGAAAAGGTCTGCAAGCTCGGGGCAAAATATCATCCCTCGGCTGAGTCTGTTCAGATAGAGTGGGAACATGCAAAAAACCGTGTCCTCTGCCTTGAGATGACAATTGAGCACATGACAGGAAAACTGGTTAATGAAAAGTAGCACCGGCAAAACTCGTTTTATTACAGGAGAAGTGAAAATGATTACGGTAAAAAGAATAAAAGGTGGAACAGACAACTGCTACATTGTTGCAGAAGGAAAAACCGCAATACTCGTAGACACCAGCAGTAAAGCCGCCCGCGACATGGTAATTGAAGAGTGTGACAAATACCAAATAAAGCTTATTGTCCTTACCCACCCCCACTTTGACCATGCAGAAAATGCAGCCGAACTTTCAAGAAGATATTCCTGCCCCGTTGCATTCAGCAAAGTGGACGAAGAACTTTTTGACGACTATACCAAGCAGCCACTAAAATCATACGGTCTTGTAGGAAAAGTTGTACTGGGACTTTCTCTTTCTGCTTTAAAAAACACAAAAGTAGAACGGCCTCAAAATATTGTTTACGTAAAGGAAGGAGACAGTCTTGCTGAATACGGAATAAATGCAAAAATCATAGAACTTCCTGGGCACACAAAAGGCTCAATAGGAGTTGATGTAGAAGAAAGCCACCTCTTAGTCGGAGACGCTTTGGACAACTGGATTAAGCCAGCTATGGGACACTTGTATTGCGACATTGACGCAATCAAAAAGACACAGGAAAAAATAAAGGCGCTTGGCAAGCGTACAATTTATTTTGGCCACGGAAATCCTGTTAGCCGTTAACAGAAACTAGACTGGTGAATAAAAGAAGCACAAATATGGAAGATTTATCTGCCTACTTAAAAGAAAGTGACTGCATTGATTATACAAATCCTCTCGTTGCAGAAAAAGCAAACCAATTAAAGGCTATCTCTTCCAACAAGCTTGACTACATAGAAAAAGCATACAAGTTTGTGCGCGACGAAATTCCGCACACCTGGGATGCAAAACTCACCGTAGTTTCAAAAAATGCCAGCGACGTACTCAAAAACAAAACTGGCATCTGCTGGACAAAATCATGCCTGCTTGCGGCCTTACTCCGTGCAAACAAAATCCCGGCAGGAATCAGCTACCAGTATTTAACACGCGCCGATGATGCAAGCGACGGTTACATCATTCATGCATTGAATACTGTTTACATCGATTCGCTACAAAAATGGATTCGCCTTGACGCACGCGGAAACAAAGCAGGAGTAAACGCACAGTTCAGCCTCGAAAAAGAAATCCTTGCCTTTCCAGCCCGCCCTGAATTTGGCGAAAAAGATTACCGCGACAACCACTGTGACCTGGACCTTCGCCTCAAAGAAATTCTAAAGACGAGCAGCAACATCCTCGAAGTCCGCACGGATTTTGAAATAGAGGACTAAGCAGATGCTAATAAAAAAATGCTCTCTTTTGGACCTTAAAGAATTGGCTCAGTTAAACAAGTAGCTCATCGAAGACGAAAAAAACGACAACGCCATGAATTTGGAGCAATTGCAAAAGCGAATGCAAGACTTTCTTAAAAGCGAATACGATGCATATTTCTTTATGGAAGAAGATTGCGCCATAGGTTATGCCCTTGTCCGCCACACCGCAAAGCCTCTGTATCTTAGGCAGTTTTTTATCGCTAGAAATTTTAGGCGGCAGGGCAAGGGTAAAGCTGCACTCAAATTTTTATTGGATGAGCTAAAAACAGACAAGATTGACATAGAAGTTCTGTCTTGGAACAAGGCTGCAATTAAATTTTGGGAAAGCTGTGGTTTTACAGAACGCAGCCGCTATATGAGGCTGGAAAATTCAGAATCATCATTCTGCATACGAAAACTTGCGGAAGCTAATATTCCAGAAGCACTTTCTCTTGCATGGAGGGTTTTTACCGAATTCGAGTCGCCGGATTATTCTGCCGAAGGTACAGCATCCTTCCGAAAGAGCATTAACGATCCTGTATATTTAACCGGCTTGGACTATTACGGAACTTTTAAAGGTAGCAAACTTGTTGCAATCTGTGCCATAAGGGTTCAAAAACACCACATTTGTTTTATGTTTGTAGAGGGCAGCTATCACAGGCGTGGCATTGGAAGCCGTTTGATTCGCCATGTCCTGAATGAATACAAGGGAGAGACTGTCACGCTCAATTCTTCACCCTACGGCTTGCCCTTTTACAAAGCACTTGGTTTTCTTCCGACGGATAAAGAAAAAACAATCGGCGGAATCCGCTTTACGCCCATGAAATACTCAGTGGAATGACAAGGAAGCAAAGAGAATGAATGAAAAATTAATCGAAG
Organism: Treponema sp. UBA6988; assembly: GCA_002448445.1. Taxonomy (GTDB): domain Bacteria; phylum Spirochaetota; class Spirochaetia; order Treponematales; family Treponemataceae; genus Treponema_D. Next base: position 4,160 of record DJYC01000076.1, read on the forward strand.
AAGCAAAAGTGTACATACAAGAAATATTCAAGAATAATTCTGATGGACACGATGCAAACCATTCACTAAGAGTTTACAAGAATGCCCTTCAAATTGCAAAAGAATATCCTGACTGCAACATGATGACCGTCGCTTTATCTTCTTTACTGCATGATGTTGATGACCACAAGCTGTTTGCCACAAAAGACAACATGAACGCAAGACAATTCCTTAAAAATCATAATATTGATAATGATGACATCGAGTTTATCTGCCAGATTATCAATGGCGTGTCTTTTAGCAAGAACAAAGAAAGACAACCACAAACCATTGAAGGAAAAATCGTTCAGGACGCAGACAGAATAGATGCCATCGGCGCTGTAGGAATAGCAAGAACTTTTGCTTATGGCGGAAAGGCTGGAAGAACACTAGAATCTTCCTTGCGACATTTTAACGACAAGCTCTTGCTACTTAAAGATAAAATGAACACGCAAGAAGCAAAAAGAATTGCCGAAAGCCGTCATTTGTACATGGAAGAATTCCTAAGTGAATTCCAAAAAGAAACAAAAATATAAATTCAATTAAAAAAAACGGAGGCCTATGGAACAGTTAAAAAATCTGAGAGAAACCAGAAGCAAAGAGCTGCTATCATAAAACTTCTTCCGCGTCCTTGCAGTTTTGCAAAACACGTTTTAAGTACTTTTCAAAAACCTCAATTTCCTTTTTAGAAAAGCCCTTGTAAAAAAGCGCGTTTTGTTCGTCGGAAACCTTTGGAACTTTTTTCTTAAAAATTTCATCCTTGCCTGTTCTTGAAATAAGAGTGGCGCGCTTGTCGTCCGGGCTTGGAACGCGGCAAACAAAGCCGTCTCGCTCCAAACGGTCGATGATTCCGGTAAGAGTCGCCTTGTCCAAGCTTGTTTTTTCCACCAATTTTTTTATGGGAACCTTGTCTTCGCCCCACAGGGCAAAAATCACCCTGCCCCGCGCACCGGCGAGGTCTTCCAATCCGTTGCGGCTTAACACGGCATGCCAAACACGCTGGCACACTTGGTTTATTTGCGAGATAAGAGTTCCGCCTTCCGTCTGACCGTTTTTCATATCACCTCGCCTTTTACGCTTATTTGCCAACAGAATTTACAGGCTGGCCAAAATTGTGGATGCCCAAGTTGCCCCAGCAGTGCATGTATTTTGAGGTGAACTTCATAAGCGTGTAATCTGGGTCGGTTGGTCCCTTGTGATAGTAAATGAGCCAGCCGGTCTGCCAAAAATCCTTTTTAAGGTTCATGTCCGTAACTTCTTCCATCGTTCCGATTGCGGAAATTCCCTTGAACTTTTTGGGAAGAACAAAATAAAGGCACACGTTGTTGTTAGCACGGATTTGCTTGATTTTACGCGAAGAAGTGTTTGTCGTAAAATAAATCGTGACAGTCTCACCGTCAACACTAATCGCCTTGTCTTTTAGCTTTGGATATTTTTTTGGATTTGCAAGATTCAAAAGCGCACGGATTTCCGGGAAGCCTTCCGTTTCGTCTTTTCCAAAAGTAGCAATTTGCGCGCATTCTGATGCCTGGATTACTTTTACAACGTCCTTAATATTCATTTTTCGCTCCGGTTAATTAGTTTGTATACAAACTATATATACTAAGCGAGTTTTTGTCAAGCACACTTTATTCCTTTACGAACGAACCTATTTCAATAAGGTTGCCTTCCGGGTCGGCAATGTAGCATGTGCGCTGCCCCCACGGCTCCGTTGTTGGCGGCATGACGGGTTGCGCTCCATTTGTCGTTACTTCCGCAAAGGTTTTGTCTACAGCAGCGTAATTTTCAACGCCCAGGGCAATCTCAAATTGTCCGCTGATTTTATCGGCGTAGTTGAATTTTGAATTGGTCATCTTTTCAATGTCACCTCTGCCGTACAGCAAAAACAAGGTTCCGTCTTTTTCTAGAAAAACGTTCGTCGTGTTTTCTTCTTCCTTGATTCCAAAGCCAAGAACGTCGCGGTAAAAGCGCACCATCGTTGGCATATCCTTTACGAAAATTCCAAATCCTTCAAGTTTCATTTTTTCTCCTTGCAAACTCCGCGTTAACGGTACTGCATAGAAGTAGTATATAACAGATTTTATGCCGCGTATTGTAAAAATCCGACAGTTATTTTGCACCGAGTGCGATTTTGCGGGCTTGAGCAAGAGTCATTCCGTGGAATTTTTTAAAGTCGTTAAGAAGATGTGCCTGATCAAAATAGCCAAAATCGGCGACAGCGTCCTGTATGTCAAACTTTTTTGAAAAGCAGACACTCTGCCACAGGCTCTGATAGCGTATGAGCGACGAAACTTTTTTGGGCGAGAGGGAAAGCGTTTGCGCAAAAAATCGTTCCAGTTGGCGTTCGCTTGAATGAATGTCTTTGAGCAGGGAAGAAAGATTTTGAGAGCCCCGGGTGCGAATCATCTGGATTATTGCGTCCATGACAATCGGATTCTGTTCCGGTATTTTTGAAGCGGGACGGGCAAGAAGTTCAAGAAGCGTTTCTTCGGCAACCTGCTTGAATTCTTCTAGATTCATAACAGGCGAAAGCTTTGCAAGCAGAAGTTTTCTGGCTGTCAAAAAATGTAATTCCAGGCCAAAGAATCCGTTCGCAGTTTTTAAAAGCGGCTCGTCAGAAAAAACGGAAGCCTGCCATGCGTAAAATCGGATTCCAAAAAGCCGTCTGTGCTGGCCTTGTGAATGAACTGATGTAAACATTTTGTCGCTCACACCGCAAAAAAACATGGAAGAAATTTCGCGTCCGTCAGATTTATTTTCTGTTTCGTCTGTCACAATTATGATGTCTGCGCACAAATCAGGAATAATTGGGGCGGGTAAAACTTCATTCCCCGAAGTCCAAAAGGCACGTACATAAGGAGCGAGTTCCTTTGAAGGGAGAAGTTCGCGATAGCCTGAACAAGAAAACGGTGTTGAAGTCAGCGGAAAAAACATCTTAATATTATAACTCGAAAAGCTTACGATTTGCAATCATCTTTTGCAGGACGGCACTCTACTTCAGTACAGGGAGCTAACTTTTTTACGTATCTTGCAAGTGAATCATATACCTTCGTAACACAGTCAGGTCTTTTGATTAAAGTGCCATCAGCATCATAATAATCTGATATACAATATATCCGGGATCTCGTTATAAACTTCTCCTTGCTATTTATGAAGGAAAAATCAGCTTCGATAGTTGAACTTCCACTTGCATTATAACTACAAACTACGTGTTCTTTGTCCCCATACCGCTCAATTTTAATTTCACCGGCTTCAGGAATATGAAAACAATAATAAAAGAACAAAGCTATCGTATTCCATGTAATAATTTATCTGCTTTCCCATAAGCTATAATTCCTGTATGCCTTAGTGATTTTCTGAAACCTCATTTTTCCAAAGCCTTTACTCTTTTATCATATTCTCCTTTAAAAGTAAATATTTTCTTTCAATTCTTAGCCACAGAGATACGACTATTGACAAAAAGACCGCTTCTCAATCTATACTAATATAATGAAGAATTTTGCCGGCATAAAATCGTGCCCAATTTGTACATATGAAATATTGAAAAAAGTGAGACCTATATGATTATTCAAGACATCGACAAAGGAAAAGATTTTGACTGGGGAAAAACTTCCAGCGACTATGCAAAATACAGGGATGTTTACCCGCAAGAGTTCTATGATTATATTTTGAATTTAGGACTATGCAAAGACGGCCAGAATGTTCTGGACTTGGGAACAGGCACCGGTGTTCTTCCAAGGAATATGTACAAGTACGGAGCCAAGTGGACCGGAACAGATATAGCAAAAAATCAGATAGAACAAGCAAAAGCGCTGGCAAAAGAAGCCGGAATGGACATAGACTTCTATACCATAAGGGCGGAAGAGGTTTCTTTTCCAGACAACAGCTTTGACGTTATCACTGCTTGCCAATGCATTTGGTATTTTGACCATAACATAACCTCCGAAAGTTTTGCCAGAATGCTTAAGCCAAACGGCAAGTTTCTTATTTTATACATGGGCTGGTTGCCTTACGAAGATTCTGTCGCGGGAAAAAGCGAAGAAATCATTTTAAGGCACAACCCTGACTGGACAGCGTACGGAGACAAGGTTCAGCCTGTATGGGTACCAGACCAGTATTCAAAACATTTTACACTTTTGTCGCAGAAAGAATTCCGCGTTGACGTTCCATTTACACGAGAGGGTTGGCACGGACGAATGCGCGCATGTAGAGGAGTAGGAGCTTCAATGTCGCAAGAACAAGTTGCCGCATGGGACAAGGAGCACAAAGAGATGCTCAAAAAAAACGCCCCAGAAAATTTCATGGTAAAGCATTATATATCCATAGCAGAATTGCAGGTAAGGAAATAAAGTTTACAAAGGAGCCATCATGAAGCAATACATTGTTGACGCTTTTACGGACAAAGTTTTTGGCGGAAACCAGGCGGCTGTCTGCATTTTGGACAAGTGGATTTCAGACTCACTCATGCAGAACATTGCAAAAGAAAACAATTTTTCCGAGACCGCATTTGCGGTAAAAGAAGAAAGCCTATATCATCTGCGCTGGTTCACCCCGGAATCAGAAATTGACTTTTGCGGACACGCTACACTTGCAACTTCATTTGTGCTGTTTAATTTTTACGAAAAGGCAGCGGAAAAAATTACTTTTAAAACACAAGTCGGAAAGCTTACTGTAGAAAAGCAGGATGATTTGTACAGGATGGATTTTCCAGCCTACCACTGCAATAAAATCCAAGTGACTAACAAAATGGAGGAAGCGCTTGGTCTTAGGCCTCAGGAAGCCTACATTGACAGAGATCTGCTCCTCGTTTTAAAGAATGCGGATGAAGTAAAAAATCTTTCTCCTGTCCAAAGCAAGCTAAAAGAACTAAAAGGCCTTTGCATAGTCGTAACAGCCCCATCGGACAATCAAAGCTATGACTGCGTAAGCCGGGTTTTCTGCCCGGAACTAGGATTGATGGAAGACCCGGTTACAGGGAGCAGCCACTGCATGATTGTTCCATACTGGTGCAAGCGTCTTGGCAAAGAAAAGCTTGTCTGCTATCAGGCTTCCGAACGGACTGGCGTATTGTATGCCGAGCGAAAGGGAGAGAGAATCATCCTGTCAGGCAAAGCTGTTTTGTTTTCAGAAGGAAATATTCTTGAAAGCGGAAAAGAGGAGAAATCATGCCATTAGTTAAAATTAATTTGTAAGGCAGATGGACAAGCAGCAGAATCAAAGAATATAATGTTGCCGTCCATCAAGGCCTTGTTAGCGCTTGAATTGAGGAATTGATCACTTGAACTTTATGCAGCACTCAAACACAGGACGTCCGCCTTCCTTGATGTGGACGAATGTTCTTCCCGGGCATCCCGAATCATCACGGCGGTAAACTTTTAGCAGCTGCCCCTCCTTGCTTTCGCCAGTGTAGTGAACTTCCAAGTCCGTAATTTCATGTGCCTGCAAAAAATCATCGGAAAAAACACTGAGGGCAAATTTTATGTATTCAATGTTATTCATATGATGGGACATGTCGATATGGCATGAGCGAATGGTCTGTTCAAAAGCAAGCTCGTCATCTGAAAAATCGCACGGAAAACGTTCAAACGCTTCGTTAAACACAGGCTCTGGAAATCCTTCCGTTGGATATGGCAGAGTGGTAATTCTTACGGGTCGATGACTTTCAAGGCTCAACACGCAGGCCTCCTGATTTGCAACAAGAAGACGCATTCCGTTCTTATCTACAATTTCAGTATTGACGTGGGTCCGCATTCCAAGATTGTCGATTGGAAAAGTGCATGCCGTCACAATTTCGCGCCAGTCCGGGCGGCGGTAAAAATGAACCTTAGTTTTTGTAAACACCCAGAAGTCGTTGAACTTTTCACGGTAAACAACGCCATCGCACCCCATCGCGTTAAAGCATTCAGTCAGATTGTCCTGCACAAGCAGAACCGACTGAGCAACACCCATGCGTACCGAAGAATCAATAAAAGCCGAGGAAATCTCGCGCTGGCTTTTGAAAATCAAATTGCTGTTCATGTCCTGTATTATACCGAAAACAGTTTTGAAAATCTATTGCATTTAGCATCCGTCAGAATTCTGCTTCCTTGCAGTTTTGCAAAATCCGCTTTAGGTAATTTTCAAAGTCCTTGATTTCATCTTGTGAAAATCCCTTGTAAAAAAATTTGTTCTGTTCTTTGGAGACCTTGGGAATTTTCTGCTTAAAAATTTCATCCTTCCCCGTGCACCTGCAAGATCCTCAAGTCCGTTTCTTTTTTAAACGGAATACCACACCCGCTGACATATTTGGTGCACCTGAGAAATAAGAGTGCCGCCTTCAGTCCGTTTTTCATTATTCTTTATCACATGAATTTACGCCATGGCCAAAATTGTTGATACCCAAATTTCCCCAACAGTGAAGATATTTTGATCTAAACCTTAGAATAGTATAATCAGGATTATGCGCACCTTTGTGATAGTACATACGCCATTTTGTATGCCAAAAATCCTCCTTTATGCTCATGTCGGTAACTTCTTCGATTGTTCCGATTGCGGAAATGCCCTTGATTTTTTTTGGCAGGCAAAAATAGAGGCATACATTTTTGTTGGCACGGATTTGTGAAACCTTGCGGGAAGATGTATTTGTTGTAAAGTAGATCGTAAGTCTTTCTCCATCGACGGAAATTGCCTTGTCCTTTAACTTTGGATATTTTTTTGGATTTGCAAGATTCAGCAGACTGAATTACTTTTACCACGTCCTTAATGTTCATGACATTCTTCTGAAAATTAGTTTGTATACAAACCATATTAACAAAAGAAACCTTCTTCAAGCCTATGACATTTAATTCTTTTTCAAACGTTTCTTTTCTGCCACCCTAGCAAGCCCTTTGCAAGAAGGTGTGAAAGCGTTGCAAACAAAATGATGATGGCAATATAATCAGCAAAGAAGACTATGTAGCCGCGCTCCAAGTCAAAGAAGAAAAATTGCTGCTGCAGGATGAGGTACTTCCAGACCCCGCGTATGATGAAGGCATAGATGCCGTAAAGGCATGCGAGGGCAAGAATGCTGAACAAAAGGATTTTTCGTAATCTGTTATGCCGTGTTGATGAACTGTTATGCCGAACTTGTTTTGTCATCTCTTTGCCAGGAGATCCTGAAACAAGTTCAGGATGACATACATTTTGTTCAGGATGACATGCATTTAGTTCAGAATGACATACATTTCTTTCTTTATGGCACATTTTGTTTGCAATCATACTTACGTGCAGGCCGATGTGCATGGACATAAAAAGAAAGTACCAGTGGCTTGCCAAAAGGTGTGCGATCCGTGCAAAGCCAAGGCCTTTTTCAATTCCCAAAAAAGTAAAGATGTGGTTTGAAAGAATGATTCCGCTAATCATCAGAAAAATTGCGCAAATCAAAATGCCGCAGTTTATGACTGTCTGCATTATGCGGTAGGGATTGTAGCTGCCACGGAAGATTGCGCCGTACCAGTGGCGGTTGAGTGCAATGTGGACTGCCCAAAGCAAAAGAAGTGCTACGCCCAAAATCTCATGCACAATGTCGGCAGGAAAAAAATAGTTTCCTCCCATGAGGATGATGGAAAGAAGCGTCATTGCTATGTCGATTGGCATTTTTATTTTGCGTGCTAAATTCATTTTTTCTTCTCCTCTCTTTTTGGATTTTTTGGAAACCAGCCTTTTTCCACCCGCTTTTTCTGATGAAAGAGTTCAACGATGCACCAGAGGCATGTTGTTCCCAAGAGTGCCAGAATATAAGACAAGATGCCTTGGGTAAAAAGAGCTGCAAAGATAAGGCCAAGCCCAGCCAAGGCAAAGACCCACCAGATCCTTGCAGAAAAATAATATTCCGCCTTTATTACTATCGGATGAAAAAGACCGATGATTACAAGGGATGCAAGGCCTATTATGACGGATTCAAAATTCACTTTTTACCTCTTTACCTTATTTAACCATTTTTCTACATCTTTGGAAAGTGAAGAGCCTCCTGAATAATGAACGGAAAGTCCTTCTGTTAGAATTGCTTTTGGTGCAAGCTTTGAAATTGCAGTAAGGCTCTGGCCAAATCTTCCTCCTCCGTGGGAACAGAAGGGCATGATTGTTTTTCCAGTAAAATCGTAGCTTTCAAGGAGGGTTGCAATTGGCATAGGTATGCTTGCCCACCAGTTTGGATATCCCAAAATGATTGTGTCGTATTCCGCCCATTTTTCGCGGGCAATTTTTGTCTTTAAGACAGGACGCGCCTGCTTGTGCTGATCATTTTGAGCCTGGTCCAAAACCGTGTTGTAATCAGTGGAGTAAGGTTTTACAAGTTCCAGTTCGATTATGTCAAAGCCGGTTTGCCTTGCAATTTCTTTTGCCACACCGCGCGTGTTTCCGCTCCAGGAATAAAATACTATGAGGGATTTTCCCTTGCCCGAAGCGGAGTTTTTTCCTGCTACAATTTCCCTTGTGCTTACAATTCCTCTTACGCTGTCGTCCGCATTGCAGACAAGACGCAAGCCCACGTTGTATGCCCTGTTTCCCTGCGGAAGGGCTGCTCGGTATGCGCTGCGGAGATTTTTTCCAAAGTCGTTCCAACCACCTCCACGGTAAACGCGGCGGCTTCCTTCGCTTACCCCAGACGGATTTGTGCTGCTTCCACCAGAAAAGCCTGCCGAAGCAGAATAGTCGCCGTAGTAGTCAAAGCACCATTCTCCTACGTTTCCGTAAATGTCATAAAGTCCATTCGGATTTGGCGCAAAACTTCCTACGTCAACTGTCTTTGCCCGGTAGGTGCCAGGGCGGGTTTCTAGAACTGCATCATGAAAATAATTCTGCTCAATCTGATAGGGGTAGTGGCCGTAAAAGTTTACGTCGTTTGCTCCCGGAACCTTGCGGGAATAAAAGGGTGTCCTTGTTCCAGCTCTTGCCGCGTATTCCCATTCAGCTTCGGTGGGAAGACGGAAGCCGTTTGCGCTTCTGTTCCAACTTACGCTGCGCCCTCCGTCCGTAACAGTGTAAGCTGGTGTCCTGCCATTCTTTTTGCTCAATGCGTTGCAGAATTCAACTGCTTCAAGCCAGGTGACGCTTTCTACAGGGAGTTTGTCGCCAGTAAAATTGCTGGGATTTTTACCTGTGATTTCCCGCCATTCCTTTTGGGTAACCTCGTACTTTGCCATGTAGAAGGAGGCAAGAGTAACGCTGTGTTGGCTTTCGTCATTGCTGCGCCAGTCTTCTGCAGCAGGGCTTCCCATTATGAATGAGCCGCCTTTGATAAGAACGAAATTTTCACCGGGGGCAGGATAGCTTTCTGCATTTACCATATTGAGTGTTCCTAGAAGTGTGAATATAAAGGCTGCAAATTTTTTCATTGTGCTTTAATATCCTCGATAATCTGCTCGCATGTCATGCCGCAGTCGCGCAAAAGTTCTTCCGGCTTGTAGCGGTCGTAGAATTTCTTTTCAAGTCCGTAATTCTTAACCCGCATTTTGCCAGGACCGTAGAAAGAAGCAATCTTCTGGCCAAATCCGCCTTCAAGAATTCCGTCTTCAAGTGTTATTACAAGCTCGTGGTCTTTTTCAAGTTCCCGCAAAAGCTCTTTGTCCAAACCCGAAGCAAAACGTGGATTTATAAGGCTTGGAGTAAATCCGCATTTCTCTTTTATTGCGTCTGCCAGAGCCTTTCCCTTCTGGAAAAAATCTCCCAAAGCAATTACCGCAACCTTTTCGCCTTTTTCTTCTGTCTTAAAGCGATTCAAGTTGCTGTAGTCTTTGTCTGCGGGACGGTGTGTAACCTGGTTTCCCGGAATCAGAATCAAAACAGGATTTTCTTTCTGCTCAAGACTCCAGTCCAGCATTGAAGTGTATTCTTCCGCGCTTGAAGGGCAGAGCACCACAAGATTTGGAATATTAGTGAAAGCTGCAAGTCCAAAAATTCCAAGGTGAGTAACATCGGTAAGGCCGTCGAAAGAAGTGTAGTTCATGAGCATTGTGACCGGAGTTTTATTGATGCAGACATCCTGGGAAATC
>DJYC01000040.1 GCA_002448445.1 Treponema sp. UBA6988
TTACGGATTTCATCTGCAACAACGCTAAAGCCCTTGCCCGCCTCTCCAGCATGGGCTGCCTCGATTGCCGCATTCATTGCAAGAAGGTTTGTCTGCTCTGCTATAGAAGAAATTGCAAGGTTTGCCTCGTGAAGCATCTCTGACTGGTTTTCTATCTGCTTGATACGGTCGTTAACGTCCTGCTGCTTGGAGAATCCCATCTGGGCGTTGGAGGAAAGGTCCTCGAAAGAAGCCGCCATCTTGTCCACAGACTTGTTTACGGATGAAATGTTTCCAATCATTTCTTCTACGGCCGTAGATGCCTGGGTAACGCCTGCCGACTGGTTTTCTATAAGGCTGTCCAGGTTTGATATGCTGTCGGAAATCTGTGTAACGATGTCCGCAACGTTGTTAACGCTTTCGCTCTGCGTATTTATCCTGCTGTGGACGGATTCGATGTTTGCAATAATCTGTGTGATTGAGCTTACAGCCTCGCTTGTACCATCGGAAAGCCTCTGACCCGAAGCGTTGAGCTGATTCTTGGAGTCTTTAATCTGGGTAACAATCTGCTGCAGCTTGTCGCAGAAGTGGTCAAAGTGGATGATAAGAAAGCCAATCTCATCGCGGATCAAAAGCTTTACGCGCTTTGTAAGGTCTGCTTCGCCTGTCTCCAGGTCCTTTAGAACGTTTGTAACGTTGGAAATACGCCACATAAGCCAGCGGACGAACATGCCGCACAATACCATGACGATGATGATGAGTGCGATTACAGACGGAACAACAATCCTTAGAGTCTTGTTGCGGATTGCATTTATGGACTCAATGGACTTTGCCACGAAGAGCATACCAGTAACCTTTCCGTTTGCAGATTTTATAGGAGTATAAATTGTATAATATTTTTGTCCGTGGATAGTGTTCTGCCCCTTGTAGGGCTTGCCGCCAAGAACCATGTCCAGTATTATCTTATTGTCAAGAGGCGTTCCAACAAGAGACCTGCCGTCCTTTTCCTTTAATGTTGTTGCCACGCGCATGTTGCCGCTAAAGATTGTACACTCTGCATCATAGGAGTCGTGTACAAGGTTTACCAAGCGGCTCGTAGTAAGGTTATAGCCAGAAACCGCAACGCCTACGGCTTTACCGTTTAGCAAAAGAGGATCTGCCGTGATTATTGCATAGTCAATATTGCCAATCTGCTCAATAGAAAAACTGCTTTTTCCGGTCAGGGCTTCCTTTACGCAGTCCAGCCGGGCAAGACTTTTTCCGCCGTTAACATTTATGCTTGCCCCAGAAAAAATTTCCCCCTTGCTGTCCGTAACGGCCAGAAAGTCAGAGGTATGGATTCTGTTCATCTCGGAAACTGTACGGGAAATAACGTGTGTATCCCGTGAGTTAACGGCAGCGACAAGGCCTGTTTCTGCCGCAAGCCCCTTTGAAATTCCTTGGGCGGACTCACGCCAGCTTTCCAAGGTTGAATTTGTGCCGTATTCGGTAAAATCCAAGCCTTCCGCATAGCTGTTAAGCAAACCATGGTTAAACAATGCAAGAGAAATACATGCTACCAATACAGAGGTTATAACTACAACGCCACCAAAAATCAATACCATTTTAGTGGCTATTTTCATATCCCTACGGGTTGGGTCCCAAACATCCTTCTTCATAAAAACTCCTTAGGATTTGAAAGCAAAACTTGATGCGTTGAGTTTACTGTTCAGTCTCCATATCCATTTCCATCTCTTCTTCTTCCTTATATACATAGAAGAAACTTACGAAAAATGTCGTACAGTCAGGAACGTGGACAGCCCATTCAACGCCGATGCTCTTTATGGAAAGCCCCTGCTGAATGGGATTGAGTGTGTCCAGAACGCCACGGGAAATTTCCTTGGCTTCAGAATCCAACGGTTCACCCTTGGACCATTCGCTGTCCGCCAGGGTTGAAAGGTATTTAAAGACCTGAATTCCTCCGAGCGGAGAAAAACGCTCTATTTCAGGCTTGCGCAGCTGGAATCGGATCTTCAAGTCCCAGTTGTCCTTGATGATTTTTTCCATCGGATAGCCGTAGTGGATGTTTATATCTTCAAAATCAAGCTCATCGTTAAAAAACTTTGCAAGGCGCTTGCCATAGCCATAGGATGGAGTAACATTTTCCTTTTCGCCTGTAATGAAATTTTCAGAATCCTGCAGGCAGCGTTCGTATTTTTCTTTGAGTGTCATAATTCTCCCTTATTATTCTAATTTTATCACTATACATGGCTATTGTCAACTTTTTAGAACAAGTCCATAAAGGTTTACGAATTAAAGCAAATTTAGGAAAACCTACGCCGCCGTGAAGGCCCTTTAGTACCGCCGCAGGCGGTATGAGCGGCTAGCTAAGGCCGGTGACGAAATGGCATGGAATGGATTTGCAAAGAAACAGAATGGTAGAGCAAAGAGGACTATCGTCCAAATAAAAAAAAAGGACCTGGCATAAACCAAGTCCTTAAGCATCTCCTACGGGAATCGAACCCATGTTGACGGGATGAAAACCCGTTGTCCTAACCCCTAGACGAAGGAGACATACTCGCTAACTGCGATGTCTGTACTATATCATATACGCTACAAAAATGTCAATAGGCAAAAGCAAAAAAAAATATTTTTTTTTTACATTCCCATGTCAAATTTTTTTAGGACCTTTGCCTTGAGTGCCTTTACTTCTTCGTCATTCAGGCCAAGGTTTTCTGCAGAAGCTATGTCTGCAAGTGATTTTTTGTATTCGCCAAGGTTAAAATACGCAAGTGCACGCCTGTAGTATACATGGCTTTGGAAAGCGTCTATCTCCAGTGACTTGTTAAAACATTCGATAGCCTCCTGGTTCTTGTCTTGTACACTGCATACGATTCCCTCGTAATAAAGTGCCCTAAAGCCCTTGGGGTCATCTGCCACGCTTGCCCTAAAATCCTCAAGAGCCTTGTCGTACATGCTCTGGGCAAAATATGCCATGCCGCGGTGCTTGTAGATTACACCCAGAACAACTGGTGGCGGAGTTGGCTTGGAATTGATTATTTGCGTGTATATTTCTATGGCTTTGTCAAAGTTTGCAAGGTTGTGCTCGTGGAGTGCGGACAAAACAAGTTCATCTATGCTCTTTTTGCTGTAAGGAAGGTCGTTCTGGGGTGAATAGATTGCTGCGGAAGCCTTTAGGTCCCTGTTTTCCTGGGGAAGGCCAAATTCCTTGTTGGTAAAATCGTCTGCCTTGTTGTAGAAGGTGTTGCGCCTGGTTCCAAGCTCCGACTGCAGCCTGTTCTGGTAGTCACGGATTTCCTGAAAGATTGTGTCTGCAAGGGTTAAGCTTGCGTTTATAGATGCCAGTTTGCGCCTTAAAGGCTTGTCAAAGGGGTTGAATTCTGATTTATAGATTAGCTCATGCTCCACTTCTGCCCATGCATCCTGAAGAATTGTCCTAATTTGTATTTCGCATACAACTTCATCCGGCAGCAGAGGATCAAGTTCTTTTTTGGGCTTACAGTCTTCGGGAATTGCAATAAGCACATGAACGGACTCGTAGCCAAATTCGCGGAAGGACTGCTGGGCCCCCTTGCGCTCAATTTCCTTGACGTTAAAATAGGTAACAAGCTGCTGCTCCACTATGTCCAGGTCTTCCAAAAATGCACATATTACCCGGATTCCAATCATGTCCGTAAGGGTAACGAGGGACTTGCTTTCTGCGGCCTCTTTTGGTTTTTGGCGGAGTATTTTTTTGTAGTAGCTTGTAAAAGACTTTATGCGGGTCTTGAAGGTTGGAATGGATGCTATTTTTATAGAAGCCTTTAGCTTTGCCTCTATATTTGCCAGAACTTCATTAAAAACTGGTGCGTAGCTTTCGTATAATCTTTGTATTTCCAATTTGTTTGGAAGGTCTTGCTGCTCTGTCACAAGCGATTCCCGCCTTTGTTAGATAATTAATATTTTATTGTTTTTATTGATGTTGGTAAACTTTTGGTTTAATCAGCGTTTTCTTGCATAAAAAAAGCCGCCCGTATTTCAGGACGGCTTCATTCAAGAATTGGCTTGAATCAAGTTACAGCAATAATTACTGTCTTGTTGAACCAGAATCTTCTACACCAGAAGATGTGAATGTGTCTTCAGTTGCCATCTTCTGCTGTTCGAGGTAGCGGTTAACCTGCTTGTTGCCAAAGCGGCTCATTTCGAGGTTCTGGCGAGCCTTTTCCTTCTTTGTGATGATTCCCCAGAGGTCTTCGTCTGCGATGTCGCGTTCTGTCTTAAGAACAGCTTCGTCGTAGATAACCTTTACATCCTTGAAGTATCCAACAAAGTTGTCACCAATGTCAGATGCATCACGTGTAATCTGGAATCCTGCGAACTTAACATAAGGAGTTCCGCGTGGATAGATTGGGTATACTCTGATTTCGCGTGTGCGTACTTCAGAGATATAGTCCGGGTTGTTCCACTGGAGCTGCTTCCAACCGTCGAACAAGAGAGATCCCATGTAGTAGCGGCGTTCTACACCGTCGTTGTCCTTAAGAAGAACATAGAGCTGGTGTGGGAAGTTCATACCCATTGTATAGCAGGAAATTGCCTTGATTGTTCCAACGTTTGTGATCAAACCGTAGCCATCTTCGAAGAGGTACTTGCCCTTCTGTTCGTCAGTCTGTTCAGCGCGGACACCGTTTTCGTCAGCATCTGCGAGTGGCTCGTAAGCCTGAATGTCGAACGGAGGTACGATCTTAGCGTTAGCATTGTTGTTCCATGTTGGGAATACAACGCGAACACCGAGTACGTCTGAGCCAGCGAAAGGCTGTTCAGAACCTTCTCTTACGCGAGCGGCCTTTGTCGTAGACAAAGCAAGAGCCTGTGGGTTCTTTGCTGAAGAGTTCAATACTACTTCCCAGTTAGGGATAGCAAGAGAAGTCTTCATGAGTGATTTCTGTTCATTGGTGAATGTAGCACCAGCTGCAACAGAATAGTCCATTACAGTTCTGCTGTTCTGTGTGTTTTGACCGTCTGCATTCGGAATGGAGTCAGCTGTCAACTTTGTAAAGTCGATAAGCGTAGCTTCCTTTGCAAATGCGAATGATCCAACGAGAACCATTGCAGCAGCAGTTAAAATTAAATTCCTCTTCATTCGAAGCTCCTTTAATACATTTTTGATGTAGCCTTGTTAGTAATAGTATCTATTAAGAAAGTCATTTTGTCAACGTTTTTTTGAAAGAATTTGATTTTTTTAAAATCTCTTCAATCTTGAAGCGCATCAAAAATCAGCTTTTTTCACAGACACTTTTACCGTCAATGTACACCAAAACGGTATTTATTTTTGTGAAGTTCATCACAATATTCCTTTTTAAAAGGGATATTCCTGTATTAATATCGGCAGCATCGTCTGAACTCTTTAATGCTCCCTTGCTCAATCCAACGTAGGCCGTTCCGTCTTCGCCAATGGTAAAGAACTCCAGTGTCGTTTCTCCGGGAAAAAGCTTTTTGTAGCTGTGCGTAAGCGGGCCAAGCAGAAGGTCGTCCACAAAATACCTTTCCGTACCCTGGGCGGATTCCTTGGGGATGAGACGCTCTTCCGTATAGGTCTTGCCGTTTTCAAAGGATGGAAAGTACATAAGGGCTCTTATTGTCTTTTCTTTTTTCTGAATTGAAAACAAGGAGATGGCAAAAGCGGCCACTGCAAAGACGGTGCATACGAGTGCGGTAAGAAAATATGGCTTATTTTTCATTTTTTACTGTAAATCCTCTTGAACGTTCAAAATGCGTTACAAACGCTTGGAGTCCATTATATATTCCAAACGTAACTTTTTGCAAGTACTCTTCATCGGCGAGCAGGACAGCCTCGGTTGGATTTGTTAGGAAGCCTGTTTCCACGAGGACGCTGGGCATGTTTGCGTTCCTCACGACAAACCACTCCTCCGCCTTTATGCCGCGTGAGGAACTAAGCTTTCCCACCTGGGCCTTAATTCCCTCCGTGATGAATTTTGAGATGAGAACTGATTCGGTAGTATATTCCTCTTCCATTATTGCATTGACAATCGTGTTTACATCGTTGTCTTCACTTACGTCCTTGTTGAGCACCTTGCGCCTGTAGCCTGGGGAAAGGTACCAGACCTCGTAGCCAGATGCATTTTTGTCAAGGCTTGCATTCACGTGTATTGAGACATAGACTATGGCCTCGTTGGGTGCAAGTTTTACGGAATTGGCTATTTCGGTACGCTGCCCCAGGGAAAGGTATATGTCCTTGTCTCTGGTCATGATTATGCGCTTGTCGGGATAGGCCTTTTTGAGGCAGTCGCAGAGCTTGAGGCCAATCTTGAGGTTAACGTCCTTTTCTACAACCTTGACTGTTTTTCCTTTTATTACGTGGCTTGCGCTTGCACCGTTATCCTTTCCTCCGTGGCCAGGGTCAATGATTATGACTCCGACCTTGTACTGGCTGAGCGAATCCTGCTCCTTAAAGAAGTTGATGGCTGCCGTCATGAATTTTTCTCCGGCAAAGAGAACCCCATCCTTAAGATAGGGGGCTTTCTCGTTCATGATGCTGCTGTAGTTTTTTAGTGCAAAATCGCCTCCTGCCTTAAAAGAAATCTGCCGGCCGTTTTTTTCCATTACGCCAGAAAGCGAAAATGGATCCCAGTAGACGGTTATGCCTGCTTGTGCGGAACGCTCCAAGAGGTTTACGTCTTTTTGAGAAGTTCCTGCAAAAGATGCAGAAGTCAAAAAGAGGAAAATAGTGAATAAAAGCGCAATCCCCTTCCCTTTCATTTAAATGGGAACCCCCGTTTTGTCTTTTTGTCGGCTTTGCAGTCCGCTAAATAAAGTATACCCTGAATTCCACCCCTTATCAATGCTTTGACGAATGGCTTTGTTTCCAGACGGGCGTGGCTTGGGGAGATGGAATCAAAAATCTCGAGTGTCTGCGCCAGGCTCCTATGGTTGTAGTCAGAAAGATGCTGAACTTTATCCAGCAGTTCCTGGGGGATAAACTTTCTTGCAGGAACATCCCTTTCAAAGACAGGGTTTTTGTCTGCAAAATCAAGCAAAGCTTTTTTCTGCCCTTCATCAAGTGCAAAGGCATCCGGCGGGAAAGATTTTTCGCTCTTGTGGCACTTACCTTCCAGGAATTCCTGGGTTGCCCTGTTGTTCTTCTCCAGACGCAAAACAAGTGTGGAAACACTTTTCTCTGCGGCCTCAACGGCAAGTTCATGGTTTGGGGCAAGAGAAATTACGTTGCCGCATTTTTCCACATTGTTGCGGGGAAAGCTTACGGTATTGCCCTTTCTGCACCTAAAGAACATGTTCTTTACAAAAGGATGGCAAGATGCGCTGTCTGCGTTGTAGACCTTGTGGATTTTTCCCGGTATGGAAATCCATGCCCTTTCTGCGCTTACGTTTTTGCATGGAACTTCGTAAACCTTGAAAGGACACTCTTTTACATCAAGAGGAATTCTTTGGTCAAGCAGTTCATTGGGCTCAAGACCAAGTGCAATCTGCATCAATGACTTTGTAAGATTAAGCGATGATGCGTAGGGGTATGTCCAGCCGGACATGTAGCCTCCGGAAAGGCGTGCCGCTATTTCTCCAATCATGGGGCCCTTTGCAGTATACTTTATGTCTGCCTTGGCAGCACCGCATGTTAATCCCAATGCAGCTATTCCTTTTGCAAAAGTCTGGATAAGCTCCAGCTTTTTTTCTTCATCAAACACCGACGGCATTGTGTGCCCCATCTCTATAAAATATGGCGGGTAATAGATGTGGCGGTCTGCAAAACCGGTAATTGTAAGCGTGCCATTGTAAACAACGGAGTCTATGGAAAATTCAGGCCCTTCCATGTAGTCTTCGAGAATGGCCCTTCCGCTTCTTGAATTGCGAGCGGCATCTTCCACTGCGGGAAGGAATTCTGCCTTGTTCCTTATAAGACGGCAGCCCCTTGCACCCATGTTGTCCACCGGCTTTACAACCTTGGGAAATTTCATTGAGTCAAGGATTTCCGGCTTTAGGAATGAAGCAATGTGGGACCTCTCAATCTGCGTAAATTCAGGGGAACTTACATTCATTGACTTAAAGCAGCCCCTCATCTTTATCTTGTCGCTCGCGTTTACGGCTGCTTCAAATGAATGGGACTTGAATCCGCATTTTTGGGCCACGTAGCTTACGGATGCAGAAAAATCGGTTCCTGCTGTAAAGACACCGGCAATATTTTCCTTGTGCAAAAGCGCAAATTCTGCAATTTTCTCGCGGTCTTTTAGGTCTATAAGCTCAAAGTGATCGGCAAAGGGTACGCAAACCGCATTGGGGTTCGCATCTACGGCAAGCACCTTAAAGCCAAGTTCCTTTGCGGCTTCAAAAGACGGCCGCTGCATGAGGCCTGCTCCCAAAATCAAAACATATCTGCCATCCATAATTAGTTCACCTTCCTGCAATAGACTTCAAAAGTATCCCCCAGCTTAAAAAGCATACTGAAGGTTTTGTACATGCGGAACTTCAATGACTTTGAATCCGAACCGCTCTTTTTTATTGAAGGAAATCTTTCGGGATGAATTCCTGTCGAGACAGTGCGCACAACCTTGAATCCGTATTTTTTTAGTATGGACGCGCAACGCTTGGGTTCCCAGAGGGTATAATGATCAGCGGGACTTTGAGCAAAAAATTCATCCGTATTGTATTTTTCGCTTACACCGGCAGCAGACGGGGTGCTGAATGCAAAAATACCGCCCTTCTTTACTATTTTTGAAACCGCCTTTAAAACGCTGTCCAAGTCCTGGAAATGTTCAATTACGTACCACATTGTTACTGCATCAAATTTATCCACTCCAAATTCTCCGGCAACATCCGCATCGGGGAAAGAAGCAAGCAAGGCTGGATAGTGCAAGGTGTTCTGAACGTATTCAACCGCATCCTTAGAAATGTCTGTTCCAAAAACATGCCAGCCAGAATCATTTGCGGCATCAAGGAAGGGACCCAGAGCACAGCCAATGTCCAGTACGGTTGGCGTTACGGATGAATGTCCGCGGCGGTAGATAAAGTCGATTATGCTAACCCTACGCACACACTGGGCCTTTATGTTTTCAAAGTCATCCTGATAGGTTTTTCCGTACTGCTTTTTGTAGTCATCATAGAAGTAGTCATGATTGTATTCAGTCTGATGACTTTGAATTGTCCACGACATGTAGATCATACCGCATTTTTGGCAGCGGCGGAAGGTTCTTTCTGGAGTACGGGCAATGAGGGGGTCTTTTGGCCAAGACTTCTTTTCTTCCCGGCAGACCGGGCAGTTAAGGTTTGTTCCCTGCGAAAGGTTCAGTATAAAAGAGTCAAGCTCGTGAATTCCGTTTTCCTTTATGTCTCTGTAAAGGGATTTTTTGTCTGCCAAAAGTTTTTGGAAAGACTCCTTGTTGATTAGGGATGCCTGAACGCATTTAAAGGAATATTTTTCTGCAAGGCTTTCGTGTAGCGGAGTCGTACCCAAAAGGATTACGGCGCAACCTGCAGCAGAAGCCTCAAAGGCAGTAAATCCGTAATGTGTTACAACAAGGTCAAATTCAAAAAGTTTTTCCCGCAAATTAATTACAGGTTCTATTACCCGAATGTACTTGGAAAGATTTTCCGGAACCTGATCCTGCAAACTCTTTGCCTTGGAAGCGTCGCCTGCTATAGCTGTTACGTAAAGACCGCATTCAGCAAGCGCAATGGCGGAAGGAAATGCAAGAGATGCCGGGTCTTCCCCACCAAGCACCACAAGAGCGGTATGAATTTTTGCACTCCTCTCTTCTTCCGAGCGGCGGTTCTTTGGAAGGATGATGAATCCTGGTTCAGCAAGGTTTGGCTTTCTTGTATAACCCAACGACGGGATTATATCCAGAAGGTAGTCAGCCCATTCAGTTTCAAGAGCTCCCTCGTCTATACTTGCAACAGGGCACTGCATGGAAATTTTCTTTGCTTCAGCCTCGTCTGTTCTGAACAAATCCGTTACCGCAAGATTGTAGCTTGAAATGTTTTCCAGAGAAGACACAAGCTGCCACTTCTGGAGTCCTTCTGTATATGCTTCTTCCAAGAGAGCTTTTGCCTGTTCCAAGCCGCAGTCTTCAGGAACATAAATGTCTGCACCCGTCTTGCATGCCAAGTCAAGGCAGCGGCGGAGGTGTCCAGTTCCCGCACCTTTTTTTGTGCTTGGAATAAGAATCATGGGGTATTTTACGGAAGCTATCTGCATACCGCGGATTATTTCCTTTGTAGTATAGGGTTCAAGAACGTTTTTTTTGAACAAGGAATCCGAGGTCTTTGCCTTGTTAAGAGAAACGGCCCGTACAAAAGAAAGCGCCCGCCTGTAATCGCTTGCAGTGTCTATAGTAGTGCGCAGCTCTGGATAATAATAGGCTGAAGGAGCCTTTAGAAAGAGGCAGTTAAAATGATCCTGATGCTTGTAGAGCGCAGGACCTACGTGCTCATGGTCTTCCTCTGTCAAGTTGGGGAGTTTGAATGCCTCCAAGAGGGAATGCGCAGAAAATATTTCCACCCCTGAACCGTGTGGAAGCCCGGTCCAAGTAATATAGTCAACCGAAGAGGAAGCCTTTCTCCTTTTGTATTCCTCAAGAAGCTCCGAAGCGGCATCGTAAAAGAGGAAGGGATTGTCCGCAGTGGCGCGAACCACAATGTCTGCCTTGGACACTTCTATTGTCTTGCAAAATCTGTCAAGCACATCTTCCTTGCTGCCAGCATAGAAATTCCAGCCACATTTTTTTGCTGCAAATTCAAGCTCAGGAGCACTCTCCGTATCAACAGCAAGATAATAGGCATCACAGGGAACCTTCTTCATTGAAGCGAGAACCCACTCAAGTACGGCAAAACCTCCAAGCGGAAGAAGGGCCTTGCGGGGAAGCCTTGTTGAAGAAAGCCTGCACTGGACTATCAGCACAACCCTTTCTTTTTTTCTACCTAACAAATCAAACACACCCATCTATTTTCCCCAGTCCTGAATTAAAGTCGCTGCATCCTTCTTAAACCTGTACTTGTTTTTTTCCGTCCACTTTCTTGCAAGTCCAAATAGCTCCAGCGCATCGCGGAAAGAACACGAACGGCGGGCTCTGAATGCAAAGAAGGAACTCAAAGGAATTTCCGCATGGTCATTCTTGAAGACCGGCAGAAGGTTCTTTATGTAAAAGCGGAGGTAAGAAGAATCAACCGTTTGGTTTTCCTCAGGAACATCTCCCGAATAGGAAAAACTGAATGAAGTCTGCACGGAAACCCTTTCCCCCCAAAGCCAGGCCCGGCAGAAAAGATCAACCTTTTGCCAGTAGGCAGAGGAAATCGTGTAGTCTGCACCACCAAGCTGTATGTACTTGTTGCGGTCGTAGAAGCCTGCAAGGTCGGCAGGATAGAGCGTAACATCCCCCTCTTGTATGGACAGTGACGAAGCCACCGTAAAAACGGACTTTTCCGCAGTCGGGAAAAAGCGAACCGGAATTGACTGGAATGTTGAAGTTGTAAGCCTTGGGCATACGCAAAAATCATTCAGGGCAATAAGTTTCTTTGCAAGCTGGGGATTAAACAAAATGTCGTCCATGCACATGTCATCCTGCAGCACAAGCACGTATGGGGCGGTCGCCATGGACATTCCAAGGTTCAGCATGTCTCCTGCAGTAACATCCTCAAGCGCAACAACAAACCTAACACTGGGATAAAGCGACGAGGCATTTGCAGTTGCAAAACGGTTGCTCCCCCTTTCAACGCTTATGATGCTGTTAAAGCCGCGGTAAATGAGGTTGTCAAAGACACGACTCCTCGAAGTCCTGTCAGTTCTGTTCAAAACGATGCAGTCAACCGGCATCTTGGACAGAGAAGACTGCTCTGCCCCGCCCATAACGGTATGGTTTATCTGTCTCTGGTTAAAAATTGAAGGTATAGTATT
>DJYC01000070.1 GCA_002448445.1 Treponema sp. UBA6988
TCTTAAAAACATAAGCGACGACGGTTGGCGCTGGGTAATACAGGGGCAAATCGAAGGAAAAAAGCGCGACTACACGAGCGGCCTTCTGGCGGCGGAAAGGCGAGGTCGTGCAGCAGGGCTTGAGCAAGGAATGCTTCAAAAAGCAATTGAGACTGCAAAAAAGTTACTGGCAGAAGGAATTTCCCCAGAAATGATAGCAAAGTGCTGTTCCCTCTCTATAGAAGAAGTAAAGGAACTGCAAAAAACACCCCTTGCCGCCCCCTAATACCTGCCCCCAACTCGCATCTCCACATAGCGCACCCGGCCAGCTTTAACGGCATCTTTTATCTGCTTTTCACGCCCGCTTAAGGTAGAAGAGCCTGTTTTTACCTCCACAAAAAGAACCTCGCGTATTTCCTTACCTTCAGCGGCACCGGGAAAAGCCACAAAATCTATGGGCTTTCCAACAAAACGTGCATCTGCGGGATTGCAGGGAAAACCGGGCAAATAAGGGGCAAGCTGTTCTGCAGCCTGTCCCCCAAGAACCGAACGGCTCCGCTTTACCGCATCCTCACGGGCCCTTTTTACAACAAATGAATCAGCCGCTTTCTGTATGGAGCGCCCAATCAGTATGCCAAGAATCAAAAAAAAGGCAAGTAGCGCCGCAGCTGTAACAAAAAGAGCAATATTTGTTTTTATGAATGTCAGGATTTGCTCAAGCTCAAGGTCCTGAAAAGGTGAATTTATTCCCATGAATGCAGTTTAGCACTTTTGGGACACTTAAGGAAGGACTGGCCAAGATGCTAATGCAATTGCCAAGTCCTGCCGATTTATAAGAAGAGGTGTTTTATGCTAAAAAAAGCCTATCCTTTACTTTTTGCGTTGATTTCTCCTGCCCTGTTTGCGCAAGCCCTTCCGTCTAACAAAGCTAGCCGTGGACAGCAAGCAACCCCTGCCAATCAGGCGGCTGTAGTAAAAGAGGAAACATCCCTCGGCCTAAAGCAGCTGGACACTTCTGCCATAGACACCACAGGCCCAAGCATAGAATTCAAATTCAAGTACCAGAAGGGCGACAGGTATGCCATACTCTCCACAGTAGAAGAAGACGTATTCGTAAACATGCGCTACGACCACCACGGCGAAATAGTAAACCGTGTAAGCGCAGAAGTTACCGCAGCAGATCAGGCCACAGGCAGCGGAAGCCACGAATGTACCTTCATGACAACAGAAAATGCCTTTGGACTTGGCGGCGGAAAAACATTCAGCTGGGGAGAGGAATACAAAAGCGTATTTGACCGCACATCCCTTGGCCGCTACACAATCGGCGACGAATACTTCATGCCAACCGTCCGCGACGTGCCAATCTTCCCCGACCACGCAATAAAACCAGGCGACACATGGGTTCAGGAAGGACACGAAGCCCACGACCTTAGAAAGAACTTTGGACTGGAAAAGCCCTACATAGTCCCATTCACCGCCACATACAAATACCTCGGAACCGTTGGCCGCGAAAAGCGCGAGGTAAAGCAGATGAGCTATGCCGCAGCCTCCATAAGCAAGCAGAGGAACAACCAGGTAATCAAAAAAGAGGGAAACGTCCTCCACGTCTTCCACGTAAAATATTCGCTCTACACCCAGGCCCCGCAAAGACCGTCCGCAAACTACTACGGCGACTACCCCCAGACAACCATGGGCTTTAGCGACGAACTAATCTACTGGGATGCAGAAAAAGGCGCAATTGACCATTACGTAGAAAACTTTAGAATTCTTATAGAAACCGCCTACGGCAACATCTACGAATTCCGCGGAACTGCCCACGCAGAAGTTACAGACTTTATCCGCACCGGAACCGACGACGAGCTTAGGGCCGTTGAAGAGCAGATAAAGGACCTTGGCATAGAAAACGTTACCGTCAAAAAAAGCGACAAGGGCCTTACCCTCAGCATGGAAAACATCCAGTTCAAGGCGGAAAGCTCCCAACTCATGCCCAGCGAAACGGAAAAGCTAAAAAAGCTTGCCCAAATTCTTGAAGCCTACCCGGACAACGATATCCTTGTAAGCGGACACACCGCAACCGGCAAAGGCCGCGACCCCCAGGAACTCAGCGAAGCGCGCGCAAAAGCCGTTGCCGACTACCTAATCCAGCTTGGAGTAAAAGACAACTACCACATCTTTACCCAGGGCTTTGGCGACAAAAAGCCAATCGCCCCCAACAACACGGAAGAAGGAAAAGCAAAAAACCGCCGCGTAGAAATCACGATTATGGATAAATAGATTCATAAATTTTATAATTATATGGGCGCTTCCTGCCATTCGGCAGGCCGGCTGTTCCGAGGCTTGCTAACGCGCGGCCTCCGCACTCACTTCGTTCGCTTGCGGTGGCTGGCCTCCGGCCACCTCTCCATAGCCTAGCGCAAACCACATAAACAACCAATCTATCTTTATCATTACCGAAGAGACGTAAGCATTCATCCCTCTTCGTCATTGCAGAACTGGCGTTAAGAAAACTCCCCACTATCTGTCATTGCAAAACTGGTGTTAAGCATTCTCCATTCGCTCTGTCATTGCTTGACTTGAGCAATCAATACCCCTCTGTGTCATTGCCGGGCTTGACCCGGCAATCTTATTAAACAGATTATCGTGTTCTTCGCAACGAAGTTTTCAGCCAGCCCGATAATGACAATTTTATAACCTTATAAACAACTTTTTTCTTGACGGTGACAATCCAATTTATTACTTTTCATTCATGCAAATATATTATGTTTACATTCTGTCGAATTATACAAATTCCACACTTTATATAGGTGTAACAAATGATTTAAAGCGTAGGATATATGAACACAAAAACAAACTCATAAGTGGATTTTCATCAAAATACAATGTAAACAAGCTTGTATATTTTGAAGAAACCACAGATATAAAATCCGCAATTCAAAGGGAAAAGAATTTAAAAAACAGGAAACTTTGTTGCGAAGAACGTGAGAAATCTTATTAAGCAGATTATCGGGTCAAGCCCGATAATGACAGTATGTTTTCCGATAATGACAGTATGTTTTCCGATAATGACAGTATGTATCCCGGCAATGACAGTATGTTTCCCAGCAATGACAGTTTTTTCCCGATAAAGAAGTAAAAAATACCAGTATTAAACTGAGCTTCCATAAAAAAAAGCGCAGCCTGGTTATGCAGACTGCGCTTGATGTTGGATAAGTAAGACCTTAACTTAGAATGGCAGGCGGTATGTTACGCCAATGCTGGCCATAAAGAGGTCCTTTGAAAGCTTGAACATATCCTTATAGCCCTCTACATCAAAGTAGTTTACCCACATACCGGCAGCAGTAAGGGTAAGGTTTTCGATTGGAGTTACTTCTACACCACCACCAACTGTAAAGCTGTCCAAGACAGGTGAGAAATAGCTGTTTGACTCGTCGTTTGTTCCCTGCTTTGAATATGAGAAGCCAAGGCTTGCGCTAACCATTTCGTTGATTCTGTAGTCTGCACCAAGTGCAAACTCGATAGAGTTGTCGTAGTCTGTTTCGCCGAGGACAGAATCCATTGTAGCCTGCTTGTTAAAGTAGTAATTGCAGCTAAAGGAAAGAAGAAGGGGATCGATTACGTTGTAGGAAGCGCCAAATCCAAGGCAGGCAGGAAGGTCTGTGTTGAATTTTTTCCCGTCTTTAATACCCAAACCGTCAGCCAAGTTTCCTTCAACATTGTCAACCTTGTACTTAATCTTGTTGATTGTTGAGTACTGAACGGAAAGGTCAAGCTTGTCTATGGGGCGGGCATGTACGCCAAAGACACCGCCAAAGCCTGTTGCCTTTGCATCGTAGCTGATTGTGTCTCCTCCGTTTAAGGCTTTGATAGCACTAGATGTAAGCTCCATAGACTGGGTTCCATAGACCATGCGGAAGGCAGCACCTACAGAAAGCATACCGTCAAGGAACTTGTATGCACCGCCGACTTCTCCGCCGTATGTAATGGAGTTAATCTTAAGGCTATGGTCTTTTGCTGCGCCTTGAAGTATTCCAGCAGCCTGGGTCTGTCCTACAGCTGCCAGTGCCTTTGCCTTTTGTAAAAATAATCCACTAATAGCTGGGGAGCCATCATCAAAGTTAAGGGTTCCACCACCTGCATAAATACCAAAGTTGGCAAATACAGCAAAGTCTCCCTTGTGGTAAACTACGTCCAAATCCGGATAGAGCCATACTGTTGTTGTGTCAGAACCTGAAGTTTCAATTCCCGAACCGTTATATATAGTCTCAGTTGCAGCATCATCAATCTCATGCTTGTATTCCTTGAATACAAACTGGTTGCCGGCTTCTATCCAAAGGCCGTCGTTCATAAAGGCTGTACCTGCAATGTTGTAGAAGGCAGCTTCCGGGCGCTGGAATTCTGCGTTGCGGCTTGGGTTGCGCAAATATCCAGTGCTCATGTTTGTCTTGTTTTCTACGCCGCCAGCGAATGCAAAAGCCACGCTCATGGCTGCTGCTGCAAAAGCTAAAGTTCTTTTCATGTTAATATTCTCCTTAACATCTCTCTCTTCTATAAATATAATGCACAAAAAGGTGCATGTCTATTTTTTCGGCAGAATAATTGAAAAAAGTTAAGGAAATGCCAAGGGCAGCCGTCATTCTGGAGGACGGTTTACGGTTCAGCATCTATATGCGTTTACGAAAGTTATACAGACCATTCGACAAGCTCTGGGGCGGCCGTCATTCCGGGCTCCGACCCGGAATCTGTGGAAGATGAATGCGGGGCTTATCGGTACAGACCCTGAATCCACATCCGTAGCAAGTGCGTGCGAATGTGGCGTAGCAGTTCAGGGGGCCGGTCTACGGTGCAGGGTGACGGTTTGCGCTTCCGGGGGACGGTTTACGTTTCCTGGGACGGTTTCTTTTGCGTACTTGAAAAGAAGCCTACGCCGCCATGGAGCCTTGGGAACAAAATCCCCTCCTTGGTATTTTGTTCCCGTAAGTTTTCTGCGAAAACTTACCCTATCTCTATAGCAACAAAATGACGCGCCCTCCTTGGCGCTACTTTTAGCCAAGCAATGCAGACGAAGGGCGGATTTCGCAACGAGCACGAACGTGTGAAGTTTCGAGCGAAGGGCGGTTAGCAAAGAGAGTTTTCGTCCAGAAGAGAAAAAGAATACTTTATATTCTCTTAAACCAAAGATTCCTTTAGCGTGGTAAAGACTTTTATGCCCTTTATGCGGCCATCGCGGGCAAAGACGCTTTGGCTTTCCTGAGGCGTAAGGCTTGTGCTGGTGCGCTCCACTTTGCCGACGTCCGTTTCCACTTCAATTTTGTCCTGGCCGGAAAGGATGTATTTTACCTTTGTACCGCAGACAGTAAATTCCAGTGTTGAATCATCCTTAAATTCAGTCTTGCGTAAAAGCAGGCTCTTAAAGGTAAGGCATGAATGTTCCACGCGGACTCCAAGCTCTCCGCTTCGGGTAATGATTTCTTCTTTTACCTGTCCCGTCATACCTGGCTGTTTTGCCCCCTGCATTGAAGGCGTATGCGAATATGGATCCTGGGGGAAGGCTCCGTAAAGCTGTGGAGTCTTGTTAAAGCCAAGTCCTGAGCGCACGTCGTAGTAAATAGAAGCAAGTTCTTTTGCCATCTGGCTGTCTGCCGAAGCAAATGCGGCATCAACGTTTTCCTGTACGGCAAGGAGCAGCTTTGAAACCATGTGCCAATAAATGCTGCCAAGGCCTTCGTAGGCGTAGAAGGTTCCAGAGCGGCCTGTAAAGCTTGAATGGTTGAAGGTCTTTTCATAGAGCAAAAGAAGTTCCTTTTCTTCTTCTGCGCTGGGCTTCATTCCATCAGGCAGATTCTGGATAAATTCCTGCATTACGCGGGCATTGAGGAATGAAGAGTTAAAGTGGAAGCATCCGTTTTGGTCGCTGCCAATTACGATGCCCTTGGAGCGGTCAACAAATTCCTTAAGATTCTGGACATCGCTTGCAGGGACGTTGTTCTTCTCTTCAAATTTGGGAAGCTCCTTGTTGGGGTAAAGCATGTAGGAATTCTGCCTTTGTTCGTAGATGCGGCTTGAACGAAGCGCCTTAAGCAAGTCCACACATTCTTTTCCGCCAAGCAGGTGGGAAGAGAGGACAGCAACCTGCCCTTCAAGCATTTCCTGCAGGTACTTGATTCCAAAGGAATTTTCCCCCGGCACAAGCACGTTGTAGGAATGGTAAAGGCCGTCGCTTCTTTTGTTTAGCCTTACGGTGTAGACAACCGCCGCTTTTATGAGCGTAAGTCCGCGGAGAATTTCATCTTTAGTGAGGCTTGCGTCTTTTCCAAAGCCGTTATTATAGAGGGAATTGCGCTCCTTTTCAAATATAAGACCTGACTTGCATACAAAGTCGTAGAGTTGGCCGGCAGAAAGAGGTCCTGTGAAGTTTTCGTATTCCGCAAAGTGTTCGGTTAGCGCTTTGAATGCAAGTGCGGTTTCTTCCGTTACCGTAAAGCTTTTGTCCTGGGACTGGGCAAAGAGTGTCTGGAGGAATGTAAGGTAGCGGTTAAGGTAGCAGCTTGTTACTACGGAAAGTCCCCAGCCTGCAAGAGCATTGTTTGCGTCGTTCCATTCAGGACGCTGTGTGTTGAGCCAGATTCCTCCGCCCGGGACTAGGTTTGCGGCCTTGCTTATTACAATCTGCAGCAGTTTCTGCGTAAGGGTAACAAGGGCTATGCTTCCGTCTTTTGATGCAACTAGCTTTGCGTCCCCTCCCCTTTCTTTTGCGGCCTTAATGAGGGCATTGCTTGCCTCACGGTCAAAGGCTATGGTGTCGCGGGGATTTTTTAGTATGCTTGCAAAGTCCTTGATTCTGTAGGGAACCGCAGCAGAGCTAAAGAGTTTTGTGGCAAGGGCTTTATTCAGGAAGTCTTTGTCCAGTTCATTCTGTCTTTCCAAAAGCTTTTGCAGGTAGATTACCTGGTGGTCTCCCCAGTAGCCAATGAAGGCCCAGGGATTGTTTGGATCGGGAACTTCCCAGTCAAGGCCACCGCGGAATATTCTGTAGGGGTTGAATCCGTCAAAGGTCATGTTGTTAAGGAAGGCGCATATCATCGACGGGGTGTATTCAGGATAAGAGTATGAAAGTGCCTCCCAGTTCTGGAAGATGTCGCGCCAGTTGCCCTCGTAGTTAAGGATTTTATTTCCAAATTCGTCGCGGAGCTTTATGTTGAATTTGTTCCAGGGGCGGCTTGGGTCTCCGTGCCTTCTGGAGAAGGTAAGCGGCATGTATTCAAGTGCAAGCTTTAAAAGCAGTGGGTCTGCAAACTTTTGGGCAGCGTCTACAAGTTCGCTTCGCTTTATTAGCTTTTTGCCTGCAAAACCGGAAAGCATTTTTTCTGCAGAAGGAATGAGGCTTGTATTGCGCTGGGAGACAAAGCGCATAAAGTCTTCCAGGCTGATTTTTCCTCCGTCTGCAAAGATCCCGCCCCTCATTATGTTGAACATTACGTTTGCGCTGTGGTGGACGCAGCTCATTTTGTCTGCGGTGTCCTGCATACCGTCGGCCTGAGCTATAAAGCTGTCCATTTCGCGCTTGCAGCTGGCAATGTCTTCTTCCAAAAGCCTTGCAGCTTGGTCCCTGTTTGCAAGCAGCTTCTTTAGGTCTGCAACACGTAAAGAATCAAGGAAGGTGTCAAAGACCTGGCTCCAACATTCCTTTGCTCCGGGGGAAAGTGTTTCCTTTTTGCAGACAAAGCAGGAGGCCCTTTTTCCCTTAACAACGTCCTCACCGGCAAGGTCCTGCGGCTGGGGAAGTGAATTCTTTGCAAGCAGGGCAAATTTCATTGGGGAATCAGGTGAAATCATTGTTATTCCGCTCGTGAACCAGCAGGTGTTTGCCACAAGACATTCGCTTGGTTCTGCCTTGTCGGAAACAACGGAAGAAAGCGAAAAGAGGGCAAGGGCACTTTCCCTGTCCATGTCTGACTGCTTGTAGGCATCCAAAAGTACGCTTGAATTGTTCTGCAGCTCAGTTCCTGCTCCGGCAGGCATTATGTTCTGGCAGCCGTCAAGTATGGAAAATTCCACGGCCTTAGCACCCGTGTTTTCTATTTGAACACGGCGCACAATTCCAAATTTGTCTGAACTTGTCCAGGCATAGCGGAAGGTTAGCCCAAGGTCTGCATTCTTTTCTTCGAATATTACTTCCGTACCGTTGGTGTTTTTGTAGATGGTGCGGGAAATGGACGGATTTTTTGCTGCGCGGACTGCGGGTGTGGAAGAAAGAGAGGCAAAGGGTTCCCACAGGACAATATTGTTTCCGCAGTTTACAGCCAGCAAGGTATAGGGGCCTGTTACCGTCTTTGCATCGGAAACCTTGTCTGCCGTGTAATAAGGGAAGACTGCATGGTTTGCATCCATTCTTCCTGCAGTAACTCCGCCCTGGGACCAGCAAAAGTTCCACACGTCGGAAGAACTGGTTATTGTCATGAAGAAATCTTCCATCAAATCATAGTCTTCTATTTTGTAAAAGAGCTCACCGTTAATCTTTACAAAATTCTCATTGCCCGCCATAGCCATGCCTCCAATTTTTTTCAAAACATTCTTTTGTAAAACGGCTCTCTCAGGGAAATTTCCCATGCGAAACGGCTCGCTCGAAGTTACACTACGGTTCCCCGCGTATACGCTTGAGCAGAATGTTTCGCGTGTCAATTTTCCCTTACGCAGCCTACATTACAAAATCTGCTTTTTCTGGTAGAAAATATAAAATTTCTACAGCTTTTTTTCCTTTTTTTTACAGTAAAGCACAATGCGCTCAATGTCAAATGCAAAGTCGCCAAAACCGAACTATTACCACCGTACTGAAAATTGAAATCCTGTTACATAATTGTGAAAAATATAGTATAGTAATAGAAGAAACTTGCGGGAAAGAAAATGAAAGAAAAGAGATTTACAAAGAATACAAAGGCCAAGGCTCTTGCACATTTTGCAGCATCAAGCACAGCATTGCTTGCAGCATCACTTGCTGCATCACTTGCAATTGCACTACTTGTATCCTCATGCCAAAAAAAGGAAGAAGTTCCGCAGAGCGCAAAAGGCAGCGCAGACACTCCTGGCTGGACGCTCAACAGGGAAAACCCGGTAACATTCAGCTGGTACATAAACTACAGCTGGTTCAAGGCCCACTGGGGAGAATCCACCGCATCCAAATACATAACCAAAAAGACAGGCGTAAGCATAGACTTTATCATACCTACAGGGGATGAGAACGAAGAGCTGAATTCAATGATTGTCTCAGACTCCATGCCGGACATAATCACCGTTGACTGCAGAGAAAGCCAGCTTCCCGCCATGATAAACGGCCGCATGTTCTACCCGCTTGAATACCTTGCAAAGGAATACGACCCTTACTTCTTTAAGGTTGCATCCCGCGACAAGCTCAACTGGTACACGATGGAAGACGGGCACATCTATGGCTACCCCAACGCATCCTATACCCCGGATGACTACAGGAAGTACAAGGGAAGCCTTACTTCCCACGAAACATTCCTCGTAAGAAAGGACATCTACGAAGCGCTTGGCTCACCGGACATGTCCACTCCGGAAGGCTTCATCAATGCGCTAAAAATGGCAAAGGAAAAATTCCCCCTGGTAAACGGAGAGCCACTCATTCCCTTAGGCACTGACGAATTTACAGCAACAGGCTGCCCAAAGCTACAGGACATGCTCTGCCACTTTCTTGCAATCCCGCCTGAGCAGGACGGAAAATTTACGGACTATGCAATGGGGCTTTCGGAAAACGAGGAATACATTCGCTGGCTCAAGACCTTCAGGAAGGCCCATGAACTTGGACTCATGCCCAGGGAAGTTTTTGTGGACAAGAGGTCGCAGATAGAGGAAAAGGCGGAAAAAGGGCTTTACTTTGCCCTGCTCTACTACAACTGGGACATGCAGAACGCGCAGAACAAGCTCTACCAAAAGAACAAGGACGGAATCTACATCGCGGTAAGAGGGCCTGCAAACTCACGCGGGGATGACCCCAAGCTTTCATTCGGCGGAATTTCAGGATGGACACTCACCCTCATTTCAAAAAAATGCAAGGACCCTGCAAGAGCTATCCAATTCCTCACCTACCTAATTTCGGAAGAAGGCCAAATGGACACATACTTCGGCGAGGAAGGAAAAACATATTCGATAGAAGACGGAATCCCGGAGCTTTTGCCCCACGTAAAGACGCTTTCACTCTCCGACAAGGACACGCTGGAACACCGCTACGGAGTCCTCTACACATACTGGATGCTCATGGACTCAGGCTGGCAGGCCCAGTGGAAGACGGAGCTTTCCCCATCCATCTCCCAGCCGGAACTTTGGACCCGCCCCTATGTTGAGCAATACTTTGCATACGAGGCCATAACCCTTCCGCCAAATTCAGAAGAAAACCTCACCTACCAGGAAGTGCTGCGGCGATGGGGAAGCACCTTACAGAACCTGTTGCTTTCCGAAAGCGATGAAGACTTCGACATCATCCTTGATGAATTCAACCAGATTAAGAAGACAGAAAAATACAGGAAGCTGGTGCAGCTCCAGACAAGTCTCATGCAGCGCAACAAAAAGAAGCTCGGAATCTAGCAAATGAAGCACACACTCACAAAAAAATTCCGGGAAATGCTGGAACGGCTCAAATTCAGTTTTTCCACAAAGGTAGTCTTCGTATACACATGCCTTGTCTTTATCCCGGTAGCCATGCTCTTCACTTTCATCATCAGCAAGACGATCACAAGGCAAAGGCAGGAACTCATAGACATCTGTACGCTCTACATGCAGCAAAACGTGGATTCAATCCTACAAAAAATAGACACCGTAAACAGAATGAAGACAATGGTCTTTTCGGACAACGAGCTTAACCTTATGCTGGCCATGCCGGAAAACTACACTGACGCACAGATTGTAGACATCACAAGAAGGAAAGCCTCCGACTTTGAGCGAATGCTTACGCTTGAACCCTTCAACGCAATCCGCATCTTTACACCGCGTACAATAATCCCTGAACGCTGGCCTGTAATCCTCCGCTTTCCGCGCACAAACCTTCCTGCCCTAAAGCCCTGGGAATTCAACTATTCAGCAAAGTACATAAACGACAGGCGAAACGAAGAGCTTTCCGTCTGCGCAACAAGGGAAATGCTTTTGGGAAAGCGCTCCATTGGCTACCTGCAAATTTCCTATTCAATGAAAACCTTCTTCCCCTTCCTCTACAAACGAAAGAGCTCCTACGAAAACGACTATGTATTTACACTGGGAAGGAGCGGATCGGGCAGCCACTTCTTTAGCATAACGAATGATTCCATAAAGCTTATCCAGCAGGAACTTGGCGAAAAATACATCAACCATCTGGAAAAAGAATATTTTAGGGCGGCAAACAAAGAAGTCATCCACTGCACAGTTTACAAGGGCAAGATCCTCATCTGGCAAAAGTCCAGGGAACTTGGAACCATTTTTGTACACACATGCTCCACTTCCGTAATCTCAAAAGCCGTTGCTGGAATTACAGTGGTGCTTGTGCTTACGCTTACATTCTCAGCGGTGCTTCTTTTCTACCTAATAAAATTCACCACGGAAAAAATGATGCGCGGTGTTTTCTCCGTCATCAGGGGAATGCGCAAGGTTCAGCTTGGGGAACTTGGTGTTCAGATAAGCGTAGAAGGAGACGATGAAGTTGGCCAGGCGCAAAAGACATTCAACAAGATGACTCGCCAGCTTCAGAATCAGATTGCCCAGATAAAAAAGGAACAGCAGCTTATTGCAGAAACAGAGCTAAAGGCTATGCAAAACCAGATAAACGCCCACTTCCTATTTAACGTGCTTGAGACAATACGCATGCAGGCGGTTCTTGCGGACGAAGACACCATTGCCCAGACCATTGCCGTCCTTGGAAAAATGATGCACTACTGCCTTAGGTGGAGGGTTCATTTTGTTGAACTCAGCAAGGAAATAGAATACATTGAATCCTACATCTACCTTTTAAATTTAAGGAACGACTACACAATCACTTTGGAAACCCAAGTAGACGAAAAATTCCTTCATCTTAACATTCCAAAGATGGTTTTACAGCCGCTCGTGGAAAATGCCTTTTACCATGCAATAGAAGGGGAAGCAAAGGATTCAGTAATAAAAGTCTTTACCAAAGAAGACGGGGACATACTCTATCTTTGCGTGCAGGACTTTGGCTGCGGCATGGAACAAAAGCAGATTGACTCAATCCTTGAATACCTAAAAAAAGAAAGCGCAGAAGAAGAGACAACCGGTCACATTGGCATAAAAAACATTCAGCAGAGGCTTTTTATGTTCTACGGTGACGGATACAAAATTCAAATTGAATCGGAAAAGGGAAAGGGCACTCTCATAAAAATTCCAGTTCCAAAAGGAGACCTAAGTGTTTAAGATTTTACTTGCTGATGACGAAAAGACAATCCGCGCAGGAATAAAAAAAATCATCCTCACAAACATAAAGGAAGAAGTTTCCATTCTGGAAGCAAGGAACGGAGAAGAGGCATACACCCTTTGCATGAGCGAATTTCCCGACCTTTTGATTACAGACATACGCATGCCCGGAACAGACGGCGTTATGCTTATGGAAAAAATTTCTTCGGCAACAAAAAAGCCCTACATGATTGTGCTTAGCGGCTACGATGATTTTTCCTACGCAAAGGCCGCAATCACAAGCGGAGCCTTGGCATACGTCTTAAAGCCTGTAGACAGGGAAGAATTTATTTCTGCGGTCAACAAGGGAATCCAGCTGGTAAAGGAAAGCCGCAAAAAAATGAACGAATCCCTTATGCAGGAAATTGCAAACAACAGCGACACAAACCCGCTCTCTTTCCCACGCGAACAGTTTCCAAACGGACTTTACTGCCTGGCAATATACGGAAAGAATTCCCGCGAAACACTGAACAGAATAACCGGAAGTTCCCCCTGCTTTTTCCTTAGCGAAAATTCACTATGCCGCTTTTTTATTATCCCCTGTGAGGCACTGGAAAAAATTACCGGTTCGGACGAACTTGCCAACATGTACACAGGAATAAGCCCACTCTATTCAGCCCCGGAAGCCCAGTCAAACTTAAAGAAGATAAAGGCACAGGCACAAAAGGCACTTCTTTCCTGCTACTTTCCGCAAAAGCACACCGGTATTTTTAAATTCAAGGCAGAAGCATCAGCGGACATTTTTGCAGACATAGAGGCCAACTGGGAAAAATGCATCTCCTTTGTTGAGCTCCACGATTTTGAAAGCGTACTAAAGTCTATAAAAACCCTCTTTGAATTTAGCGGAATTGAAGAAGATGAAAAGCCTGCAAAGCTGCTCTACCTCTACGAAAAGATTCTGGAAAGCCTTTTCCGCCGCTACCTTTCCATTAGCCAAAACGATGCCTACCTTCACACCAAGGAAGTGATGATAGAGCGCCTCTTCCGCTCAGCATCAGTTGAAGAATGGAAGTCTTTCGTAACAGACTACGTAATCTACCTTGCTGCAATATTCAACAAGCAGAACGGTGGCACTCCCTTTGTAACAAAGGCCCTGGAATACATGGAAAAGAATTTTACCAATCCGGACATTACCATGGCAACGGTTTCCAACTACGTCTCCGCAAACTACACATGGTTCTCCGAAAAATTCAAGGAACAGACAGGCTCCAGCTTTAACGATTACCTAAAAAAGCTAAGGATAAACAAGGCAAAGGAGCTTCTTGAACTTGGAATCTACAAGGTCTACGAAGTTTCGCAAAAATGCGGCTACCGCGACTCCAAGCATTTTATAAAGTCCTTTCACGCAACCACTGGACTAAAGCCAAGCGAGTGGGCCCAGCTAAAGTCCAACTAAAATAGGCGCCCTACTACCGCCCGTCACCCTGAACTTGATTCAGGGTCTGTAAAAGCCCCAGCCATAGTCCTGCACTACCGTCACCCTGAACTGCTACGCCATATTCGCACGCACTTGCTACGAATATGGATTCAGGGTCTGTACAAGCCCAACAAAAACAACGGCAAGCCCCCAAAAACTTAAAACCGCCCCTACTTAGTGTTCGGCACGATTATGCAGTTAAGCTTTATGCCCTTTTTCTTTGCGCCTTCCGTTACCGTCTTCTGGGTAATCTTCTTTGTACCGCGTGGTGTCCTGTGAGGTTCCGCATCTCCAATAAGGATGATTACCTTTTCCGCATCATCGCGCCACTTGTAAAAGTAGATGCTGGCAAAAAGCGCCTCATAAACAGCCTCAGGAACGTCTCCGCCTTCAAGCCCCTTGATTACCGGAGTGTTAAGGTATTTTACAAACTTGTCTATGTCCGAAGTAAAGTCAAACATCTTTACCGGAAGCCCGTTCAGCGAATAATCATCCTTGTAATCACGGTAGCACAAAAGCCCCATGCGTATGTCCTTGAATTCCCTAAGCTGCTGCCTTAGCTCCGGAACCCACTTTGCCCTCAGAGTCTTCATGTCGTTCTTCATGCTGCCGGTCGTATCCACCGCAAACACAATGTCCACCTTGTCCTTGGGCTCAATCTTGTCCATAAGCTTAACAAGGTCTTTGGTAAGGGTCTGGGGTCCCTTTGAATAGGTTATAAGACCGCCGCCCCCGCTTGAGATTTCCTTGAATTTCTTTGCCGCCTTGGGGTCAATTCCGCCAACAAGTTCAACAGGAGCCTCTTCCTTTTTTGCAAGTTCCTCCTGCTTACGTCTGGCCTCCTCTTCTGCCTTGCGTGCTTCTTCCTTCTTACGCTCAGCCTCTTCCTCTGCAAGCTTTTCCTGCCTCTTGCGCTCAGCTTCCTTTTCTGCAAGTTCAGCCTGCTTACGTCTGGCCTCCATCTCTTCTTCCAAGGCCTGCTTCTTCCTTGCTTCCATCTCTTCTTCTATGGCCTGCTTCCTCTTACGGGCAGCCTCTTCGTTTGCAAGCTTGGACTGCCTTCTGCGCTCTGCTTCCTGAGCCTCTATCTCTGCCTGCCGTCTCTTAGCCTCTTCCTCCGCATCAAGCCACTTCTTCTTTTGGGCCTCCATCTCCGAAGAATTTGGCGGTACGCTGTTAAAATCAAAGACAAATGGATTGTCCTTGTAGCGGCCAGTATAGTCAGCGTATTTTTTCTCAAAAGTGCGTATGTTAACAAAAGTGCCTTTTCCAAGCGTAACAGAACCGTGCCTTTCCCAAGGGTAACCGTAAACAATCACCGGCGGAATATAGATTAAAAAACATTCGCCAAGCTTGGGATGCTTAGTCACCGTAGAAGAAACCAGCGAATACCGCGCCCCCCTGCTCTCCAAAAAGTTTCCGTTCAAAAGACGGCGCTCATGACCGTTAACCGGGTTGAACTGCTCTGCACGGTAGGCATAGTTGTCCATCTTGCGCTCTGGGTCAGTGGAAGTTTCCACAAGAAGAACGCTCTTTACCCCATCCTTTTTCCTTACGTAAAGGTTCACGCCCTTGGAACTTGTACCCGGAAGCTTTCCGTCGTTGTATTCAACATAAATGTCGCTCTGCAAAACCGTCATTGGGTCATTTGCATCCGCATCATCATCCGCCTGCTGGCAAAAAGCGGCCTCAGCATAAAAAAACAAAAAGAGAAAAAAAACTGTTTTTATAATAGAAAATTTATTGCGCATATCGAATTATCGGCAAATTTTGGCGGTAATTTTATGGATGATAATTTTATGAACGATAGTCTTAAGGACGAACGTCCTAATTGCTCTACCAGCTATTTTACGGCTAACTCGACAGCCATGCCCTTGCGCCACCGCCCTTCCGCCCTTCGGTAACCCTCATACCGCTTCGCGGTACTATGGGTTGCAAGCAACCCGGGGCTCCACGGCGGCGTAGGCTTATTTACTCCATCCCTTTGCCAAGAGAACAATCAGAAAGCACAACAATGGCATTAAGCGAACTGCGCCAGGGATAGCCCAAAAGCACACTCTTCCCGCCAACATAAAGTGCCGTTGAATGTCCGCCGTCAAATTCCATTGCGTCCTTGCAGCCCAAAGCCTTAAACAAAAGCGCACAATGCCCATAGGAAAGTCCACAGCTCTTATTTTCTTCCACTACAAGAACATACATGTTTTTTGCATCTTCTGTAAGCCCCACCCCCACGCGTGCCCTAAGCGACTGAACCTTAAACTGGCAGGGAACACCGTCCTTTAGAACAACAAAAAATCCCCCCACTGCATTCTTCCAGCCCAAAAGAGCCTCCTCCGTCTGACTTTCCACAATGGAAGCCCTAAAGCCCCCACCGCAAGCCCCATTCGACAAAGAAGAATCAAACAAAAGCGCGCAATACTTTTCCACAGGCACGCTTATCTCCTCACCGTCCATGCGGAAAACACCCTTTAGCCTGTTAAAGACAAAAAATTTGCTCTCAAACTGGGTGGCGTTAAAGGCAACAATGGCAGAAGTCTTTTTTACGGCAGAAGGAACGCTCCCCTTAACGCAGGCAAGGCTAAGACTAGGCTCAGACAAATCAATGCGCACCACATGGTAGACCAGGGGAATGTCCGTGTCCTCAAAGCGGAAGGTATCAATCCCCCTGCACAAAGGCG
The DNA here is from genome assembly GCA_002448445.1 of Treponema sp. UBA6988. Taxonomy (GTDB): domain Bacteria; phylum Spirochaetota; class Spirochaetia; order Treponematales; family Treponemataceae; genus Treponema_D. Next base: position 16,519 of record DJYC01000070.1, read on the forward strand.
ACCATTCAAAGCAGCTTGGAATATAGGAAGATTCTAAAGAAAGCTTTTCCTGAGCAGCGGACAAAGCCTCTGGAGACTGTTGCGGAAGGCTTGCACAGGAAACAAAGATTGAGCAGAAAAGCAGGATTAGGCTGGCGGGCAAAAAAAAGAACCTCCGCACATTTACGGAGGCCCTTAAACAAAAGCCATTAGAATGATTTTGAATCATGACCCTTGTGGTTCTTCTTCATCAACTTGCGCTGCAAAGTCTTGTTCTTGCGGTTGAGGATTGTAGAAGGCTTTTCGTAGTATTCACGCTTCTTCCATTCACGGATAATACCTTCTTTTTCAACCATTCTCTTAAAGCGCTTAATTGCCTTTTCAAGGTTCTCGTTGTCATCAACGCTGATTGTTGCCATTGTTTTTTCACCATCCTCGCCCGAGAAGTATCTTCAGGAATTTGTACTCTAACGAATTCCCCCGGGAATGTCAAGAGGTAAGTGGCAAAATTCACACCATCTTTGCGGCTTCTTCTAGCGGGACGGGGCGGCCCCAGAGGTAGCCTTGGATAAAGTCACAGCCGATTGAGGCTAAGGTTTCCAGCTGCTCATTCGACTCCACACCTTCGGAAATAACCTCAAGGTTCATCACGTGCCCTATGTTCACAATGGTTGCAACATACTGCTTTGCGGCCTCACTTGAATTGATTGGGTCAATAAAGGCCTTGTCTATCTTTAGCAGGTCTGCGGGAAGCTTGTTCAGGTAGCTAAGGGAGGAATAGCCGGTGCCAAAGTCGTCAATCGCAATCTTTATGCCCATGTCCTTGATTTCCTTTAGGCGCTTTAGGGCCTGGTCAACAGAGTCAATCATAACGGACTCCGTAATCTCAAGCTCAAGATTTCTTGCGGGAACACCGGACGTTTTAAGGATTTCCTTTATCTCTTCCACAAAGTTGTTCTTCATCAGATGGCGCACGGAAATGTTAAAGCTTATGATTATGTCGCTTTTCTTTTTTGCAAGAACGCTGGAAAGAAAATCTGCCACCTGCCTGAACACGCTTATGTCCACGCGGTCAATCAGTCCCGTCTTTTCCGCAACAGGAATGAATTCAGCGGGGCTTACAGGACTTCCGTCACTGTCCTTCATTCGGGCCAGGGCTTCAAAGCCGCGCAGGGTATGGTCCATGCCGTACTGGGGCTGAAGGTTCAGGTATATGCCGCCGTTGTCAAGCGCGCCCCTTATTTTGCGCTCAGTCTCAAGTGTCTGCTCAATCTTGAGCATGTCCGGCAAAAAGTGCAGGATGCCGTTGCTGCCGTTCTGCTTCTTGAGCCTGTGCATTGCAGCCCCCGCGCATGAAAGAAGGTTAGTGCCCTTGTCCGCATCAGACGGAAATTCCGCATAGCCAAAGCATGCCGTAAGAAAGTAGTCGCAGTCATCTATGGTAACGGTCTTTTCAAGTTCAGCCTTATAGGAGCCTATGCTTTCCAAAAGCTCAGCACCAGACTTGTAGTTTCTTATCAAAAACGTAAATTCATCACCGCTAAAGCGCGTAACAAAATCAACAGTCGGGTTCTTGCCAGAATCGGCAAGTCTCTTCCAGCGAGATGCAACTTCCACAAGAACCTTGTTGCCAACCTCATGCCCCATTGTGTCGTTAATGCCCCTAAAATTGTTAAGGTCCACGGAAACAACCGCAAAAGGAAGGTCATGCTTTGCAAAGTCTTCTATAATCTCCTTGCAGGCAAAGCGGTTGGGAAGCCCCGTAAGAGAATCGGTAACAGCCTCGTGCCTTACGCGCTCCTGGTACCTTCTGAGCGTCCTGTTGCCAAGATAGATAATCGTACCCGCTACCAAGGTAAAGCTATTGCTGAAGAATCCGGGAATAGCTGCATAGCCGTGCTCCACAAAGAGCCGCATAAAAAGCACAGGAAACTGGCTTAGCAGAATCACTACGGCCGTAACGTAGCCTATCTTCTTAAAAAAGACTACGAGAAAGATGATGCACATGTTTGCAACGGAAGAAAAAACGCCCGTAAAAATAAAGTAGGGAATTGCATTGCCCAGTATGTTCACGGCCCCCACCTTGCCCGAAAAACTGATGACAATAAAATTTGCAAGCACATAGAGCAAGATTATGACGGCAAAGACAAACTTTGGCGGCTGCCCCATGTTGTAAAGTCTTTCCAGAGTCTTGTCTATGTTATTCTTGCTTTCTGAAGCAAAATCATCCTTCTTCATAATAGATTAAATTATACCACTGCCAATAGGAAAAATAAAGTAGCGGGGTAAAAAATCTTTTTTCTACTCAAGCCTGTGCGGATAGTGGTACCTGCCTTCCCCCAACCTTGCAGCAAGCTTTGCCTTTGAATCCAGATAAAGTCGGTAAGTATTGTTGCCATCGGAAAGATAAAGTCTGTCTTCGTAATTTATGCTGTCATAGACGAACCTGACATTATAGCTTCCGCTTTTATCCGAAAAGTCTATCCTGCACGAAGAGCCGGGTTCAATTATAACAGGAAGCTCCGGGTCGCTATCGTGGTCAATATACTTGACTTTTACCCTCCCTTCAGCCCAGTTCTCTATAGTCAGGCTTGCCTCATCATCAAAAATTTCACTTACACTAAATAAAAAGCTGCATGACGTAAAAAGCAGGCAAAGTAGCACAAGCAAAAAAACTTTTTTCATATACTTTACAGTCTAAAGCATTTGCCAAGAAAATACAAGGATGCACCACCAAATCCATTTTTTTCATCCCGCGTAATAATATAATCCAACTCTTCTGTTTCAGCACATTTCATTTGCAGGCCGTCTTCCAAATCATTCCAATCAGGATTGTTGCATACAGAAGTATAAAAGTCCTTATTCTCTGGAACAACTTTGAAAAACTTGCATAGATTCAAAATAAGGGCTTTTCTTTCTTCCACAGACTTATCTTTTCTCAAAACAAAGAATAAATCTGAAAGTGAATGAGCCGAGATATATCCAATATTTTCATTCTTGACACAAGAATTTATAATCCTTGAAGCATTATCAGAATGAGGTTCTCTGTTCTGTACAAGGTCTATAACTATGTTTGTATCAATTAGAATACGCATATTTTTCATCCACTGCTGCAAGTAATTCTTCTTTTGCGTTGATCTCACGATTAACACTGCCTTTTATACTGTCAAAGAAAGCAAGTCCGTTTTCAATTTCAGAATTATAATTTTTTTTCTTTGATAAAATCAAATTACTGATTTTATCAAAAAGAATTTCTAAATCAGGTAAATCAAGAGTATCTAATTGCTTATAATATGAATAAGCCAAATCTGACATAAAAACCTTCTGATTCATTATAAACTTTATCTGTCATAATAATCAAGCGAATGAAAATTGGTTGGGAAAAGCTGAAATTCTGCACACCGCTCAAAAAAGCAAGAAATCAATGCCGTCAATTGTATAAATGAAAGAAATCGTGTAAAATTACGGGTATGGATAGTAATTTTGATTTTATCATTGTGGGTGCAGGACCTGCCGGAATGGCAGCTGCCCAGTATGCCGCTCGCAGCGGTCTAAAGACTCTTCTTTTGGATGCGGGTTTTCCAGGTGGACAGGTGGCCATGATTTTTAACCTGGAAAACTATCCGGGATTTTTTCCTGCAGCCAACGGATTTGAATTCATTGCAAAGATGAAGGACCAGGCGGTGGCTTTTGGCGCAAACATTTTGCAAGCACAGGTTTCTTCTATAGATAAGATTCAGAATGAGTATTCAATAAAAACTTCTGCCGGAACTTTTACCGCACCAGCAGTCCTTCTTGCTACGGGGGCAGACCACAGGAAGCTTGGCATACCCGGCGAAAAGGAATTTTTTGGCCGCGGTGTTTCCTACTGCGCTACCTGCGACGGCCCATTTTTCCGCAACAAAAAAATCGTGGTTGTTGGCGGCGGAGACAGCGCTTGTGACGAAGCTACCTACCTTTCCACAATCGGCCAAGTAACAATCGTGCACAGAAAGGCAAGCTTTAGGGCACAAAAGGCTGTTGCCCAAAGGGTACTTTCAAACCCTGCAATCACGGTAAAATTCAACTCAAGCGTTACGGCTGTTTTTGGAGACACAAAGGTTTCTTCCGTAGAGCTTACAGACACTGTTACCGGAGAAAAGTCAGTCCTTGAAACGGATGCGGTTTTTGTTTCCGTGGGTATGCTTCCAAGAACGGAGCTTCTTTCCAACCTAAAGACAGATGACGCTGGCTACATAATCACCAACGAAGACATGGAAACTTCTGTTCCAGGGCTTTACGCAGCGGGAGACGTGCGCTCAAAAAGCTTTAGGCAGGTAGTTACCGCATGTGCAGACGGTGCAATCGCCGCAAATTCCGCACAAAAGTTCATAAGGAAAATGCGGGGTGAAGAATACAAATGAAGTTCCCCCACTCCTCCGTGATTCTTGCATCGCTCATATTTTTTTCATCCTCTGTAAAAAGCCAGTCAGTTGACCTGCTGCAGAAAAATCCTGTGGCAAAACCGGCATCCGCTACCATAGCGGCTCAGTCCCTCCTTCACTCCGATCAGGAAAGGGAACTTCTTGCCTCAAAGCTTCCAGAAAAAATTGACTTTTGGACAAAGGCAGACAACGACGTTCTTGCCCAGGCACTTGTAGACCGCATGGGCAACGCAGAGCTTCTTTCGCAAATACTAATGTTCGGCTGGGCTGGAGCAGAACCAAATGCCCTTTTGCACCAGTGGGTTACGCAGAGGGGTCTTGGCAGCGTAAAGGTCTTTGGCTGGAACACGGACAACATTCATCAGGTTGCGCGTGTAATAAAGATGCTACAGACAGAAGCAGCGGCACGTCCCTACAAAATTCCGCTTTTTGTTGCAACGGATCAGGAAGGCGGTTGGATTCGCCACGTAAAGGGAACAACTTCCGAAACTCCGGGCAACATGGCAATAGGCGCTTCCGGCTACCCCATGGACGCATATTATTCTTCCTATTATATCAACAAAGAAATAAGCGCGCTTGGAATCAACATGAACTTTGCCCCCTCGGTAGACCTTTACACAAACCTTGACTCTACCATAATCGGCTCCCGCTCCTTTGGTTCAGATGCAGACAAGGCAGGAATCTTTGGAGAGGCATTTTCGCAAGGTTCAATAGATGCGGGTGTAATTCCAACAGCCAAGCACTTCCCCGGCCACGGAGACACAAGTCTGGACAGCCACGGAAAGCTTCCAGAAATTCAAATTGACTACAACACTCTTGTTTCCCGCGAGCTAAAGCCCTTTGAATACCTTATAAAGGCAAGAATTCCCGCCATAATGAGCGGACACCTCATGTTCCCCCAGATAGACAAGAACCCGGCAAGCCTTTCCAAAAAGATGCTTACAGACATCTTACGCGGAGAAATGGGCTACGACGGACTTGTAATCACCGACGACATGATGATGTACGGAGCCTGGGCATTTGCTGGAACCTTGAGCCGCGCAGTAACAATGGCAATAGAAGCAGGCAACGACATAATCCTTTCTTCTTCCACGGCGGGACTCAGCGACAGCCTCTGGACGCAGAACATAAGCAAAATGAATACGGACAAAGCCTTCCGCGCAAGGGTAAAGGACGCAGCATACAGGGTGCTTCTCGCAAAGCTGAACTATTTTAAAAGCGACAACTACGCCCCGCTCTACCCCGACGAGTCAAAAATAGACTCCCTCATTCCAGACCGCGATGGGCAAAAGTTCTTTCTTTCACAGGCATGCCGCTCAATCAGCATATACAAAAAGGGGAGCGTCTTTCCATTCAAGAACGAAGATGGCGGCAAAGTGCTAATTGCAGGCCCCTTCGTGGACTTTCTTCGGGAAGGAAAAAAACGCTACCAAGGGGCGGACACCTACTACTTTGCATACGGCCTTGCAGAGGACCAAAGCAACCTTAACGAATGGAACGCTGCCAACATTACAAGCGTTGCATCCGCATACGACACAATCATCATAAACGTATTCGACGCACACTCGGCATCAATCGCAAAGCGCCTGCGCAATTCAAGAAAGCGTGTAATAATCCTTTCCACCATGTCACCGGTTTCCATACTGAACGACTTTGACTTTGCAGACACAATCCTCTGCGGCTACAGCTGGTCATCATACTCCTACCAGGCAATATTCGGTGCCCTTAGGGGAGACTTTGTACCGCAGGGAATAATTCCACTGGAGATAGGCGAATGAGCAGAATAGAGGAAAACTTTGCGGAAAAAGATTCAGAAAAAATACGGCAGGAAGTTGAAGAGCGCTTTTTTAGGTTGAACAAGGCCTTTATCTGGACTCCCATGAACACGGAAAAAATCAAGAACCTGATTCTGGAAATAAACAGGAAGATGAACAGCCTTTACGACAAAGTGCAGATTCTAAAGCAGGATTTTGATTCCGGTGCCGAAAAGGGAATTGAACTTTACAAGGACTATATAATAGAAGGATCCCTTTTGTACGAGCCGCACCAAGACCTTAGCGACGTAACGCCGGAACAAATGCAATATCTTTCTGAATACGGAATAAAGGGACAGAGGAACATCTACGCTTCCCACCAGAAAATTGAAGACCGTGCCAACCAGCTCTTTTTGGGAAAGGACGTAAACTGGAACACGGACATTTTTGACCGCCCCGAATTTAAGCACATACCAGTCTGCTACTATGTGAATTCCGTCTTTTTCCAGAGCAAGACTTATTCCTTGCAAGACATGCTTTACATGGAAAATGATGAATTCAAATACCACATTGAAGTCTACTTTGACCCCGAATCCTGAAGCAGTTCTTGTGAACCCGCAGCGCAGCTTCCAGCGGCCTGTCGAACCACGGTTGGTGAGCTTAGTCGAACCACGGTTGGTGAGCTACGTCGAACCACGGTTGGTGAGACCTGTCGAACAAGCCCCCACTCCTCAAGGTATGCAAAGACGGATTTTTCTCCAACCCAGTGGGCTGCCCCTGCATACACAAAAGTAGTTCCGCCCATTTCAATATAAGACTGAATTCTTTTTGCCCACTTTTCGTTGCGCTCGTCTTCACTTGTAAGCTCTTCCAGTTTTTTGGGGTCTCCGGAAAGGTATGCTTCGTAAAGGTTCTTTGCAGCAGAGTTCATTTCTTCCTTGAATTTTTGCGCGTCTATTCCATCAAGAATTTCCTTTAGCTGGACAAGCTGCTCATCGTAGGTTCCACAGCTTATGGAATCCAGCTGCTCCTGCAAAGTTTCAAGGCCAAGGATTTCCCTGTTTTCTTCCTTTGCAAACTTGGCAAAATATTCGTCCAGCGAAAAATCTGCCGAAAGTTCCGACTGGGCTTGGGGGGAAGAACAAAGGGCAAGTATCATGCACCAGGGTTCAAGAAGGGTAAGAAAATCAATTGTTTCCTGGTCCAGTATAAGGCGGAGTTTTTCCTTCTCCTCTGCGCTAAGATTTTTTGTAACAACCCGCCCCTCTGCCTTGGAAAAACTGTGGGTGGTTCTTTCCCTTAGCTCATCAGAAAATTTTTCCAAGTCGGAAGCGCTAAGCTCTGCAACTATTCTGTCCGAAGCACGGAATGCCTTTAGAACCCTTTTTTCCAGAGGGTAAAGCCTTTCGTCCCCAACGTGAATTGTGCCCTGAATGTATACGGTAAATTTCTTTCCCTGGGAATTGTAGCCCCGGATTCTCCAGAGCATTCTTTCCTCTTCTTTTTCTAGCAGGGGAGTATCGTATCCAAAAAGACGTGAGGCTGCCTCCGAAAGAGAAACGCATGACGTTGCCGCAAAAAGAACTGCCAGTAAGCCAAGCAGGACTGCGAGCCTAAGCCTAACACTCACTCGATTGTGCCCTGTTTGCGCAGGTAGTCAAAGACGGAATTCTTTCCAACCCAGTGGGCTGCTCCAGCATAGATGAATGTGCTTCCGCCATTTTCCAAAAATTCCTTTATGTCTTTTGCCCAGTCTTCGTTGCGCTTGTCGTAGACCAGCTTTTTGTATTCCTCACCAAAGTCCCCGTATTCCGCGATGTCGCTTTCATTTGAAGCATCCGAGATGGAGGCTAGCTTTTCAACGTCACCTGCAAGATAGGCATCGTAAAGGGCCTTGAGTTCCACCCGTGTTTCTTCCTTTGACTTTTCGTCGGAACATTCCTTTATAGAAGATTTTAGTATGGTAAGCTGCTGTTCGTAAGTTCCAAAGGTAAGTATGTCAATCTGAACCTGAATGTCGTCCAGGCCCACGACTTTGCGCGCGGCATCATTGGCAAACTTTAGAAAGTAGTTGTCAACAGAATATTCATAAGTAAGTTCAGTCGTCTCCTGAATTGTCTTTTCCAACAGTGTCAGGGCTGCAACCCAAGGCTCCGCTCCGTCAATCATGGCAAAGGCCTGTGGGCTTCCCAAGAGGGAATTCATTGTCTCTATTTCTTCCGGGCTAAGGCAGGCGCTGACTTTTTTCCCGCCCGCTTTTAAAAAGCTTTCCTGAACAAGGCGCATGGCATAAAACTGCATGTTTTGCATGTCGTCTTTTGAAAGTTCCCCTGCTATACGGTCTGCATTGTTAAAGGCATCGAGTACTTCCTTGTCCAAGGGATAGAGTTCTTTGGAGCCAACGTGAATCGTTCCCTGAATGTATACAAAGGAAGGATTTCCATTTTTGTCCACACCGCTAATCTTCCAGAAAAAGCGGGGCTTTTCTTTGCTAAGGCTTGCCTTTTTTGCGGAAGCACTTTCTTTTGCAAAAGAATTTGTGCATAAAACAAATGCCGCGGCAAAAAGGATGAATAAGGATTTGCAAAACTTTTTTCTTATAAACATACTCTTCTCCATATAAATTCCAAACAGTTTACAATTTTATTATCAAAAGCAACCTACGCCGCCATGGAGGGGCGCACGAAGTGCGTTGCCGTAGGCAATGGAGCCGAAAGGCGAAACCCCGGAACGGCGGTGACGCAAAGTGACTGACGGTCGAGTTAGCCAAAAAACAAGCTGGTAGAGCCAAAAGCCTACCGTCCAAATAAAAAAGGCTACCCAAATAAAAACTACCCTAAATATTGTAAAAATTCAATAGAAATGGCATAATATGCGCATGAATAAATTTCCATTGAACAAAGAACAACTCAAGGAGCTTGTAAAAAAATATCCCACGCCATTTTACCTTTATGATGAAAAAGGCATTGTAGAAAACATCCGCTACTTTAAAAAGGCATTTTCTATCTTCCCAAAATTCCGCGAATTCTTTGCGGTTAAGGCTTGCCCCAATCCCTACATCATGCGCATTCTGGAAAAAGAAGGATGTGGTGCAGACTGTTCAAGTCTTCCAGAACTTATTCTTGCCCAAAAGAGCGGCATGACCGGCCACATGGTAATGTTCACAAGCAACGACACTCCGGCAGAGGAATTCATTCTTGCGGCAAAACAGGGTAACATCATAAACTTTGACGACATAACCCACGTTGAATTTGTGCGCAATGCCCTTGGCGGAACTCTTCCAGACACGGTATGCTTCCGCTACAACCCGGGCTCAGAAAAGCACGGCGGAAATTCAATAATCGGTAAGCCGGAAGAAGCAAAGTACGGACTTACAAAAGAACAGATGATTGAAGGCTACAAGCTTTGCAAAAAGTACGGTGTAAAGCACTTTGGCCTGCACACCATGGTTGCATCCAACGAGCTGAACCCGGACTTCTTTGCAGACACAGCCCGCATTGTCTTTGACATGGTTCTCCTTGTCCAGAAGGAAGTTGGCGTTAACATAGAATTTGTAGACCTTGGCGGTGGCGTTGGTATTCCCTACAAGCCTGAGCAGAAGAAGGTTGACCTTGAATACGTTGCAAAAGAAATAAGGAAGCTCTACGACCAGATGATTGTTCCCGCAGGACTTGATCCCATGGGCATTAGCTTTGAGTGTGGAAGACCAATCACTGGCCCCTACGGCTGGCTTGTAACTACTGCGATTCACGAAAAGCACATCTACCGAGATTATATTGGTTGCGATGCCTGCATGGCAGACCTTATGAGGCCCGGTATGTACGGAGCATGGCACGGAATAACGGTAAGCGGAAAAGAAGACGCTCCGGCTGACCACGTTTACGACGTTACGGGAAGCCTCTGCGAAAACTGCGACAAGTTTGCAGTGCAGCGTTCACTTCCAAAGATAGACAAGGGAGATTTGCTCATCATCCACGATGCGGGTGCCCACGGAAGAAGCATGGGATTCAACTACAACGGAAAACTCCGCGCAGGTGAACTCTTGCTTAGGAGCGACGGTTCCGTAATGCAGATCCGCAGAAGGGAAACGGTGGAAGACTACTTTGCAACTCTTGACTTTGCAGGACTTGACTCCTTCAAGGCATAAGAAATTTTAAGGCACAAGGAACTTTTATGAAGACCCTAAAGAAATTGATTTTTGCCGACATAGTTCTTTCTATAATATATGCGGCTTTATGCTTTCCCATGCAGGCAGACATAAGCGCAGTGGCTTTTCCGCTTTCTGTAATAACGGCAGCCCTGGTCTACTTTGCGGGAGCCTACCTTCTCTTAAGAAAGAATTCAATAAAGCACATAACATTTGTGCGCAAAGTTTTTGAATACCAGACACTGCTTGAAATGCTAAGCTTTATTCTGGGAAGGTCGGGAAAAACGGAACATCCGTTTGCTTTCGACCTTGTCTGCATACTGCTTTGGATTGCAATAACAGTTATTTCCGGAATAGTTGTCTACCACTATTTGAACCCCAAGCGTATTTTCTCGCTGAACGAAAAGTGGAAGGAAGAAAGCAAACTCTATCCGCCAAAAACATACACGGGGCTTTCCTACGCAGCGCTCCAGCTTGTTGAATGGATAGACGCAATCGTATACTGCCTCTTTGCAGTCTTTATCCTTAACATTTTTATTTTCCAGCTTTACGTTATACCGTCGGAGTCAATGGTACCAACCTTTCTCATTAAGGACAGGGTATTTGTTTTTAAAACGGTTGCAGGGCCAAAGTTTCCCCTTAGCAAAGTGGGCATTCCCTACATCAACCGCTACAAGAGGGGAAACGTAATAGTACTGCGCAACCCCCACTACAAAAGCGACCACGCATCGGAAGTAAAAAAAATCATCTCCGACTACGTTTCCATGATTACGCTTAACCACGTAATTCTTGACCGCGACGAAAACGGTGAGCAAAAGGCAGACCCGCTGGTAAAGCGCATTGTTGGGCTTCCAGGCGAACAGCTTCTTATGCAGGACGGGCACCTCTATGTGCGCACAAAGCAAAGCGGCCCCAACGGACAGTTCACACTTTGCCAAGATGAAGAAAAATGGGCAATGTGGAACCTTAATTCCCTGGATGCAGCTGCAAAGAAAAAAGTGCGGGACTTTCCACTTTCTGCAGACGACTGGCTGGACGTTCAAAAGCTGGAAGAAGAAAGGCGTGCATTGGACTTGGCAAAAGCGGCAGATGAATGCAAGCTTCTTGCCCTTACCTTTGAAAAAGTTGCAAAGGGTGACGACGCAAGCGAAAGTGAAATAGCGGAAATGTTTTCGCAGGAAGACTTGTTTGAATACAACTTCTTTAGCAACATCAGTATGAACGCAATAAAACTTTTGCAGGAAGCTGGCGGTGCCCAGTGGTTCACAAGATTCATGACCGGATGGACAGACTACGGCAAGTACGTAAAGCAAGGGCTTGTTGGCGGAGACCTCTATTCAGACGCAAACTTCCGCCTTAACGTAATGATAAAACTTGAGTGCGGAAAAATAATCACAAGGATTGCAAACCTTGTTGCAGACGGAGTTTCCGCATCCGAATGGAGCAGCGACGACGTTATAGCAAAGCACATGGCCTACGCTCAAAAACTGAACGCCTACCTTGCACGCCTTGACCAGCGCAACATGCCTGTCTTCCCCGCAAACAAAAGCGACGGCAGCCCAAGCTACATACCGGAAAACTGCTACTTTATGATGGGAGACAACCGCTACAATTCTCTGGACATGCGCCACAGCTACGACTACAAGCTAATCCCCATCACAAAGTTCGACGAGCTTTCCATCACCTACTACAGCAACATGGAGCCCCAGTTCGTCAACCGGTCAAAAATCCTAGGCCGCGCAAGCCTCCGCATTTGGCCGCTGAACAGGTTCGGGCTTATAAAGTAAAAATATTTGATTTTATTCTTTTGGGCAGCAGCCTTTTCTTCCACTGTCCCTTCGGGAGATAATCCTGCAAGGGGCTTTCCGGGGTTCCGGCTCCCGCCTCCATTGCCATTGTGAGCGCCGTCCCTTCGACAGGCTCAGGGGACGTCTCTCACAATGGCAACTAACGCCCCTCCAATCCCTGCTGCTAGGCCACCGCTAAAAAAAATCAGCTTACAGATTTTATTTCAAGTTTTAAATAGTTCTGTTAGTAGGTCCAATTTCGAGTTTTCGTAATGCATCAGAAAAATTGGCGGAAGCGATTT
>DJYC01000086.1:0-17980 GCA_002448445.1 Treponema sp. UBA6988
TTAATTTCCTATTCCGCGACACCGCGGGTTTTCAGACGAATTTGCCTGGGAGCGGAACCCAAAACTGATTTCTGTTCTGGTGGCAAAGTGTCAATTGTTAAATTTGTTGACTTTTGCTATACTGGGAAAATGGAATTTGGGACAGCGTATTTAACGGAGCAGATAATTGCCTACATAGGAAACAAGCGCAAGCTGCTTACTCTTATCTACAAGGCCATGCAGGAATGCGGGGCCAGCTTAAAGCCGGGGCTTAAGTTTTTTGATGCCTTTTCGGGCAGCGGGGTAGTATCCCGCTTTGCAAAGTCTTTGGGATTTGAGGTTTTTAGCAACGACTGGGAATATTATGCAAAGATAATCAACACGGCATTCCTTACCGTTGGCAAGTCCGACATAAAAAAGATTTTTGGCTCAGACGAAAAGTTTTGCTCGCTCCTAAAAAAGATAAATTCCCTTCCTGCACCTGCAAAGAAAAAGCAGTTCATTGCAAAGTATTACGCCCCAAAGGAATTCAGCATAGAAAAGGCAGACTTTAGAACCGAGCGTCTTTTTTACACTAGGCAGAACGCCCTTAACATAGACAAAATCCGCAATTATATAGAAGAAAACTATCCTTCCCATTCGGAGGACAAAAGTGTCTTAAAGGCCCGCTCCCTGCTTCTTGCCCTTTTGCTTTACGAGGCGGCAACCCATACCAACACATCCGGGGTTTTTAAGGCCTTCCACAAGGAATTCGGGGGTCACGGAAAAGATGCACTAAAGAGGATTCTGGCCCCCATCGAGCTGCACTTTCCCCAGCTGATTGACTCTGATTTTCCCTGCCACGTGTTCAAGGAAAATGCCAACGAGCTTGCCAAGGACTTGCGCGGCATAGACATTGCCTACCTTGACCCGCCATACAACCAGCACCAGTACGGCAGCAATTATTTTATGCTTAACACAATTGCCAAGTGGGACTTTATAGCCCCTTCCCTGGAACTTAACGAAAGCGGCAGGCTAAGGGAAAAGGCCGGCATAAGGCACGACTGGGTTCAGACACGCTCACCGTATTGCAGCAAGGCAGACGCCACCCAGTATTTTGCAGACCTTGTGCAGAACCTGGACGCAAAGTATATACTGGTAAGCTATTCAACGGACGGAATCATTCCCTTTAGCGCAATGTGCGAAATTTGCATGAAGAAGGGCTACGTTTCCGTTGTTACAAATGAATACACCACTTACCGGGGCGGCAAGCAAAGCAACAAGAGGCAGAACAGCGACATTGAATTCATCCTCTGCATAGACACTTCAAGAAAGTCCAACAAAAAGTCGGCAGAAGAAATAGAGGCAATCTTTGCAAAGAAGGAACTCTTGCTTTTGTTCAGGCAGCGCTTTTGCAGGGAAAGGCTAAAAAAAGCAAGCACAACTTCTTATTGCTCCAGTGACGGAAAGACCTATTTGGAATTTGAAGTTTGCGGAAATAAAATCCAGGTGCAGACAGATGATTTTTTTGTGCTCAAGGAAAATTCACTTACGGAGACTCTTTCTGCATCAGAGGCAAAGGCCCTTTATTCACTTCTTTTACCATGTGCATGTGCAACAAAGGAAGAGGAACTTGGGGAACTATTGCAAAGGGTTGCGGAAAAAAATGACCTTTCATGTTCCTTTGCAAAGCTCATTCCTGCTACGCTAAAAAAGCTCGCAAGCAAAAAGAACCGCCTGGCCTTTGAAAAGTGGCTTGGCAAGGTAAGGGGCTTAAAATCCGCCAACCGTGACGCTTACAACTTAATAGAAGAAAAAATAAACCGCGTGGAAGAGATTGCCAAAATCCGCTGGGCAACTTGATGGGGAAGGCTAGTGCGTAGGAGAATAAAAAATGGGATATTTCTTAAATTCTATTCTAATAAAAAATGAAAGTAATTTTGAAAAAATTGAACAACTGTATCATTCTATGGTTTACGCAGACTATGAATCATTGAAAAGAAAAAAATCTGGAAAAATATATGATACAGTTGGCATAAAATATTTTCCATTAACACAAAACTCTGCTTTTGGTATTTACGATGAAAACAATGTTGAAATTCCCTCTGTTGCAAAAAATCTTTCGTGCAAAATAAATGAAGAAGGCACGGAATACAAGGTTCTATGACTGACTTTTTAATCTGTTCAGTTGCAACATTTTATGACAATTGCTGAACAATTTGGTTTTACCATCGAAAATGCTCCAAGATTTACGGCCTTTGCTACGACAGAAGAAAGACTTTTATATCAGTTGGACAACGAACCAAGATACATGTTTGCTTATTCAAATTCTGATGGAAAAATAATCGGGTATTATTCTCTTCTGATTCAAGACAATGGTGAATGCGAATTAAGTAACCTTTGCGTTCTCCCTGAATATCGACATAAGAAAATTGGACAGAAATTACTAAAAGATGCTTATAGCAAGGCGGAAGCTCATAATTGCACTAAAATCAACATTTCCCAGGAATTTGAAAGGAATAAGCTTGCAAAGGCAATAGAAAAATTGTTTCATTCAATTCTAATAGATTCGGAGCTTCATATATCTGGGAAGATGGAAGAAGTTCTGCGTTAGTCGAAAAAAATGAGCCGGCAGATAAATATGAAATTACGAAAATCAATGATAATGATTATAAATTTTTTGAGCTGTACTTAAAAGTTGAGATTAAATCTGTTTATAAAGGAACAAAATACAGTGATACTTGTATTTCAGAAATGAAAGCAAAAACAATTCACAGATTTTTTATGGATTGAACTTTTGGGCGAAACGGAGATGCGGTAATGTTTTGCTAAACTTTGCTTGAAGAAGAAAAATTAAATGTCGGATAAGCTCCTGTTGCTGGGGAAATATGGTTCCAATTAGAAAAATGATAATTCGTAAGTTCTAGCTAATTCAGATTATTTTTATATTAGTAGGGTGGAAGTGTAAATATTAAGTCGTGTTTTGCCGATAAGAAAAGCGGAGGAGTGTTTCTCTTGAGGAATCGGTCAAAAATGGGCATTTTAAGAAAGGATAAGAAGTCCGGTTACGGGCATAAGGTTCGCTTTCCAATAGGTGCAAAGCTTGCTCTTATCATTGGTTTTATAGTTTTGGTTTCTCTTGGCCTTGTAACATACCTTAACAGCTACTTTATAGGAAAGGATGTGCGCCGTACTGCAGAGGACGCGAATCTTTCCACCAACGTGCGCATTGCAAAGACAGTGGAGGACAAGCTTGCCATGGTGCGTTCGAGTGCCTTCCAGCTGCTGGACTTGTGCAATGTTGCGGGAAATTCCTCCCAGGCACTTGCATCCCAGGCTGAAATTTTCTTTTTTGAGCGCAATCCAGACATTGCTGCCATAAACATTCTTGGCTACGGGCGTGATGCTGAGCGCAACCAGAACATTGTGAACCAGCAGTTTTTTATTACCCACGAGGCGGATCCCTCAGTTCTTGATGTGTTTTTAAAGTCCGAGTCTGCCGTGGTACGCCGCTCCTGTGCGGGGGAAACCGTTGCAACCAATCCGTCTCCTTTTTTTGCCCTTCCAATGATGACTGTCTTTTTCCCATACAAGGAAAACGGCTTTGACCAGACCTGCGCAATCACATTCTCCCTGGATTCCATACTGGAAATTATAAGCTCCAATTCTACCAATACGAGCTTTTTGATAAACGATTCCGACGAGCTGCTTGTCCACCCTCTGTCCGAAAGGATTTTGCGGGGGGAAAGCATGAGGAATTATCCTCTTGTGCGCATAATGAGGGCTCAGAACAAGAACGGCAATGACACCAGGCAGATTCCCTTTGAAGACCCTGATGCACCGCCTTTGGGAGAATTTGTCTCTACATCGGTTATTGCTGAGGTTGCAGGAGAGAAAAAGCTTTTCTCGCTCAGCGCTTTTGCGGAAAAAGTATTTTCCTTCATTTCTAAGCATGATTTTCTCATAAAGCATTTAGGTTCCCTTGAGGTTTCCCACAAGGACTTTTACGGTGCCTACTGCAAGATTTCCGTGGGGGACATTTCCGTTCTTACTACGGTTCCCCTTGCCTATATCCTTGAAGGGGTAGAGACTACCAGGCGGAACAACATCTACCTTACGCTGGTTGTCTTCTTCCTTTCGATAATCGCAATTCTTTTCTTTGGCCGCTATGCCATTTCCCGTCATTTAAGGAGGCTGACCCTTACGGCAGACCAGATTCAGAGGGGCAACTTTGACATAGGGGACAAGCAGCTTAAAAAGCTAAGTTCCAACCGATGGGATGAAATTGGCGTATTGAACCAGAGTACCAAGGACGAGCTTGACTTTTTGAACACATTCGCCCGCTTTACCAACAAGAACGTTGCTAAAGCCATAGCCCGCAAGGAAATAGACTTTGAGCCTCACCTTAAGGACATAACGGTTTTCTTTAGCGACATCCGCGGCTTCACTTCCATTTCCGACGGCTTCAACAAGAGGTTCGGGGACAACTCTCCAAAGGAAATCATAAACTTTTTGAACGACTACATGGGCCGTATGGTTGAGTGCGTTTCTCTTAGCGGCGGCAACATAGACAAGTTTGAGGGGGACGCAATCATGGGCGTCTGGGGGCTTATGCGTGAGGATTCCCTTGACTTTGAGCATCTTCCAGAAGGAAGCCCGGCCCGTCTTGAGGCGGAAAAAAGCCACCTTGCCCACGTAAAGCAGGATGCCCTAAATGCTGTTACTGGAACTATAGCCATGCGCTATGCCCTGATGAAGTACAACAAGGATGCCATGGAGTACACGGCCAAGCACGAGACTGATGAAAAGGCTTCGTTCAAGCCCTATATCCGCATAGGCTGCGGCCTAAATACCGGTCGTGCCACCTGCGGAATCATGGGCGGTGCGGAGAAGATGGAATATACGGCTATCGGCGACTCCGTAAACTTTGCATCCCGTACGGAAAGCTCCAACAAGGTGTGCGGTACGGATATCCTCTTTACGGAAGCTACCTACAATATGCTCAAGGATGAATTCATAAAGAATCCGTCCAACAATTTTACGATTCGGGAGGATTATGCCCCCTACGAGATTGTCGTTGAGCGTATTCCGGTTGATTTTGAAGTTAAGGGTAAGGGAATACAGCACTTTTACGGTGTGGTGAACATGCCCGCCTTTGACGTTGAGGCTTTTTTCCGCAGGGGTAATCCTGACTTTGTGGCAGACTCGGATTGTCTTAAGGCTGTAGGCCCGGACGGTCCAACAACTTTGGATGAAGTGCGCGACATGCTTGGAATTCCGACCCCTGATTTTGCAAAGGTTGATTTGAATGCAGAAGAAAACAAAGTCCAAGTCCGAAAATAAGGGCAAGGACAGGGATGCTTCAATTTTTCTCATACTGTTCATTCTGGCAGTGCTTTTTTGCCTTTTTGGGGCAACGCTGAATGCTTTTATGTTCTGTAAGAGCTTCTTCCGTTCCCTTACAAAGGTGAATGAGGCTCCTATTGCCACAATAACTTTTAAATACAAGACGGCCGAGCGCAAGTTTGCAGACCGCGTAATTTGGGACAGGCTTAGGCAGAATTCGCCGCTATACAACGGAGACACAATCCACACGGAGAGCCTTTCGGAAGCCACAATTCATTTTAACGACGGAAACACCATTGACCTTGCGGAAAACAGCATGGCGCAGGTTTTTATTACGGAAGACGGTATTGCTACGGCAAGCATAGGGGAAGGTAGTGCAACCGTTGACACCTCCGCTGCCGAGCACGGAATGTCCTTTAGCGTAAACGGCATGGTTGTTTCCGTAGAGCGGGGTTCAAGCGTTGCAACTGGCGGCAATCAGATTCAGGTGCTTTCTGGAAATGCCAGCGTTTCATCCGGCGGGGAGAGTGTTTCCGTGGCGGAAGGTGAGGGCGTTTCCCTGGAGGAGGGCGGGGGAAAGAGTCAGATTGTCGTTACCAGCCCGGCCCCTTCTTCCAAGTTCTTCTATTTTGAGGAAGGGGATGCCAAGATTCCCTTTAGTTGGAAGGTTTCGGGGCAAGGAGTGCAGGGAGGACTTAGGCTTACCCTGGCGGAAGACCGCAACTTTACCCGCGAGGTGTTCACTTCGTCAAAAGACACGCTTGCTTCTGGTACGTCTGGTTCAGTGGAGGTTCCCCTTAAAAGCGGCGCTTACTATTGGAAGCTTTCCACAGCCTCTACAGGGCAGGTGATTACATGGAGTCGCCTGCAGGTCATTCAGTCTCTTCCTCCAAAGCTTCTGGTTCCGGTGGACAAGTATGCCTATTCATACAGAACCCAGAGCCCGGCAGTCCGCCTAATCTGGTCGGAAAGCGCAATGGCGGCTTCCTACAAGCTTGAAATTTCTGACAACAGTTCATTTACCCACCCTTATATAGAAACATCCGTGGATGGCACTTCCGCAATAATTTCCACGCTGGTAAAGGGCAACTGGTGGTGGCGCGTTACACCCTATTATTCCGTAAACCGCATCGGCTACGGAAAGACCAGCAAGACAGGCTTCTTTACGGTTGAGCAGAGGTCAAGAATGGAGGTTCCGGTCCTTGGTGTTCCTGCAGAAAACAGCACTGTCAACTCGACAGGGGAAAAGGGCGTGAATTTTTCATGGAAGGCAGATCCAGAGGCTGTTAGCTACACGATTATACTTTCGCGTGACCCCAACATTGGAGCGGATGCAAAGCGGATTGAAACGAATAAGAATTTCTTTGTCCTTCCTCCCGACGAAAAGCTTTCTGAAGGAAAGTGGTACTGGACCGTTGAGGCAACGGACAGGGAGGGAACCGTTTCGCAGAGGGCAAAACCGCGGTCCTTCTATGCCCAGGACGGAAGCCTTGACCAGCATACGATAGAACCGACTGAAGGTTATATGATTGCCCAGAACCTCTTGCCTGACGTTACATTCTCTTGGAAGAAGAACCTTCCCCAGACTTTTACTACGGAAATACAGATTGCCAGAGACAGGTCATTTAATACGCTTGTATACTCTGCGGAAGTGAAGGGCTCTAGTACCAGGGTAAGGGACCTTTCTGTAGGCAAGTACTACTGGCGCATAGTTTCAAAGAGTTCTTCCTCAACGCTTGAGACCCCGCCAAAAGGATTCTCCGTGGTGGACAGCATTCCTGCTACGGAAATGATTACTCCCCTGGCAAACAGCAAGGCTGTAGTCCGCGACGGAAAGCCCTTCAATCTCAAGTGGCGGACTGTGGACGGTGCGGACTATTACCGCGTGGAGATTTTCCCCGAGGAAGGCAATGTCCCGGTCTATAAGGATGTTATCTACGGAACAAGCGCAAACGTAAACATGTATTCTGCCCCGGGCTTTGTGGACAAGCATAACTACAGGATTGAAATCCAGGCTATTTCGAATGCGATGCCGGGCGTAAAGACAAGGATGAACGGCCGTCTTATGAAGAGTTCCTTCCTGCTGGCAAAGCTGCATCCTGTGAACGTAACCCTCCCAACCCGAGGTGTCAAGATAGACGGACTTGAGGCAATATACAACCCGCCCTATGCCTCTTGGACCAGCGAGGAAACGCCTGCGACCGCACAGCTTGTCGTTATCCGCACGGACTTGCAGAAGCCCAAGGTGGTGATGAAATTCCCCACGGACGAGCAGATGGCAAAGGGTGTGAAGGTTGCACCAAACAGGGTACGCCTTACAAGCACGAACGAAGCCCTAAGAAGCGGCACCTACGAGGTTATAGTCTACGCCCGCACTCAGGACGGCATTGACATTTCAAGCACGGACAGCCGCTACAAGAGCTACTTTACTGTTCTCCCGGTTCCTCCTCTGGACAGTCCGACACGGCTCTCCCAGACTCCCCCAAGGTTTGACCAGCACTACCTTAGCAACGTGAACAACGAGAGGGTCATAAGGCTTGGCTGGCATGGAGTTTCCGGCGCCAATGACTACGGCCTAAAGATTTACGATGAGGAAGGCAACATCGTCTTTGAAAAGTATATTGGCGACAATACCGAATATGTGATAGACTTTGTACAGCTTCCGGCGGAAACCAAAAAGGCACTCGCAAATGGAACCTACAGGTGGACTGTTCAGGGTCTTAAAAGGGTTGATACGGATAAGGACGGCAACGTCGATGCCGTTATGCAGGAAAGCCCGGAGATAGGCTCCCAGTTTGTTACGGACATTCCTGCTCCTACAAAGGTAACGCCAAGGAAGTCATTGAATCCGTATGGAAAGTAGAATTTGCCTTTTTGCTTCGATTTTGATTTTCCTCTTGGCATGCACTGGCTTTGCTGCATTTGCGCAGACCCCTTCCTCCGCCGCAGCCCAGCAGGATTCTTCCGCTTCAAAAGAGTCCCCCCCTGCTGGATTTGATGAAGATGATGAAGTCCCGGCATTCACAGGAAACAAAATGACGCCAGAGGAAAGCTGGCAGATTCTCTCGTGGGAAGAAAAGAACCCGGCCGCCGTTCTCAAGTACGAAGTCATAATCGAGACCCAGAATGACCACGAGGAACTTAGGCGCATGGAAAGCAAGCGCAGTGAAAATTCAATCCATGTATTTCCCCTTTTGCCGCCGGGAAAATACCGCTACAAGGTAGTAACCTACGATCTTGTGGGAAGCCCCGCAGCGGAAAGCGACTGGACCAACATTACAATTTACGCCGCCCACCAGCCGGAAATTTCTTCCATAAAGACCACGCTCAACAATTCCTCCACAATTTACCTAGAGGAAGTTAACGACGGAAAATTTGCAGTCAAGGGAAGAAACCTCTTTCCCCCTAAGGAAGGGAAGGGCGACCTGGAATATACGGAATACGCCCTGGTCCCCAAAAAGAGCAAGGGCCGCACCTACAAGCCCAAGATTCTTTCGCAGGATTCTGGTAACCGCAAGATGGAAATTCAGTTCAACATAGACAGCCTGGATCCTGGAGTCTACCACTTTAGGGCAACTGATGCCAGCGGCCTTTACACTCCCGACAACGGGGACAATGAAGTTGTCGTGCGCTACACCAAGCCTATGGACATTAACCTGAGCCTTGGCTATTCGTGCCCCATGATTATGTACGATGACACCTTCAAAAAATACATGGGCAGCAACATCTGGCCTTTGAGCGGCAACGCAAAGCTTGTATTCATTCCCATAAAGCTAAGCTGGGGCTACCTTGGCGTAGGCCTTTTGGGAACTTATACCCGCATGAATTTTGAAGGCGACTACTTTGACATAGACGGAAACCTTATGACAGCAAGCGGACTCTTGGTCTACCAGAAGCCCATAAAAGTTGCCTCCCGTGACGACCCATCCAAAAAGCGGCTGCTGGGAACGGTGGAAGCCCATGCCGGCGTGGGGGCTGCATATTTTTACAAGTACCAGTACCACTATGAAAACGGCTTTGACTTGGACCCGCTTTACAGCGTGGATGCCTGTGCTGTACTTGGAGCTTCCTTCCAGTACTACCTGACAACCCATGTTTTTGTTGAAGCCCAGGCTGATTTTATTACGGCGTTCATTTCCGACATGAGCTATGGAATGGTGGTTCCTTCCATAAACATAGGCTACCAGTTCTAATTCTTATGGACGAAGTCCTAATTGCTCTACCAATTTGCTCTTTGGCTAATCCGACCGGACAGGCCTCTGCGCCACCGCCCTTCCGCCCTTCGGTAACCCTCATACCGTCCTGCGGCCGGTACTAAAGGGGCTCCACGGCGGCGTACGTCGCTTGGGAAAATCATCTTGCTAAGCCGCCCCTCCAATCCCTCTAATAAGTTCGGCACCTACGGCCATTGAGCTTGTCGAAATGACCTTTTAGCGTATGCGAGGTACGAATAACAATTAACTGTCTCCCTGAACTTGTTGGTGTGCTTGTCTAACCACAGGGGCTGTTCCACCATCCATCCGTGGTTCGACAGGCTCACCAACCATGGTTCAATTAAGTTTTTACTGTTCGTCTTTTGGAAATGTAATAAGACCTGCGTCCTTTATGCTTTCACCACTTTCTTCATATTGGTCTGGAAAAGAGGATGTGTCCTGTGAATTTTTTCTGGAGCGGCTTTCCCTTAGGCCCTTCTGCGTCCTTACCCTGTCTGCATAGTCAAGCTCGCTGTTCAGGTTTCTAAGGGCATTCTTTATTTTTCCGTCCTGATTCCTCTGGTACACGTCGTCCAAAAGCTTTTTTGCTTCGTCCAGCTTTCCCTGGGACTGTAGAATCATTGCGGCGTTGTAGCCTGCCTTGTAGCTGCCCGAAGCCTCGTAGTATTCACTGTAAATCTTAAGGGCTTCTTCCGTGTTTCCGTCTGAGGCAAGCTTGTAGGCCTTTTGCAGCGTTTCGTTCTTTTTGTCTTTTATTAGCGAATAGTATTCCCTTTCCTTGTAGGGCGAGATGTAGCGGGTCATTTCCCTTAGGCTTCTGTCCATGTCGCTTTTTACAAGGCGTATTGGGTCTGGCAGGTCCCTGCGGCTTTCTGCCTCGTAGCTGGAACCGCTTGCGTTAAAGCGCTTGTAGCCAAGCTCTTTTCCTGTGGCTGCATCCAGAATGCTGTAGTTTATGGTAAAACTTACCCGGCGGATAAAGTAGACCTTTTCCTTTCCCTCATCGTCTTCGCGTACCCGGCGGTCTATCCTGTCTTCGTAGTGGGTTATGCTGCCAGAAACGTATGCGTCGCATGGCGGTGTGGTTCTGTATCTTAAGGCTTTTTCTGCTTCTATTGGACTTGCAAGGCTTAGGTAGCCTTCCTTTGCAATCCTTTTCTGCAGGTTGCTTGCAAGGTAGTCTGCAATCTGCTCTTTTTCCCTTTCCTTGCGGTAGTAGCTGTTCCTTCCGCTCCAGATGTCTGCATTCCAGTTTTCCTGAACTGCAAAGTCCAGCACCGCAATGGACCTTGCCCCGTTCATGTCCAGTCCTGCGGGACGTTCAAATTCGCCGGAAACGGTCGTTGTGCAGGAAAGAAGCGTTGCAAAGAGAATAAATGAACCTAATATAAAAGCTAAAGTCTTTTTCATACCAATTGATAAACAATTATATTTGCAATTGGTTAAATGGTCAAATGCGGTGGAAGCTGGTGGCCGTCATCCCGAACTAGTTTCGGGATCTGTGGAAGTTGGCATTTTTACTTTTACAGACCCTGAATCAAGTTCAGGGTGACAGGACAGCCGTCATCCCGAACTGGATTCGGGATCTGTGGAAGGTGACGGCTATTTTCTTGACAAAAGGTTGAAAAATACCTGCTTTTGTGTGATAATTTTTTGTAACAACATATAAACGGAGAATTATCATATGAAAAAGAACTTTACTTCTGTATGGTGTTGGGGGGGGGGCGCTTGTAGTCCTTGTCCTTAGCCTTGTGCTTTCGTCCTGCGGTGGCGGAGGAGGAGGCTCTGATGATTATGAAGCCCCTGTTACGGAAAACGAGACCGCATCAACCGGATTGGTTCTGGTGTCGGACGGAACCGTAACCGGTGACGATAAGTTGACCGTGTCCCTAAATAATAATGTTGACGAATTCGTGGGAGCGTTCATATCTGGAAGGACAGTTACAATCTCGTCATTCTACATCTGTGACCATGAGGTGACGCAGGCTGAGTACCAGGCGGTAATGGGAAACAACCCGAGTTCTTTCTCGTCAAGCCCTGCAAGCGGAGAGACACAGGCAAAACGCCCAGTAGAAAACGTAAGCTGGTATGATGCCATCATGTACTGCAACGAGCGGAGCAAAAACGAAAACCTGACCCCATGCTATAAGGTGAACGGAAAGGATGACACAAGCCAGTGGGGCTATACCCCTCATGGAGGCAACGGCATAAGCGGGGAGATAACATGCAACTTTAGTGCCAACGGCTACCGGCTCCCAACGGAGGCGGAGTGGGAATATGCAGCCCGGGGCGGTGCGTCCGGGTGTTCTGCAGCGGATCCCGATGACTATGCAGGGACGGATGCCAGCTCAAGCCTCGGGGACTATGCCTGGTATTATGAAAACAGCGAAAACAAGACCCATGAGGTAATGAAAAAGTTGCCCAACTCACTTGACCTCTACGACATGAGCGGGAACGTATGGGAATGGTGCTGGGACTGGTATGATACAATAGCAACAGGCTCTGTTACAAATCCTACCGGCGGCTCGTCCGGCTCTGGCCGCGTGTTCCGTGGTGGCAGCTGGCGCCTTGACGCTGACTACTGTTCTGTTGCGTACCGGAACGACGGCAACCCCAGCGGCTGCGACAACCGTCTTGGCTTCCGCGTGGTTCGCACAGCCGACTAAAGTCGGCTGGACCTGCAAGGAAGTTATTATAAACTTCCGCATTCGCGGAAGTTCGGTACCACTCAGTAACCCCCTTAGCCAAGAAAAAATACGCATTTGTGTCAGAAATTGAATTTCTCTTGCATATATATAGTATAGGGCATCTCTAAAAACTGAAGTTTTTAGAGGTTCCCTATAGAGGAATTCGATGACAAAAATGACAAAAAAATCTTTCCGCATACTGAACCCCCGCCTTGACCCCAACTTTAAGGCCATCTTCACCCAGAACACGCAGGCTTCAAAGATTGCGCTAAAGTCCTTCCTTTCTGCTGCAATCGGCAGGGATGTTAGGGAAGCTACCGTCGTCCAGAATGAGGATGCCGCCTTCTACAAATTCCAGCGGGCTGTGGACTACGACATTAACTGCGAGTTTTCGGACGGGACCAAGGCACAGGTTGAGATGCAGGGCTTTGACCAGCAGTACGACTACGGTAAGCGTGCTGAATACTATGCGGCCCGCCTTGTCTCTTCCGTGATGGAGGTTGGCGACGACTGGAACTCTGTGGCACAGGCCTACCAGATTTCCGTGCTGGACTTTGTCTTTGACAAAAGCAACTCTGCCCCAGTTCACCACTACCAGATGGCAGACCTGGGTGACGGGGCAAGGCTTTCGGGAAGGCTTAACGTAATATTTCTTGAGCTGCCCAAGCTTCCAAAAGTGTTAAGCCCGGAGGAAGTAAACAACTTGCCAACTCTGCTCAAATGGTGTAAATTCTTAAAGGAAGCGGACAATCCTAGGAGTCAGGATTTGATAAGAGCGATAGTGGAGTCGGAGGAAGGCATAATGAAGGCAAGCGACACCCTAAAAAATATAAGCGACGACGGCTGGCGCTGGGTAATACAGGGGCAGATAGAGGGCAAAAAGCGCGACTACACAAGCGGCCTTCTGGCAGCAGAGCGCAGGGGTCGTGCAGAAGGCATTGAACAGGGAATAGAGCAAGGCATGCATAAAAAAGCAATAGAGACTGCAAAAAAGCTCTTGGACGATGGAATGCCCCCGGAAAAAGTTGCAAACTGTTGTTCCCTTCCTTTAGAAGAAGTATTGTTTGTTGAAAGGTAAAAAAAAAGACGCGGCAGGCACTGGAGGGGCGCGGTAGCGTTGCCGCAGGCAATGGAGGCGAAAGCCGAAACCCCGGAAGCGCCACACAAGGGGCATGTATGTTAGCGTAAAAATGCCTGTTGAAAGTGCAAGTGCCGCAAAAAGAAGAAAAATTCAGAGGAAATTCAGAAAAAAATCTTTGTAAAAAGCCACTGATTGCATTACAATAGAGGTATGAAAAAAATCTTGGTATTGGCAGTGGCGGCTTTTGCCTTTTGCATGCAGTTGGCGTCTCAGTCGTCATTTTTTGACAATTACGTTTACCAGCAGTGGACTTCTTTTGGAGGCCTTTCTGGAACGACGGCTACTGACATTGCGCAAACCAGCGACGGCTTTATTAATATAGGTACTTATGAAGGACTCGTGCGCTTTGACGGAGTGGCTTTTTCCACTATGAGGCGCAGCAAGGACAATGGGCTTACTTTTGCTTCCGTACGCGTTGTTGTGGAGGATAGTTCAGGAAACCTTTGGATAGGCTCCAACGACGAAGGTGTGCAGCTTTTGCAGCCGGATTTGAATATGACCTTTACCACCCAGAACGGTCTACCCAACAATTCAATCCGCGCGATTGTGGAAGACAAGGACAAGAACGTGTGGGTAGGAACAGCCGGTGGTGTTGTCTACATGTCCAAGAGCCGCCACCTCTTTAACCCCCAGTTTGAGGCGGGTACGGTTTCCAAGGGCGTTATTTCCACCCAGCTTATTTGCGACAGGGACGGACGCGTTTGGCTTACTACGGAGAACGACAAGGGGCTTTTTGTCTTTAAGGACGGCCTTTTCCGTACAATTCCTTCCATGGATAAATTTGGCGACTATGCGGTTACGGACGTTTGCCAGGACAGGGACGGAAACTTTTGGGTTGGCACGGACAATTCAGGCCTTGTAAAGATTGTAAACGGAGAAGCTATTGCCGTTCACACAGGAACAATTCTTGATAGCATTCCGGTTACTGCTATTTTTCAGGCTCAGGACGGAAATGTTTGGTTTGGTACGGAATCCGGTCTTGTGGTCTACAGCGAGGGAAAATTCCATGTCTGTGACAAGGCAGAAATTCAGAATGCTAAGATAAACAGAATTATCTCTGACCGCGAAGGCAACATCTGGATTGCCACGGACAGAAACGGTGTAGGCAAGATGACCCGCAGCCGCTTTAAGATGTTCCGCACTGGAGAAACTTCCAATGCCATAGCGGAAGGAAAGGACGGCAGGGTATGGGTTGGAACTGATTCCGGCTTGTTCTGCTATGTAGACGGTAAGCAGGAGACCAATGCCCTTACCAAATACACCAAGGACATAAGAATCCGCCACGTTGCCGCTGCACAAAACGGTGACATACTGGTAAGCTGCTACAGAAAGCCCGGACAGTTACGCTACAATCAGGCAAGCGGAAAGATTACCTCTTGGAGCACGGACGAAGGTCTTGCCGGCAACAAGGTTAGGGTTGCAATAGAAGGTTCCAAGGGAGAGCTTTATGTTGGCACAACCACCGGCCTTAGCATAATCCACAAGGACGGTAGCATAAAGAATTTTAAGCAGCTGGACGGTCTTGAAAACGAGTACGTAATGTGCCTCTACCGCGACCCCAACGACGTTGTCTGGATTGGCACGGACGGTGGCGGTGTCTACCTTATGCGGGACGAGACGCTTTTTGGATGGATAACTACAAATAACGGTCTTGCGGGTAACGTTGTATTTAAGATTTCGCAGGATAATATTGGCGCATACTGGATTTGCTCTGGAAGCGGCATAACAAGGTGCCCCGACTACGACAGCTCAAAGGACGTGCTTCCGGAAAAATTTGAAGTGATTAGGTCAGAGCAGGGACTTGGCACGGATTCAGTCTTCCAGCTTTTACAAGACAGGGCTGGCAATGTCTGGATGACGAGCAACTACGGCATTTCTTCCGTTTCCAGCGGTAAGCTTAGCGAAGTTGCCAAAGGCGTTAGCGACGTGATTGTTCCAAAATACTACAGCAAGAGCGACGGCCTTGACTCCGACGGCCCAACTTCCACCGCAGTAAGCATTTGCGACAGGGACGGAATGCTCTGGTTCCCAATGGTGGATGGTGTTGCTGTTTACAATCCGGTAAAGGTTCGCGGCAGCCAAATAAAGCCTCTTGTCTGCATAGAAAGCCTAAGGGTAGACACCGTTGAATACAAGGATTTTGACAAAGTTATTGAACTTAAGCCCGGCACAAAGCGTGTGGACATAAAATACACCGGCCTTAGCTTTGACGCACCTGAGCGCATCTTGTTCACCCACCAGCTGACAGGTTTTGACGATGATTTTTCCACCCCAAACACGGAAAGGTCTGTTTCTTACACCAACCTAAAGCCTGGCCGCTACACATTCATGGTTTCTGCAATAAACGGAGACGGAATCATGTCCGACAAGGCGGAGACCATGCTCTTTTTGCAAAAGCCCTACATCTGGCAGACGGAATGGTTCTGGATTGTCTGCACGGTATTCTTCCTTGCAACGGTTATCACCATTTTCTACCTTAAGGAAAGGGCCGTAACCCTGGAAAACATAAGGCTTGAAGGGCTTGTTAAGGAACGCACAAAAGAGCTTGCCGTGGAAAAGGAAAAGTCCGACCAGCTTCTGCACGCAATCCTTCCCGACAAGATTGCAAAAGAACTCAAGGACAGCGTCCGCGCCATAGGTGAAAGCTTTGCAGACGTTACCATGCTTTTTTCCGACATAGTAAGCTTTACCAAGACTTCCAGCGAGCACACCGCCGCAGAAATTGTATACGCACTAAACGACCTCTTTAGCCGCTTTGATGAAAGGGCCAAGCGCATGGGTGTAGAAAAGATAAAGACAATCGGAGACGCATACATGGCAGGCTGCGGACTACCTTCGCTTAACGAAGACCACGCACGCATCATGGTGGAATTTGCCAAGGGCATGTACCAAGACCTTAGGGACTACAACGCTAGCGCAAAGATAAAATTCAACATAAGGATAGGCCTTAACCGTGGGCCTGTAAGCGCAGGTGTTATAGGAAAGACCAAATTCATCTACGACGTGTGGGGCAACACCGTCAACGTTGCAAGCCGCATGGAGTCTGCCTGTTCCCCGGGTGGAATAAGGGTTTCCGCCGCGGTATACGAAAGGCTCAAGGACACGGACATAAAATTCTCAGGTCCTATTGAATGCGACATAAAGGGCAAGGGGCTTATGACCACCTACGACGTTATTATGGGAGAAGACGAATGAAAACTAAGATAGTTGCCGTTGGCGCTCTTTTTGCGCTGCTTCTTTCCGGCTGCAAGAAGGTGGAAGAAAAACCTACAGTAAAAGTCGGCCTGCTTTATTCGCTCACCGGTGCAATGGCCCAGAGCGAGATACCTGTCTGCGATATTGAACGCATGGCCATAGACGAAATAAATTCCTCAGGCGGAGTTCTTGGCCACACAATAGAAGTGGTTCAGCTGGACGGAGAAAGCAAACCCCAACGCTTTGCAGAACTGGCGCGCAAAATGCTTACGGAAGACAAGGTTGCCACAATATTCGGCTGCTGGACATCCGCATCCCGCAAGGAAGTAAAGACCGTTGTGGAAGAAGAGGACATCTTTGGCCTGCTCTGGTACCCGCTCCAGTACGAAGGCCTAGAAGCAAGCCCCAACATCATGTACATGGGTGCCGCCCCAAACCAGCAGGTTATTCCAGCCGTAGACTACTGCCTAAGGAATTTTGGCAAAAGGGTTTTCCTTGTGGGCTCCGACTACGTATTCCCCAGAACAGCCGGCGAAATGGTAAAGGCCTACCTTTCCCACATAAAGGGCAAGTGCGTAGGCGAACGCTACGTGGACATGGAATGCGAGGACTTTAGCGACGTAATAAAACAGATAAAGGCTTCCAAACCCAGCGTAATATTGAACACACTCAACGGAAGCTCAAACAAGGCCTTCTTTGC
Source organism: Treponema sp. UBA6988 (assembly GCA_002448445.1). Lineage (GTDB taxonomy): Bacteria > Spirochaetota > Spirochaetia > Treponematales > Treponemataceae > Treponema_D. The sequence continues at coordinate 17,242 of DJYC01000086.1, forward strand.
CCAGTTAAAAGCTGCCGGCATTGGCGCAAACAAAATCCCCGTAATGAGTTTTTCCGTTTCGGAAAGCGAGGTTAGCTACATAGGTTCGGATCTGCTTGAAGGGCATTACGTTTCCTGGAGCTACCTGCAAACAATATCATCCTTCCACAACCATCTTTTTGTTTCCCGCTTTAAAAAACGCTTCGGCGAAGACAGGGTAATAGGAGACCCAATGGAAGCTGCCTACATAGCGGTTTATCTGTGGGCGGCTGCATGCGAAAAGGCAGGAACCTTTAACGTAGAGGACGTTCGCATGGCTGCAAAGGGGCTTACTTTTGACGCTCCAGAGGGCAGTGTTACCATAGACGGAGAAAACCAGCACCTTAAAAAACAGGTACGCATTGGCCGGGTTAACGCCAAGGGGCTTATAGACGAAGTGTGGCGGAGCGACAACCTTGTAAAACCAGACCCCTATCTTAGCACCTACGTCTGGGCAAAAGGGCTTTAGTCTTTTTATATTTTTCTTGCGGCGCTTTTTTGGTTGAACAAATGTTTCATAAAAGAACATCTTGCCATTTTTTTCAGAACACATAGCGCCCGGTCCCTGCGGTCCCTGAGTCTGTCGAAGCGTCGAAGGACCGCTAACAAAAGCCGCCTCTTCCCTGCAAGAAAAAAAATGGCAAGAAGGCCATCTTTGAGGGGCTTTCCGGGGTTCCGGCCTTCGCCTCCATTGCCTGCGGCAACCCGCCTACGGCGGGCC
>DJYC01000086.1:18048-31942 GCA_002448445.1 Treponema sp. UBA6988
GCCCCTCCAATCCCTGCCGTGCTTCAATATGCAACCTACCCTCATCCCCAGTAAAGACTTCCGTCGTCCAATGCGGTCCCTGAGGCTCTCGAAGGGCCGTGCAAAATTGCCCCCGCCCATCCATGGGCTCTGTACTTATCGGCAAGTAAAAAAAAACGTTCCCTGAGCCTGTCGAAGGGAACCTTACAAAAAAAAGCATTCTTTAAACATCAAACTTCGGACTCTGAGCTGGTTTTCCCCCTCCAAATTAGGGGTCTAAGGGACTCCCTTAAAAAATCAGAAACCATTTGAAGTTTTTACCTTTTGATGTTAAACTTTCACTTATAGGAGTTTATTTAATGGCCAAGTTAAAAGAATACGAATGCCCGGCTTGCGGTGGCATGATGGAATTTAACGTAGCAACCCAAAAACTTAGGTGCCCATACTGCGCAACAGAATTAGCCGCAGATGCCCTGGAAGACGAAGAAGAAAACCAGGAAGAACAATCAGACGGTTCTGCTGGAGCTGCAGAAGATTCCTTTGCCGCATATTCCGGCAACTATACACAGGAAGAACTTGAACACCTTAAGGTTTATTCATGCAAGTCCTGCGGTGCAGAAATCGTTGCGGACGAAAACACCGCCGCAAGCAAATGCCCCTACTGCGGAAACAATGTTGTAATGACCGGACAGTTTGCTGGCGGAAAGAAACCCGACGGCGTAATTCCCTTTAAGATTACAAAGGAAGAGGCCCAGAATATCTACAAGGAACACATAAAGACCCGCTGGCTTGCCCCAAAAATATTCAAGGACAACAGAAAGATAGATGAGATAAAGGGCGTTTACGTACCCTTCTACCTTGTAAGCGGAACAGCCTATTCCCATGTTCAGGGAAAGGGCTACCGCAACGGCCGCAGCTGGTCAGACTCTCAGTACAATTATACGGAAACCCAGGAATACGACCTGGACCGCGACATAAGCCTGCCCGTAAAAGACCTTCCTTCCATCTGCACTGACAAGGCCAACAGCATCCTTATGGAATCCATAGAGCCCTTTGACACGAACGGACTAAAGCCCTATGCAGGCGGCTTCCTGGCAGGATTCTCTGCGGAAAAATACAAGGAAAGCTATGTCCAGCAGTGCCTCAGGCAGGCAGAAGAGCGCATGGCAACTTCTGCATATGAATCGGTGGTATCTTCAATCAACGAATATTCTTCAAAGAACATTACGAGCCATTCGGAAAAGATTCACGGCCTTAGCCACAAGTACTGTCTGCTGCCGGTCTGGTTCTTTACCGAGCGCTATGCGGACAAGGCTTGGAACGTCGTGATAAACGGCCAAACTGGAAAGGTTGCCGGAATCCTTCCCGAAGACAAAAAGAAATTCATTCTTTCCGTCCTTATAAAGGCTGTGATAATAGGTGCGGTTGCCTATGCCGTAAAATTCTTTCTTAAATTCTAGCGTAAGATGCTATACCGGAGAATTCAATTATGAAGAAACTTTTTAACATACTTTGCATATTATTTTTTGCCTCCTTTGTACTGCTGCCTCTTTCTGCCCAGGCGGAGAATGACGGCATTGTGGAAGTGACTCAGGATGAAGGACTTGGAAACGGGTCTGGCGGCACGGCTTCTTCGAAGGCTCTCGTCGTGGACGATGCGGGGCTTCTTTCCCCATCTCAGGCTGAGGCTTTGCAGCAGAAACTTGCCTCTGTAAGCGCCCGCTACAATTGTGATGTAGTTTTGGTAACAAAGGCGGACATTGCAGGAACAAACGTCACGGCCTATGCAGACGACTATTTTGACAACAATTCCTACGGCCAGGGCTCTGAAAATGAAGGAATCCTCTTTCTCATTACAATGGCTGAGCGTGAATGGGCCATTTCCACAAGCGGCCATGACACGATTACGATTTTCTCCGACTGGCGGCAGAACCAGATAAGCGGAAAAATGATTCCCTTCCTAAAGTCCGGAGACTATGCAGGCGCATTCAATGCCTATGCCCAAAGCTGCGAATACTATCTTTCTCGGGGGCTTCCTTCCGACGAGACTCTTACAAACGAAGAAAACGGCTATGCTGGCGAAAGGGAAGAAAAAGGCCCTTTAGATCCAGTCTGGGGCTTCATTTCAGGTCTCATCGGTTTGATTTCGTCATGGCTTGGAACTTCGGCCAAGAGAAGCAAGTACCGCACTGTCTTTGAAAAAACAACTGCAGCAGGCTACGAGCGTCTTGCAGCTTCTTCCGGCAACAATGCAGACCGCTTTGTCCGCACCTTTACCACAAGGACTGCCCGCCCCACAGAACGCACAGTCTCAAGCGGTTATTCCCACTCATCCACCCATACAAGCTCTTCCGGCCACACCCACGGCGGCAGCCACGGCTCCTTCTAAAAAAATTAATTGACACAAATCTTCCCCGCAGCAAAAAAACTGTCGGGGAAATTTTTGCCAAAAAGCTAAAAAATTAAAAGGTAAAATATGTTATGCTCACAGCCCACTGGGTTGGAAGATTTAGAATGAGGAAAATAAAAATGGAAATAGAACCTGGTAGAATAATAAATGACTTTATAGAACCAAATAAAAAACAATATACAATTCCTGTGTATCAGCGAAATTATGAATGGTCAAATGAACAATGTGTAAAATTGTTCCAAGATATTGTACAGGCATATAAAAGCGATAAAACTCATTTTTGTGGATCTGTAGTATATGCATATTTAAAAGAAGAACATAACATTTCTTATTATGTTCTAATCGATGGTCAGCAACGTATTACAACAGTTTATCTGTTATTAAAGGCTATGCGTGATTTAGCGGAATCAGCTGGAACAAAAGAGCTAATCGATGAAGCATTATATAATGTTGATAAATTTGATACATATGATGTTACACAGCAAAGTAAGTTAAAACTAAAGCCAGTAGAAAGTGATAATAGTCAATTGTATCTACTCATGGAAGAAAAATATGAAAAAGTCGATAAATCTACTGGTATTTGGAAAAATTATGAATTATTTTCAAAACTGATAAAAGAAGAACAATTAAAAGGTTTGACTGTAAAAGAAATTTATAAAGGGCTTGAAAAACTTTTATGTGCAAAGATAAAGCTTGGTATTGATGATAATGCACAAGAAATTTTTGAGAGAATTAATTCTACAGGTGTACCATTAAATCTATCCGACAAAATTAGAAATTTTGTTCTAATGACCGATGTAAATCAAGATAAGCTATATAAAGATTATTGGCTCGAAATTGAAAATCTGATTGACAAAAAACAAATGCCGAGCTTTTTTCAGGATTATCTAAATTTGAAAATTGATGGTTTTGCAAAAGAAACAACAGCATATGATATTTTTAAGAAAGTATATCGAGAGAATAATTATACAAATGAAACAATGCTTCAAGAATTATTTCATTATGCAAAAATTTATCATGTATTCCTTTATGGAGATAAACAAAGATATAACGATTTTACAAATATAACTTTGGATGGTTTAAGAAAACTTAAACAAACTACAGTTTTTCTATTTCTATTCAATGTTTTTGATGATTATGAAAAAAAAATAATTTCAGAAATAGAGTTGGACAAGGTGCTTGCATTTCTTCTTAGTTATAGTATTCGTCGTTTAATTTGTGATGTTGCTTCCAATTCATTACGAGGTTTGTATAAAACTTTGTATTCTCGAATTTTCTCAAAACAAAGTAATAAAGAGCATTATTATGACTCTATTGTTTCCTTCATGTTGCAGTTATCTACCAATGATTCAGTTCGAAATGATACAATGTTTAAGCAAGCTTTAATTGATAATAATCTTTATCGAAAAAATGCTTTATGTAAGTATCTGTTAGCGAGCATAGAAAATCAAGGAAAGGAAGCGCTTGAGATAGAAACAAATAATTTGACAATTGAACATATTTTACCTCAAAACAAGAATTTATCTGTAGAATGGCAAGAAATGTTAGGAGAAAACTGGGAATTCGATAAAGAGAAATACCAGCATACGCTAGGAAATTTAACTTTAACCGGATATAACAGTGAACTTGGAGATAGACCGTTTTCAGAAAAACTCGAGTTGTTAGATAGCAAAAATACAAAAGTTGTTACATTGTACAAAGATGTGAAAGAATGTAAAGAGTGGAATGTAGATGCAATAGTAAATCGTGCTAACATTTTATCAGATATTATCCTTAACCTTTTTCCAATAGAACAGCCAAAAGTGAAAATTTCATTCAGTTCTCCAGGCTATCAAGAATTTACTTGTGAAAATCCAGATAATGCAGAGTATAAGAAACCTAATTACTATTTATTGCAGGGCGAAAAAATCAATTGTAATAGTTTTGCATCGATGCTCATATCATTAAGCAAGAGATTGTATGATCAAGATAGTAGTATTTTAGAAAAACTTGCTAAAGAAAATATACATCTTATTGAAGGAAAGTATGCAACATTTTCTTATGACAGAAATCAAGTAAATGAAGATACGCAAATTGGAGATACCGAAATATATATAAGTCATAATTACAATTCTCCAAAACTTGTAAAAATAATATCTCAATTACTTGATTATTATGAGATAGAACAGAGTGATTTTGTATATAGTGCATGTAGTACAGATATGAAAGAAAATAAAGCATAACATGTTTTTCAAAGCCGACAAAACTTTGTCACAAAAGTTGCTCTTCGTGGCTTTGCGCCAATTTTGCACAATGCGCAAAACCGTTTTTGCGGTTTAAAACACTAGTTATGCAGACGCCCGCACTGGGGCACTTGAGAATTGAAGTCTTAACAAAGGATTATAAAAAATAGCCGCGTATCAAGGCGGTAAAAAGTATTCGCAGAGTAAAGTCTGCAACGACGACAAAATTCCTGTTGATGAAAATCATTATTATCTTAAGTTTACAAACGCAAAATCAGAATTAATCTATCACATAAGATACAGCTTTAGACTAGGAAGTTACGGCCGTGTTATTTATCACAATCTCTTATTTGTGGACTTGATGGGGGATTAGAGTGGCAAGATATTATTGTTGTGCAAGTTCCAAAAGCCGCTATAATTCTTTTGAGGTTTGTATGAAAAAGTATTGTTTTGTTCTTGCAGTTTTTTTAGCTGCTGCTTTTGCTTGCTTTGCCCAAGGCTATAAGTATGTGGATGCTTCGTCTGGATTGCGCGTCCGTGACAGTGCAAGTTTGAGCGCAAAGAAGATTGGCGTAGTTTACGGCAGGATGGACTGATGCGGATTTAAAAATCTATTTGACCCGCTTTGCCTGGATTTATAACGGATTCCGTTTTATGAATTTTGAGGCAAACGGAAAATACGAATCAGCTCTTATGGAATCTTCACTTGGTGGCGACGGAACATTTTCTCTTTCAATGAAAGACAAAAAGATAATTGTAAAAGTTTCCTATGGTGATGATTCTGACGAATGGACAGATATAAAAACAGAAGTTTACGAGATTGTATCCATTTTAGAAGACAAACTTTGCCTTAAACATGATGGTGAAAATCTTGAGCTTTATCCAGCAATTTTTTCGCACGACTATTTTTACTACAGCCTTTGTAACAGCAATGCTTCCGTCTCAGCCTCATTATATCTTAAAAGCTACAATGCACTCTTCTACGAATGGAGCCGCGACTACATAGTTAACGAGTTGAGCAAAAAAATGGAATTCAACGAAGTCTTTTACAAGAACATGAGCCTTATGGGAATCGAACTTGAATAGCCCTGATGCTTTAGTTTACGTCCAGATTGTATGTAACGCTCTGGGCGGAATTGAGCATGTCCACAACAGTAACCGAAAGCCCAACATGTCCATAAGGAAGTGAAATCTTTCCAAGAAGCAGCCTTGTGTCGTCTGGGTACATAAGCTCTACCGGGTAGTTGTTGTTGCCTGTAATGCAAAGCCTGCCGTTGTATTCTTTTAAAGTGTCGTAAGAAATGCGCTCGACCGTTGCGCCGTTTATTGCAACTATTGTCCTGAACGGAACTGCCGTTGCGTCGCGGGTCTTGTAGATGTAGTAGGTTCCAGCCTTTAGGTTTCTCTCATTAACAAGGTAGTGGGTGGTTCCCTTTTCGTCATCAAGGGTGATGTAGCCCATGCTTACGGGAAGTTCTGCACCAATCTTTGGCATGAGCATTCTTGGGTTGATTGAAATACCGCTCTTTGTGTCCAGCACCTGGAATTCGAGGCAGCTTTCCCCTTCCTGCCAGCCTGAGTTTCCGCTTGTGCCGAGTGGAGTTCCTGTAGAAACAAAGGATGATGCGCCAAGGGATGCCGGAATTGATTCTTCGTCAAGGTTTGCGTAAATTGTTACCCTCTGGTCGCTGTGGCCAATTATTACCGCATTGCCAAGAGTTGACTCGAACCAGCCGTAGTCTTCCGTGTGGTCGTCTATTACTGCCAGTATGTCTCCGGGGTCGGCCGTCTTAACTTCTGAATTGTCCTTAAAGATAAGGGAAGAACTTATTGTGCCACCCCTAAGCTGACCAAAGTATGAATGAAAGGTGTCCGAGTTGGTCTGTGCCTGTGGCCAGCTGAATGCAAATAGTGCAGCCGCTGTGCCAAGGAGTGTTACCGCAAGGGTTCCTGCCACAAGGTATTTCTTTTTGTTAAGTGCTAATTTTTTTCCAAAGCCAAAGTCTTTCTTCATTTTTACTGCCCCCTATTTTCTTGAAACCGAAAGTTTTGAAATCTTGTCGTTGCGGCCAACAAAGAGGGAGTTGCCCCTTACCTGTATAAATGAATAGTTTGCGTTATAAGAGAAGGATGCAACGCTCTGGTTGAATTTTTCTATTACGGTTATAGTGTATTTTTTTCCGTACCTGCTAAGGATGAATGCAAGACTTCCCTCTTCATTCTCTTGAATTTGAACCACGTGTCCGCTTAACGGAAGCTTGTAGCTCTGCATCTTTTCCAAGTCAACAACGCCAAGACCGCCTTCGTAGCCGTAGTAGACAATGTTGTCCTTGCTGTTGAATTTTACAAGTTCCTGTTTTACAGAGTCGTTTTCAAGGTATTCGTGGAAGATAATCTTGCTGTGCTCACCGTTTTTTTGTGCCACTACAAAGCGCTGCTGTTTTTGTCCACATACGCAAGCGATTGTGTTTCCGCTTTTTGAAATGCCTGCACCAAGTATTATGGAAAAATTGCTTCCGCCCGGCTGGAACTTCTGATCAACGCTGCCGTCCTTTGTAAAGGAAACAAGGGTTCCGTCTGCAAAGCCTGCAACCGTTCCTCCCTCGCTGGAAGAGAATGCCGTTACAGGACAATAGCTTTCGTAAAGCCATTGCCTTGCACCTGAATTTGAATACTGTGCAAAGGATGAGCCCCCCGGCAAGAAAACGTAGATTCTGTCTTCGTCAAAGAAGGGAAAGCCTGCTTCCTTGATTGTTCCCGCCTTTTCTCCGCTTGGCAAAAAGAAGTCTGCACTTGTGTTGTTTGCGGAATAAGAAGCATAGTAGGAGTCGGAAATAGAAGCCTTGAAGGGGTAGGTTACAAGGTTTATGATTTTCCCTTCCGGCGTAAAGAAGCCCATACTCTGACCAAGCTTAAAGGGGATTGCATCTTTTGCCTCGCCGCCCTGAACTTTGGTAATGCCTTCCGTCCATTCAGGGGTAAGGTGAAGTTCCGTGCTCAATGGCCTTAGTGCCAACACAATATATAGAAAACAAAATGCCGCCACGCCCAAAATCCTCTTACGCATGGCCTTGTTAAAGATGTCATATTTTTTCATTCCTATATAATAGTAAAAGAACGCATTTTTAGCAATAGAGTTGGACCTTCTGCCAGTTCACTTTTACAGGTTGGGGGGCTGAAGGTGGCATATTAAGGCACGGCAGGGATTGTGGCAGGCGGAGCCTGCCCTGGAGTTTTCTGCGAAAACTCCGTTAGCAAGTGCAAGCACGGCAGGGATTGTAGGGGCGCAAGGGGCGGAACGCCCTGCAGCGTTGCGGAACGCAGTGGAGCAATGGAGGCGGAAGCCGGAACCCCGGAAAGCCCATAAAAAATGGCCTCCTTGCCATTTTTTCTTGCGGGAAAGTGGCGTCTGTTTTTAGCGGTCCTTCGACCCTTCGACAGGCTCAGGGGCCGCAGGAAGCGGCCGCTGTCTGTTTGCATTAAAAAATGGCAAGAGCTTCTTTGGGGGCACTTTTGTTGCGCAGATGAAAGCGCCGCAATAATAAAGAAGAAAAAAAGCCCCTGTAACAAAAAGGGCTTTTCTTGTTTTAAAATATGATTTTTCGTAAACTCATTTGATAAAAAAAGAGGAAAATTATGAAGTTTAAATTTTTGAATTCCGCATGGCAGGAGCTAAAGAATTCTGCCCTTAAATTTCCGGCATTTTTTGCGGGAACTATAGTTGCCGCCGTTTCTGCAACGCTTGCTGTTTGCAGTAATGACATTTTCAGAGGTCAGTACGAAGCCTTGCGTAAGTCCGGCGCTTCCTACGACAGCGAGCCATATTCTGCCCTGCGCGAAAGGGAAAATGCCTTTTCTGAGAATGCTAGCTTTCTTGCACTTTCTGCAGTCTGGTGCTGCGCGGCATCTTTCTTTGCGGAAATGCTCTGCCGTTTTCTGTGTGCAAAAAAGGACATTCAGGGTAAAAAGAAGGCCCTGATTCACGCTGCGGGACAGGTCTTGAGTGCAGTCCTTTCTGTTCCAATATTTTTTCTTTTAAAGTCTGAAAGTGACTGGAGGCCCTTTGTCTACGGTTCAAGCCTGTTCATTTTTGTGGCCATGGGGCTTTGGATGCTGCACAAGTTCCAGGATGAAGAAAAGGTTGTGCCCAACGCGGTCGTTTCCCTTGTTATGCAGGGGATTACCGTAACTTGCCTTGTGCTGGGGCTTCTTCTTGTGATTTTTGCATTCAAGAACCTTATCTATTCTTTTTCCAATAACATTCCTTTTGCGGCATGCTTTTTCTTTTCCTCTTTCGTGATTGGAATGAACCTTTTGGTTTCCTGCGTTACCCGCCCCAGGGAAAGGGTTTCCATACCAAAGGCTTTTAACGTAATTGTTTCCTGTGCGCTTCTTCCAATTTATGCAATGCTGCTCCTTGTGCTTTACGTCTACTTTGCAAAGTGCATCTTTACGCGCAGCATGCCTGTTGGAATGGTGAATCCGTTTGTGTCCGCCGCAACTGCCGTCTACCTTTTCTTTTACCTTGCCCTTCCGCGCGAGGGAACTTTTTCTGCTGCCGGAAAATTCCTTCGCAGGTGGGGTTCCGTTTTTCTTTTGCCGCTCATTGCCCTGCAGTGCTTTTCTTTTGGAATAAGGATACGGGAATACGGCTTTACCCTTTCCAGGGTGGCAAGTCTTTACTATATAATTGCAAGCATAGTTTTCTGCGTTCTTCCTTTTGTAAAGAAGGGAAAATACATGAAGTCTGTTTACCTTGTGCTTTCTCTTGCCGCGTTCTTGATGGCAGTTCCGGGGACAGGCTGCATAAGCATTGCCCTCTTTAGCCAGACCTCCCGCATTGTGGGCATTTACAAGGCACATTCCCTCTATGAAAATGGAAGGCTTGACGCTGCAAAGGCTGAGGCTCTTCTTTCTGACAGGGAAAAGGCGGCTATTGTTTCTGCTGCCGATGAACTTAATGACTTTGAGAAAATGCCATCCTGGTGGGTTGAGTCTTCCAAAGAGGAAAATAAGTATGCTGATTCTTTTGAAAAGACCTTTGGTTTTGCCCATTCAACAAAATATGCAAGGCGGGCAAAAGGTGAGGCTATGGAACTTTACAATTCTCTTACGCTTTACCTGCCTGCAGGGGCTGCGCTGGACGTTGGGGAATTTTCCACCCTCTATTCATTTTATGAATCTGGAAGGGGGAGCAGTGAAGGAAAAGGTGTAATTTCCTTTGGCCCCGAGTCTGAAGAAAAGGAACTTGATTTTACAAATGAGCTTAAGGAATTCCTGCTTAAAAATTCAAGCAAGTCGGAGGAGCCCTATTCCTATGGCAAAGAGGTGGAGCATGTCCTTACCCTTAAAAAGGACGGCTGGACTGTTATCTTTACTCGCCTTGAGCTTTCCTTGAAGGATGGGGATTCGACCTTTTATGAGTTTTCTGCATCGGGGTATGTGTGTAAGTAGGGATATTTTTTTGTAATGAATTTTTTGTGCAGCCACTGACGCTTAAATTTGGGGCATCGTCATTGTAAAGCCTGTCCATGCAGGCAATGATGATGTCCCGTTTTTATTTGGTGCGATGAAAATTTTATTTGGTACGTTGACTTGCTTTATTTGGTACGATATAATTTTTTATATGAAGTACAGCAAGGAGCTTGTGCAAGCCATAAAAGACAGAATCCTCATAAACGTACCGTCACATCCCAATGACTTGGTTCGTTATTCCATAGAAAATCTTTCTATCTCGCGGAATACTGCACTAAAATACATCAGTGAACTCATTGAAGAAAAAAAATTGCTCCGCTCAGACGCAGGCCGCTACACATCATATTCCCTTCCGGTTGAAACAGCGGATTTTACCTTCCGCATGAGCAAAAAACTTTCGGAAGAAAACATCGCAGAAAAAATACTTTCCTTTATTGGAAACATCCAGCCTTCTGTGGCTCAGATATTTGACTACGCCTTTATGGAAATAACCAACAACGCAATAGAACATTCCGACGCAAAGAAGATTCACGTCCAAGCCCAAAAATCCATAGGGAAAATAAGAATTACAATTCAGGATGACGGCATTGGCATCTTTAAGAAAATAAAAGACAGCTTGGGACTGCAAAATGAAAAGCAGGCTGTTATAGAACTTTCCAAAGGAAAATTCACTTCGTCACCGGAAAAACATTCGGGAGAAGGAATTTTCTTTTCGTCCAAACTGTGCGACAAATTTTTCATACTGTCTGATGGCCTCATCTTTTCTCCCCAGCAGATTGACACGCAAACAGCCGGTGGCGAAGAGCTTGGAAAAGGAACAAAAGTAACATTCGAAATTAATCTTGACACAAAAAAGGTTGCAAAAGAAATCTTTGACGAATACGCAGGCTTTGACTACGACAAACCCAAATTCAAAACAGTGGTTCAGCTGCGCTTTATGCAGCAGGAAGGTCTTACTCTTACATCCCGCTCACAGGCAAGAAGGCTTTTGACCCGCATGGAAAAATTTACAACCGTTGTTCTGGATTTTCAAGAAGTAAACTTCATAGGCCAAGCCTTTGCCGATGAAATATTCCGTGTCTATGCAAAAAAGCACCCGGCCATAAAGTTCCAATCCACCAACGAAAGCCCCCAAGTCCGCGCGATGATAGCACATGTGGAGGCGCAGTAGGATAGAAGTTTGTGGCACATCTTGGCAAGAAAACCAGAGAGTGCTGATTGTGTTTTTCGGAGGCAAAATTGAAATAGATACAAAACTCTCGGAGTCCTTGAAAGAGCCAGAGTACAATCTGTTTGTTTTTCGAAAACTCCGTTAGCAAATGCAAGCACGGCCGGGATTGGAGGGGCGGTTGGTAAAAAATTGCATCCGTGCAATTTTTTACCATGAGTTTTCTGCGAAAACTCACTTGATTTTTATTCTAACAAAAGACGCGCCCCGCTGGAAGCTTTGCTGCGTGAACCCATGGCGCTGCTTGTTTTACATGTATTTGGGCCCCTCGGAACCCCGGAAAGCCCATAAAAAATGGCCTCCTTGCCATTTTTTATGACGGGTTTTCTGGCGAAAACCCGCGGGCTGTTATGCAAAGATTTGACGCGCCGTCCCTGGCGCTGTTTGTTCTGAAAAAATGGCAAGATGTTCTTTGGGGCACTTACCTTGCGCAGATTAGAGTGCCGCAATAAAAAATTCAAAAATCTTTTTCATGCTTGCACAAGAGGAATAAAAATTGTATAATTATGTCTAGTTTGTTAATGGTGACTGTATAAATATTCAGTAAGGTAGGTGGCACGCATGGCTGATTTTTCTTTCATAAACAAGTTGTCGGTTTTGGCCCAGAATAATGACCCCATAGATCCTGCGCTCTATCAGAAATTTGATGTAAAGCGCGGCCTTCGCTATGCGGACGGAAGGGGTGTTCTTGTTGGTCTTACCAGAATCGGTGATGTTGTTGGCTACAAGGTTGACGAGGCCGGTAACAAGATTGCCGTTCCGGGAAAGCTTATCTACCGCGGCTACAATGTTGAGGATATAGTTCACGACAGCCAGAAGAACCACCAGTTTGGCTATGAGCAGTGCGTCTACCTGCTTTTGTTTGGACAGCTGCCTACTGCTTCCCAGCTTGAGGAATTTAGTGCGGCCCTTGGTGCCCTTAGGACTTTGCCTCCCAACTTTACCGAAGATATGATTATGAAGGCCCCTTCGAGCGACATTATGAACAAGCTTGCCCGTGGCGTTCTTGCTTCCTATTCTTACGACAACAATCCTGAGGACCGCTCAATAACGAATGTCCTTCGCCAGTGTATTGAGCTTATTTCCCGCTTTTCTACCCTTGCGGCTTATGCTTACCAGGCAAAGAGGCGCTACTACGACGGAAAGAGCATGTATATTCACAATCCGTCTCCGGCCCTTAGCACTGCGGAAAACTTTTTGCGCCTTATAAGGAGCGACAAGAGTTATACCCGCCTTGAGGCTGAGATTCTTGACCTTGCGCTTATCCTGCACGCTGAGCATGGTGGCGGTAACAACTCTTCTTTGACGATTCACGTTGTTTCTTCTGCGGATACGGATACGTATTCTGCGGTTGCGGCTGCGGTTGGCTCTTTGAAGGGTAGGCGTCATGGTGGTGCCAACATCCGCGTAATGGAAATGATGGATGACATAAAGAGCCATGTTAGCGACTGGAGCAACGAGACGGAAATCCGCGAATACCTTAGGAAGATTGCCACAAAACAGGCTTTTGACCATACAGGCCTTATCTACGGTCAGGGGCATGCGGTATACACTATAAGCGATCCCCGTGCACTTCTTCTCCGCGAAAAGGCTGCCGAGCTTGCACGCGAAAAGGGTATGGAGGAGGAATTCAACCTCTACCGTTCAATCGAAAAGCTTGCACCCGAGGTTATTTATGAGCTTCACGGTGACAAGAAAAAGATCTGCATAAACGTGGACTTCTACACAGGTTTTGTTTACACCATGCTCAACATTCCGCGCGAGCTTTTTACTCCGCTTTTTGCAATAGCACGTATTGCAGGCTGGAGCGCACACCGCATAGAAGAGCTTGTTGCAGGTGGCCGCATTTACCGTCCGGCTTACAAGAATGTTTCCGAAGAGCGTGACTATGTTCCTATGGAATGCCGCAAGGAGTCCGATTCTGACCAGGCTACGCTTTTGGCTTCGGATTCTAGTGCGGATTCTAACGAAGTTCGTACTTCCGGGCCAAGCGACTAGTGTCCTGCTGCTGCATCAATCTGGTACAGTGATAGCCGCTTCGCACTGTGTGGCGGTCAGTGCCTCTAGTTCCTCAAGGGGAATCTGGGTGTATTCGGATATTTTTTCTAGCGGAAGGATTGCGTCTTTTAGCATGCTAATCGCATATTTTTTTAGGGCTTCTTTTTGGCCAATAAGTTCCCCTTCTTTTTGGCCGATTTTTTGTCCTTCTTCGAGGCCTCTGTTGTAGCTTAACTGAACTTCCTGTTCCCATGTCATAAACTGCTGCCTCCACTGTGCATTGTGGCGGGCAGATGTTACAAGAAGGTCAAGGTCTTTTGTAAATTCTGAGTCTGCACTGCCGCCGCTTAAGAATTTGAAGAAGTCTTTTTCTTCCTCTGACGGCATTATATCATATTTTTGTGCGTTAAAAAAGATTTTGCTTGCAGCCTGTACCGGCCTTTTGTGGAAAGTTGCATTTTTTTCTGTCGCATATCCTTCCTTGCAAAGCAGACTAGCCCGGATTGGAGGGGCCCGCGATAGCGGGTTGCGCTAGCAATGGAGCGGGTAGGGTCCCGCGGAACCCCGCAAAGCCGGATTTTA
>DJYC01000099.1 GCA_002448445.1 Treponema sp. UBA6988
CCGCCTTGCAGACCTTGACTGGGAAGAAAAGATGGGCGAATACACAGGCGAAGACAAAGCCTACCTTGACAAATACAAGGACCGCCTGCTTTCCATGCGCGTAGACCTTACCGCAGAAATGTGGAAGCTCCGCAATGCAAACATCCTCTTTGAAGGCGCACAGGGAGCAATGCTGGACATAGACTCCGGAACATACCCATACGTAAGCTCAGGCCCTTCATGTGCAGCAGGTGCCGCAGTAGGAAGCGGAATTGGCCCCCACGACCTGGACAAAATCCTTGGCGTATTCAAGGCATACGAAACACGCGTTGGCAACGGACCAATGCCATCTGAATTCAACGACACAAGCGAAGGTGAACTTTGCCAGTACGTGCGCGACACAGGACGCGAATACGGTGTTACAACAGGACGCGCAAGACGCTGCGGTTACCTGGACCTTGTTGCACTCCGCTATGCCTGCCGCGTTAACAGCCTGGACGGGCTCGTACTCACCCACCTGGACATCTACGATGCAATGGACGAAGTTGAAGCCTGCGTTGCCTACGACATCAACGGCAAAATCGTAACAGACTTCCCTGCAAACGTAGACGCAATGAACGCCGCAAAGCCTCAGCTCAAAAAGTTCAAGGGCTGGAAGACAGAGCTCAAGAACTGCAAGACCTACGAAGACCTTCCAAAGAATGCCCGCGACTACGTGGAATTCATCGAAGACTTTACTGGCACTCCGGTAGACATCATCAGCGTAGGCTACGAGCGCAACGAGACATTCATCCGCAAGGATCCTTGGAAAAAATAAGCCATACAGAGGGGGAAGTCCGCTTGAAGCTTTGCTGCGAGTCCCCCCTCGCTGCAAAGGCAAGTCGCTCCACAAATGCCAAAAGCGGCAGGCTAGAAAAACAAGAGGCTGTCACCCTGAACTAGTTTCAGGGTCTGTCCCAATACAAAATACATTTTTTTACAACAAGCCGCTTCCGTCATTTGTTCTGCTTTGTTGCCTTTTCCGCTACCCCCTCTGCGGGGAACACCCCCGCAACGCCCCCGAATGAATCCAAACAACCCAAAACACACTTAGGTTAAAAGTCGAGTTTTGCAAAAAGCATGTCATTGCCGTGCTCGACACGGCAATCTATCCACAAATTTGTACAAAAGATTATCGGGTCATGGTTCGACTATGCTCACCAACCGCCAGATAATGACATTTTTTGAAGCAAAAAAGGCTTCTTTTAAAAACTTGAAATTGAACTTCTTAATCAGCAATTGATTTTTCTTGCGGCATTTTTTTTGCGAAGAACAAACTAAAAAGAAAGTGCCTTTGCAGCACAAGCGTCCACGCACTTTCCGCAGCGGATGCATTCTGCGCTGGAAATTTTCTCAGGAAGCCTAACCTGCATTGGGCAAACCGACTGGCACTTTCCGCAGGAGATGCACTTGTCTTTTTTAAAGCGTATGCGCACAAGCGAAATCCTGTTAAAGAATGAATAGAATGCTCCCAATGGGCAGACATACTTGCAGAATGGCCTGTATATAAAAAGCGAAAGCAGAATGGTAACAAGCAAAATAAAAAGCTTCCACCTGAACAAAAAGCCGACCGTAGCCCTAAGAGCCTTGTTCATAAGCAAAAGGGGAATTCCTGCCTCCAAAGTTCCAGCGGGACAAATGTACTTGCAAAAGGCAGGATAGCCAAGGCCAAATTCATCCGCAACAAAAACAGGAATGATTATAACAAAAACGGCAAGCACCGCATACTTTAAAAAGCGAAGCAGCCTGTCAGCAGTCCTGTTCACCACAAGCTTTGGCAGGGGAATCTTATGCAGCAGCCCCTGAACAAGGCCAAAGGGACAGAGCCAGCCGCAAACAAAGCGCCCCAAAAGAAGCCCAAACAAGGAAAGCAGCCCCGTAACAAAAAAGGAAAGCTTAAAGCTGTGCGAATTTGCCACCGACTGGAATGCCCCCACAGGACAAGCGGCAGACGCAAGCGGACAGGAGTGGCAGTTGAGGGCAGGAAGACAAACATTCTTTACCCCACCCTTGTAGATGGTCCTTTCAAAAAGCCCCGACAAATGAAGGTTAGAAAGCAAAGAAGAAGCCACCTGCACAAAAATCCGTTTGCGTCCCATTCCAGCCAAAATGCACCCCCGCAAACATCTTACATCAAATCACTTTAGCAGGGCAAGCCTTAGCCCCAATGATGCAAAAGGTAAGTGCAACTCTAAATCTTAGAAAGTATTCCCCATTTTTTTTTCTTCCAACAGCAGGTGTATACGGCAAGTGCATCAAACAGGGAATGCAATGTAGAAAATCAGAGGGAGGAAGCACTGGAATGGAAGCTGAAAACGCGGCAAAAAAGCAAGGGTTGTTTACAACCCCAAGCGCAGATACAAGGTATCTGACTCCCTTCGTGGCTTGAAGCTACGCTGCCAGGTTCGCACCGCGCAAATGGTTTTTGCCGCGTTTTCAGCCCCACAACGCCACGCACTCGCTACCGTTGTGTGCTTCCCGTTACGCCCAAAATTGATTTCCAGCCGCTTTGCATAAGCAAATATCATGAAAAGATGATTTTCGTGCCAAGGGTACAAACCCAAAAGGTAACCTGTCACTAATCCGCAATAAATGCTATAATAGCAAGCATTATGTCATGGAACTGCATGTTTTTTATAAACTCAATTCTCTTGGGAATAGGCCTTGCAATGGACGCATTTTCTGTTTCCATAGTAAACGCAATTTCAGAGCCAAAGATGAGCCGCACAAGGCAGTGCGGAATAAGCTGCGTGTATGCCTTCTTCCAGTTTTTAATGCCGCTAACAGGCTGGCTTTGCGTGCACACAATAGCATCTGTTTTTACGCAAGTGCAAAAATTCATTCCGTGGATTGCCCTAATCCTTTTGCTTTACATAGGAATAAAAATGATAGTAGAAGCCCTGGCAAGCAGAAAAAAAGCCTGCTCTACCTGCAAAAAGAAAGGCGATGAATGCAAGAAATGTTCCGTAACGCTTGAATCCCATGCCCTCTCGCTAAAAGTGCTTTTTATTCAGGGAATTGCAACTTCCATAGACGCACTTTCCACAGGCTTTACCATTGCAGAATATGGCCTTTTAATGGCAAGCGTTGCTTCACTCATAATTGCGGCGGTAACATTCACAATATGTCTTACCGGCCTAAAGATAGGACGCTTTGCAGGAAAGAAGCTTTCTTCCAGCGCAGAAATTTTTGGCGGAATAATTTTAATCTGTATAGGAATTGAAATTTTTGTAAGGGGAATATTTGGCTTGGCCTAGAATCTTTATCCTATGCCAATGCACTCCAGGCAAATGTTGGAAGCCTTTATGAAAATGCTAAAATTTTCGTTTCTGAAAATTCCTGCCGCCACAAAAGCAAGGCTTAGCAGCAGCAGGAAAATTCTTAGCGCAAGAAGCGCCTTATTTTTTACGGACACTATTTCTTAATCTTTTCCAAAGCCTCGTCAACGAGAGCCTTGTATTCATCAGCAGACCTTGAGCCCACGATTGGACCCAAGACAACCTTTCCCTTTGAGTCAACAATATAAGTTGTAGGAACTGCCTGAATGCCCTTAAGCCAAGGAGTGTTCTTTGCAATTATAAAGTTGCGGTATGACACATTCTTTTCGCGGATGATTTTTTTTGCAAGGTCAAGTTCGCCCTTAGTGCTTGTGTCAAAGACATCGCACAAAATGCCCACAACCTGAACGCGCTGCCACATTACCTTCTTGCTAAGCTTTTCCAAATCCGGAAGTTCAACAAGGCAGGGCTGGCAGAAAGTTCCCCAGATATTAACCAGGGTAAGCTTTGCCGGGACAAATTCCTTCTGGTCAACTTCTATTCCGGTGGAAAGGTCTAAGCCCTTAAAATTCAGCGTCAAATCGGGAACCGTTACCTCTGGAACCTTTTCTTCTTCCTGAACTACAGGAGCAACAGTTTCTTCTACTTTGCCTTCCGTCTTTACGCTAGTCTTATCTTTTTTGCCAGCACAAAATGCGCTAAAGGCTGCACAAGACAAAAAAGCCAAAACCATAATTTTTTTGCAAGACATCTGTCCAAATAAATTAAAATGTTTCATAACACTATTATAGCAAATTTCTCCATTTTGCTAAAGTGGCAAGAGTAATTTTTGAATAAATAATGTGCAATTTCCCTGGTGGCGCAGGAAAGCCCGGTTTTAGCCTGGATTGTTTTATTTGCAATAGTTCTTGCGGTTTATGTTTATTACAAAATCCAAGTCTTCGTCATCTATTTTTTCACACAAATCATCAAGCGAATTTTCCAATTTGAATTCCAATTCTTCCTGATACAAAGGATACAATTGATAAAAATTGACTTTTTTGCCAAACCCCAAAGAAAGCGGCTCCACAATCTGATTGTCCATGCCTATTGAGCTTAACAAAACAAAGCTGTTGAATTCAGTGTTGCTTGCAACAGGCGATGAATCTTCGTTTGCGCTTATTGTATGGCCATACCCCAGCCATGAGTCCGTATTCAAGGCAAGCCGCCCCACCATTTTTAAATTGCCTATAGGCCAGTAGCCTTCATCGGTTTTGGATTCAAGATCCCAATCTTTTGGCAAAAAAATAACATACTCTGCCCTTTCAAGATTGTAGCTTTTCAATTCTCTTGGAACATTCATCTTATAAGCACCCGCGCCCATCGTAACCAGTTTGTAATAGGGCTGATCTTCACTTGGCTTTATTACCATAACGTCTAAATGAATGTCGGGAGATGCAATTTCATGCAATACGTATTCAATTTTTCCATAGGATGCAGAAATATATTCCTCAAGCTTATCCAATTCTTTTTCGCTGTAAAAATAAGTGGTATCCTTATCCTTTTTGGAACATCCAGAAAATAGCATTGCAATAACCCCTATAAAAACACACAGTATCTTTTTTTTCAATTTTTTCTCCATTTAACAGCCCAAATTAGCAGTCCAAAGCCTTGCACAAAAACATTTCCATGGGCTGTTCAAAACCGGGAAGATTCATTACCATTCCGCCACAATCCTTATACCCCTGTTTGCGGTAAAAATGCTGGGCAGATTCGTCAACTTGCGTAGATGTTAGAAGCATTCCATAGCCCTGGGCCTTCATGTCTTTTTCCCAATGGCTTAAAAGCATGGAACCGTATCCCTTTTGCCGCCTACCGCAATCTACAAAAAGCATGTTACAAAATGGTGTGTTATCCCAAAAAAGATTGTACCTTAAAATACCTACTGGACTGCCGTCTGCAAAAAGCACATAGCCCTGCTTATCGCGAACCTTCTTTTCAAATTCCGCTTGTGGCAAATGGCGGTCCAGCTTGAACCAAAAGTCTTTGTCTTCATTTTTTACATATTTAATTGTCAGGTCCAATTTCGAGTCTCCGTAGTGCAGCAGAAAAATTGGCGGAAGCGATTTTTGAACCGAAAAAAATTCTGCACAAGCGTAGCGCGGAAGCCTTTTTTCGGGGCAAAAACCGCTGGGAGCCAATTTTTCTGCTGCAAATATAAAACTAGAAGTTTGCCCTTTTATCATACAGGGGGCAATTCCACTTTGTCGTCGGAGAAGATTTGCTTTACCGCATCCTTGAATTTATTGCCACGGTCAAATTCGTTGCTGAACATTCCAAAGCTTGTGGCTCCGGGAGAAAAGACAACCGGGATTGGGTCGTCGTCCGGGTAAAATTTGTATACGCGGTCGGCAGAAGGATTTTGAAGGTTTGCCTTTAAAACGCCAAGCATTATCTCCAGGGATTCAAAGGGGCCAAGGCACAGCTTGGGATCGGCAAGCCTTGCAAGCAATTTGTCCGTTCCGCTTCCCGCAAGCAGGTAAGTTTGCAGGGGCTGGTACTTTGCTTCCGCACCACCTTCCCCACGCAAAACTTTTGCAAGCGGCTCAAAGTTAAGGTTTTTGTCCGTACCGCCAGTAAGAAGAATTACCTTCCTTGCAAATGCCTGACTTGCAGCGGCGGCGGCTTCGGGAACAGTGGCACAACTGTCGTTGTAGAAGGAAACTTTTATTCCGCTTTCGGGACTCTGCCATTCGTGGAAGCGTTCCAAGCGGTGGGTAATACCCTTCCAAATGCCAACAATGGAAAGAATCTGCTCCGGGGCAACATTCATAAGGGAGAGGGCAAGGGCTGCGTTCAAAACGTTTGTCTTCATGTGCTCACCCGGAACCTGAAGCTGCCCCATAACCTTGCGGCCTTCACTGTCTCCGGGAAGCTGGATATAGCCTACAGTAGAGCGGTCTTCCTTTGCCTGGTATGCGCCAAACACATTCTTTGGCAACTGGAACTTGCTGTAGCGCAAAACCGTTCCCTTTGTCTCTTTTGCAAAAACATCTCCCCAGCACTTGCAGCCAGGCTCGGGGGAGCGGCAGTCCTTAAGATAGTCGTCTTCGTCAAAGTCAAGGATTGTATAGTCTTCCGGCCCCTGGTCTGCGTAGATAAGCTTTTTGTCGTTTACGTAGCTTTCCATGCTGCCGTACCAGTTCTGGTGGTCTGGCATTATTTTTGTTATGATGGCAATCTTTGGCTTTAAAGCCTTTCTTCCGCGCAAATCCGCAAGCTGCCAACTGCTCAGCTCTAGCACTACTGGAGTTGTCCCGTCCGTCCTTTCCAAAAAAGTAAGGGGGCTTACAGTTATGTTTCCGCCAAGGAATGACTTGAAACCCGCATTCCTTAAAGAAAAATCCAGTGCGCTAACCGTGGAGCTTTTTCCCTTGCTGCCAGTTACCGCAATAATGGGTGCCTTGGTAAAATGAAGGAAAATGCTTATGTCGCTTTCTATACGCTTTGCCGCCGCCAAATACTTGTTCCCCTGAATCTTTACGCCGGGGTTTTTTATTACGCAGTCGGCATCCGCAAAGTCTTCTATTCTATGCTCGCCCAGCACGTAGGTAAAGCGGTCCTTGTCCAAGTCGGGGTCGCTGTTAAGCCTCTTGATTGTTGGAGCAAGCTGCTCGGAAGTCTTCATGTCCGTAATGGTAACAAAGGCTCCGTGCCTTAGGAAGAAGCGGACGCATGCCTCGCCACCACCGTTAAGGCCAAGCCCCATCACCGTTATTTTCTTTCCGCGGATGTCTTCCAGAGTGTTAAAAGCGCATCCCTCCGGGTAAACATAAGGTTCGTATTCAAGTGCAGTTTCCATAATTCACTCCCCAAACAAAAGCATTGCAAACAAAAGCACAGAAAAACTATCCGCGGCTGGTGCGGAGGGAATCATAAGATGCAAAGTTTGCAAGGGCCTCTTCAAAGAGATAGTCTATTAGGTTTGTAAAATCAAGCCCTTCGCTTGCACACATCTTGGGGAACATGCTTATGCTCGTAAAACCAGGAATCGTGTTAATCTCGTTAAGGTAAATCTTTCCGTCCCTGCGGTCAATAAAGAAGTCCACGCGGCTAAGACCGGATGCATCCACTGCCTTGTAGGCCTTTTTTGCGGTCTCGCGGATGTATTCAAGCTGGTCTTTTTCAAGCAAGGCTGGAATCTTAAGCTCTGCACCGTCGGGGTCATTGTACTTTGCATCGTAGTCGTAAAAGTCGTGCTTGGGAACAATTTCTCCCGGACCGTAAGTCTTTAGCAAGGTCTTTTCGTTGGAAAAAGATGCGGTAACGGAATTACCCGTAACGGAGCATTCAACTTCCCTCGCGTCAATCGCCTTTTCTATAAGAACCTTGTTGTCCCAGCCAAAGGCCTCCATAAGCGCAAAAGAAAGCTCCTTGGCATTGTTGGCCTTGGAAGCACCGTCGCTTGAACCTGCCGAGCATGGCTTTACAAAAAGCGGGAACTTAAGAGTGTCCACAGCCTTTTGAACAAGGGCATCGTAGCGCTTGCTGTCGTTAACATCAGAACGGCTTATACACATATAGGGGACAACCGGAAGCCCCGCATGCTCCCAGATAATCTTTGTCTGGATTTTGTCCATCGTAGCCGCAGAAGAAAAAACACCGCAGCCAACAAAAGGAAGACCTGCCATCTGCAAAAGCCCCTGAATGGTACCGTCCTCACCGTATGTCCCGTGAAGAACCGGAAAAACCACGTCTGCCGCAATATACTTTCCGTTAGCAAAAAATGCCCCGCTCTTACCGCCACCCGGCACAACGCTAACCCGCATAGCCTCATCAGCGTGAACGCAAAGCTTTGCCTCCGGGTTCTTGCGGATTTCCTCAAAAGCATTTGGCTCCAAATACCACTTTCCGTCTTTGGAAAGAGAAATCATCGTAACATTGTGGGCAGAAGAAATATTGCGCGCAACAGCCGCACAGCTTGTCAAAGAAATTTCATGTTCACCGGAACGGCCACCGTAAATTAAGACAACATTCATTTTTTATATTCCCCTCAGATAAAACTTTTCTATTTAATGCATCCAGTATAACTCATTTTTAAATACAGGGCAATAAGAGGAATGATTATTGATTTTTGTACGGTGATTTTCTGGACGGTACTTTTAGCGGCTCTACCATTTTATTCCTTGACTAACTCGACCGCCCGTCCCTTTGCGTCACCGCCCTTCCGGGGTTCCCTAACGGTCATTGCCTTGCGGCAACGCTGCGCGCCCCTCCACGGCGGCGTAGGCCTTGCCCCAAAAAAATCCCTCCTTGGATTTTTTTGGGGATTGCAGAAGCTAAAGCTTCTGCATGCTGCTAAGCCGCCCTCCGTGGCTTTTTACGTTTTGGCAAGGAAGATTGGAAGTAACCGGCTATAAAAAAACTGCTCAAAAGCCAATTTTGTTCTATAATGGCATCACAGAACGGAATAATCGACTACCTCTTCAAAAATTATGATGCACTGCATTCACAGGGACGTGAATATATAATTCCGCTACTACATAATTTTATAGCAGAAAAGGAAAAAAGAGCATGAAGCTGTACCAAAGCATATCTTAATTTCTCAAGGAGCATCACTGTATGACGCAGGTAACGCAAGAAAACCTAAGAAGCATTTTACCAGGAAAAATTGCAAGAACCATAATGCTCATTTCAGAGGAAGAAAAGTCCAACGTAAAAAATGCTTTGCTAAAGTTTTACAAATCAAGCGTCTACAAAGAACTAGAAATAGAACAAACAAAACGCTGGTGGCAGAGTTCCTTGCAACTTTTTGAGGATTTTGTGGCGCTTAGCTAACTTCACTTTTTCTTAGAGGGAACTTGCAAGTAAGTTTTCCACAAGCCACCCCGAACGTCCGCTTAGCCTGCCAAGCGTAATTCGGGGATGACGGCAATCCTTTTCTTGCCCTAGCCCTTGTTTTCAAAGGCAACCAGGTATTCCTCGCCGTACATTTTGCGGAGCTTGGGCTTTTCGATTTTGCCGGTGGGGTTCCGCGGTACGGGGGCAAAGATGATTTTGCGCGGCCTTTTGTAGCGGGGAAGTTCCTTGCAGAACTCGTTGATTTCGTCTTCGGTGGCGGTCATGCCTTCTTTTAGCTGGATAACGGCACCGGCAATTTCGCCAAGGCGCTTGTCCGGCAGACCGATTACGGCTACGTCGTGGATTTTGTCGTTCTTGCGCAGGAAGTCTTCTATCTGGACAGGGTAAAGGTTTTCGCCGCCGGAAACAATTACGTCTTTTGCGCGGTCTACCAGATAATAGAAGCCTTCTTCGTCCTGCTGGGCAACGTCTCCAGTGTCAAGCCAGCCGTCGTGAAGCACAGCCTTTGTTGCTTCCGGGTCGTTGTAGTATTCCTTCATTACGCCGGGGCCCTTTACGTAGAGGATTCCAGCCTTGCCCTTTTCCACTTCTTTGCCGGTCTCTGCGTCCACAATCTTGCATTCCCAACCAAATCCAGGAACTCCGATTGCTCCGACCTTGCGGGTGTTTTCCACTCCCAGGTGTACGCAGCCCGGGCCAATGCTTTCCGAAAGGCCGTAGTTGGTGTCGTACTGGTGGCCGGGGAAGTATTCAAGCCAGTGCTTGATGAGGGATGGAGGAACTGGCTGTGCGCCTATGTGCATGAGTCTCCACTGTTCAAGGGAATAGTCGCCGATTTTTACGTCGCCCCTGTCCAGCGCATCCAGTATGTCCTGTGCCCACGGTACCAAAAGCCATACGATTGTGCATTTTTCGCGGCTTACGGTTCCAAGGATGTATTCTGGTTTTGTGCCTTTTAGCAAGACTGCCCTGCTGCCGGAAACGAGCGAGCCGAACCAGTGCATCTTGGCTCCTGTGTGGTAGAGCGGAGGTATGCAAAGGAAGCAGTCACTGCGGCTGGTGGAATGGTGCTTCTGTTCAACTAAGGCGGCATGGCTTAGGCTCTGGTGGGTGTGCAGAATGGCCTTGGGGAAGCCTGTTGTTCCGCTAGAAAAATAAATTGCGGCATCGTCGCTTTCCTTTAGCTCTATTCCGGGTGCCTTGCTGGGGTAGTCCGCAACAAGCTCGCGGTAGCTTTCTGCGAATGTTGGGCAGCCTTCGCCAACATAAATCAAGAGGCGGTTCTTGCTGATTTTTTCTTCCACGGATTCAATGCGGCCAATAAATTCCGGCCCAAAGACAAGTATGTCTACGTCCGCAAGGTTGCAGCAATAGAGGATTTCGTCCGCGGTGTAGCGGAAGTTCAACGGAACTGCAATAGCCCCGGCCTTTAGGATTCCAAAATAGACAGGCAGCCATTCAAGGCAGTTCATCATAAGGATTGCAACCTTGTCTCCCCTCTTTACCCCGCGTGCAAGAAGCATGTTTGCCATGCGGTTGGCCTTTTCGTCAAAGACGCGCCAAGTAATTTCGCGGCGGTAGAAGGTTTTGTCCGTGCTCTGGATAAGCGAGTATTCCTTCCAGGTAATTTTGCGTGTGTCTTCCTGCTCCGGGTTCACTTCCACAAGAGCAACTTCATCTCCGTAAAGCTTACGGTTCTTTTCCAAGTATTCAGTAATAGCCAATTTTTCTTCCTACGTTTGATGCAATAAAATATCTACTATTATATACCTGTTTATGTGATTTGGCAAATGGAAATACGGGAAATAATAGATTTTGAAGAAGGGGGAATGTGGAAAAAAATGCGGCTTTAGGTTAGAATCGTAGGGATGTTTTTTCTAAAACCAATTCTTTTTATCTGGCAGCTGCCGCAGAATCTTTTGGGGCTTATCCTTTGCTTTGTTGAGAGGGCAAAGAAGAGGCAAGAGTTTGGAATAAGTTACTATGAGGCAAAAAAGCCCGGGCCTTTTATGAAGTACTGCGCAATTTCTCTTGGAAGCTTTATTATTGCCGATGCAGCTGTGGCGGACAAGGCAAGTCTTTTGCACGAAAGCGGACACCAGAGGCAGTCTCTTGTGCTGGGGCCATTTTACCTGCTTGTGATAGGGCTTCCTTCCATAACTGGCAACTTGATGGACAGGCTTTTGCACAAAAAATGGAGCGGTGAAAGGCGTGAAAGATGGTACCATGCCCTTCCCTGGGAAAAGTCTGCGGACAGGCTGGGCGGTCTAAAAGCGAAAAACTGAAGGCAAAAAAAATTAAGACTGTTTGCAGAGCCGGACTGGCCTGCTACGCGGGATTGGAGGGGCGGCGAAGCCGTTGCAAAGCAATGAAGGCGAAAGCCGGAACCCCGGAAAGCCCGTAAACAAATGGCATTTATGTCGATTTTAGTTTATGAGTGAATGGCAGAGCAAAGGCAGTTCCGTCCAGAAGAGAAAAATTCAAAAAATCCTTAAGATTGCAAATCTTTAAGTTTTTCGGTATAGTAAGACCTGCCACTTTTGGGAGTAAAAAATAATGAATATCAGAAAAACAAAGATAGTCTGTTCTATCGGGCCGGCTTGCAACAAGGACGAAACAATCCGCAGCATGATTTTTGCGGGTATGAATATTGCACGTTTTAATTTTTCGCACGGAACTTATGAATGGCACAAGGAGGCCATGGAGCGGGTAAAGCGGATTAGCGAGGAACTTAACACGCCGGTTGCCATAATGCTTGATACAAAGGGGCCAGAAATCCGCACCGGTAAGACGGCCGGCAATGCAGAGATTCAAATAGAAGCTGGCAGCACCGTTGAACTTGTCTCTGACGAATCAGAATGTACTCCCAATCACATATCGCTTTCCTGGAAGGACGCGGCTAAGAAGCTAAAGAGCGGTATGCGCGTGCTTGTGGCAGACGGACTTTTGGAGCTGGACGTAAAAAGTCTTAATGGCGAAAAAATTATCTGTACTGCGGCAAACTCGGCAAAAATAAGCTCTAACAAAAACGTGAACCTTATTGGCGTGCATGCGGGGCTTCCCATCATGAGCGAAAAGGACAAGGCGGACCTTAAGTTTGGCGCAGAGATGGACATTGATTTTGTGGCGGCAAGCTTTGTTAGCTTTGCGGAGGAAATTGTCCAGATTAAGGACTACCTTAAAGGCCTTGGCTCATCTGCAAAGGTTATTGCAAAAATTGAAAACGAAGAAGGGGTGAACAATATTTCTTCTATATTAAAGGAAGCGGACGGAATAATGGTTGCAAGAGGCGACCTTGGCGTTCAGCTGCCGGTTGAGCGCATTCCACTTGCCCAGAAGCACATAATTTCTGCCTGCCGTGATGCCGGAAAGCCTGTAATAACTGCAACACAGATGCTTGATTCAATGATTGTAAACCCCAGGCCTACACGCGCAGAACTGACCGACGTTAGCAATGCAGTTTTTGACGGAACTGATGCGGTTATGCTTTCCGGTGAAACTGCAAACGGAAAATATCCGGTGGAAGCTGTAAAGACTATGGCACTTATTACAACCACCACGGAAAATTCTTCTGAATACCGCTCAAGGATGAAGTTCATAGACAGCTCCTACAGGCCGGGTCTTGAAGTGGGGCACGCGGTTACTCACAGTGCCTACAAGCTTGCGCGAAACATTCAGGCAAACGCAATTCTTATTCCAACCCTGCACGGAAACACTGCCCGCATGATAGGAAGCTACCGACCGGAGCAGACGGTTATTGCGGTAACACCGGAAAAGCGGGTGGCAAGGCAGCTGATGATTCAGTGGGGGGTAATTCCCTGTCTTTGCGACCTTGCAGACGACTCGGAGACGATGATTCAGAATGCGGTAAAGATGGCTCTTGAAAAAGGGGCGGTCCACCTTAGCGACAAGGTTGTTTTGTGCGCGGGCATTCCGCTTAGCAGTCCCCTTATGGCGAACACAATCAAAGTGCTTATCGTGGGAAACGTTCTTGCAAGAGGAACGCGGTTTGGATTTGCGTCCAAAGAATGTAAAAGGGCTTTTGGCCGCATAGTGCACGTAGATTCATTTTTGGAACGCGGAGAAAAAATCAACGTGCAGCACAACACCATTATGGTGCTAAAGCGAATTACGGAAGCAGCCCTTCCCCTTTTGCGCATTGCAGAGGGCGTTATCTCTGAAGGTGGCAGCGACATTAGCGCGCAGGAACTTTCGTTTATAAACAAGCGTCTGGTTTGGATTTTGGACGTACCGGGTGCACTCAAGCTGGAAAACGATCTTTCTGTAACTGTAGACGGCGAGCAGGGACTTGTGTACGAAGGGGCAATATAAGGGGCAAGAGAACCTATAGCTAAGGAGAAACAAATGGAAGAAAGACATTCTTACCAAGTGCGCGTGGAGGCAGAATTTAGCGCGGCTCATTTTTTGCAGGACTATCACGGCAAGTGCGAAAACCTTCACGGGCACAACTACAAGGTTTATGCCCATGTCCGGGGCACGCAGCTTGACGAAGGCGGCATGCTTTTGGACTTTGGAATCCTAAAGAAAACGCTCCGGGATGTTTGCAATGAGCTTGACCACACCAATTTGAACGACATGGAAGTTTTTAAGATGAACCCCAGTGCGGAGCGGATAGCCACATGGATTTTTAACCGCATAACAAGTCTTCTTCCAGAGCTAAAGGGCAAGGGAGACGAAGGAAGCGCAAGGCTTTTTGCAATCGACGTCTTTGAAACACCAACCAGCAGGGCAAGATATTGTGTTGAATAAACTAAAGCAGCAAAATGAATTTTGAGGACATTTTCAAAGAGAACTATCTTTACATATACAATTTTGCGCTAAAACTGTCTTGCCATCCAGACAATGCGGAAGACTTGACGCAGCAGACCTTTCTGACTGCATTTGAAAAGAAAAACCAGATTAGGGATGCAAAGGCCATTAAGAAGTGGCTTACGTCAATTTGCTACAGGCATTTTCTTATGTTCATGCGGAAAAGCGGTGCTGCAGAAGAAAGTTCCATTGAGCTGGAAGAAGCAGAATCTGCCGGAAAAATAATTGCTCAACCGCTTCCTCAAGCAGAGGAAGAAGTTATTGTTGCGGATGAATTAAAAAATTTACAGAACGGCTGCTTTATGGCAATGGTAAGAAAACTTACCCTAAAACAGCGCATTGCTTTTTCTCTTGTGGACATGTTTGGAATGAATGCGGATTACGTGGCAGAGCTTCTTGAAGTTTCACCAAATACGCTCAAAGGACTTTTGTTCAGGGCAAGGATGAATTTGGATTCCTTCTTTGCCGATCACTGCAATCTTATTGATGCAAAAAACCCCTGCAACTGTACCGCCTGGATTAACTTTAGGGAATCACATGAAAAAAATAAGTCACTGATGAAAAAGACAATGTCCCGCCTTGACTATAAAGAAAAAGATTATCGCTTTGACGGCGAAGTCCGCGCAAAAGTAAATTACCTGTATTCGCACATGCCAGAAGCAAAACCTTCCAAGACTTGGTTTTTAAAAGTAATTGAAATTTTCAAATAAATTTTTACCCCGCCCATAACTTTACAAAATATTTTGCATCCTTATATGTAGAACACTAAATGCAATCAGGAGGCATTAAGAATGAAAAGTTATGACAACTTTTTTCTACCAATTGACAACATGGA
>DJYC01000062.1 GCA_002448445.1 Treponema sp. UBA6988
CAAATAGGTATTTGTTGGGGGAAAACAGAAGGGGCTATAGAGGTTTCTTAATTTGCTAAAATTAGTGCGTTTCTGTGTTGACATATTACATATATGTATATACAATATTGTATGAGGGGTGAATGACAGAAATTAGCGATGACAACAGATTTGAATGGGATTCTGAAAAAAACGAAATAAATAAGGCAAAGCATGGGCTTTCGTTTGAACAGATACTGCCGGTTTTTGATGACCCGTTCTTTTTTGAGCGTTATGATAAGTTGCATTCAACAATAAACGAAGACCGTTATTTTGGCTTGGGTTGTATACAAGGAGTTGTAATCGTTGCAACTTCATATACAGAAAACAATAGAATCAGAATAATTTCTGCCCGGCTTGCATCACCTAAAGAAGAGGAGGTTTACAATGAGTTCTGCAAAAACATTAACAGCTAAAGAAATAGCTGAACTTAAAAAAAGACCTATAGATTTTTCTGATATTCCGGAATTAACCTCAGAGCAGGCAAAGGAGCTTTACCCAAAAAACTGGCGTCCAAGAAAACAGCCTGTTTCTGCAAGAATTGACATGGACACAATTGATTGGCTAAAAGAGCCTGGTGAAAAAGGCTACCTGCAAAGATTAAATGCGGTTCTAAGATGGGCTAGAATGGAAGGCTGTCCAATTGCATCACTTTAAAATATACACTACACTCTTTGATGGAAAATCTGCAAAACTCCTAGCGCAAAGAGGCTCCCGGTATTGTCTTTTGGGCTTCTTTTAAAAGTTCTTCTTCCTGCTCGGGGCTGTAGGGGGCAATTCTCTGGTAGGCAGGGTTAAGGCAGTGCTGGGGTGCAAAGGTGGTAAGGTACCATACCGCGTCTTTTGGGAGCATGGCGGACATTTGGGCAATGTCTTCCCGGTTGGCAAGCGGGGGAACCAATACCGTTCTCCACTCCCTGTTTTGAGCCGGCATTTCTGAAATTAGTTCTATGCTTTTCCTTATGTTTTTATCCAGCAGGCTGTTGAATTTTTCTTTTTGCTCTTCTTCATTTTCTGGGACTCCCATAAGCATCCAAAGTTTTTTGGGGGAAGTCTTTATGTCCATTGCAAGGTAGTCAGGGGAAAGTGCCTGGTCTTTTAGAAACCTTTCAAGCTGGGCGGGGCAGCTTCCGTTGGTGTCCAGCTTTATTTTGTAGCCCAGGGATTTTGCAGCCCTTACTACTGCTTCTGTTGCCGGGTTAAGGAGTGCTTCTCCTCCAGAAAGTGCAAGCCCCGTAAGAACATTCCTTCTTTTTTCCAGGTGGGAGATTATTTCCTTGGCGGAGACTAATCCTTCAAAGTCATGATTGAGTACAAGGTCTGTGTTGTAGCAATAGGGGCAGCGCAGGTTGCATCCCCTAAAAAAGACCGCTGCAGACAAATGCGGGGGAAAGTCCACGAGCGAAGTCTTTCGGAGTACGGCGGTCTTTTCTTCTGTTACAGGGGGCATGGCCTTCAGGCAATTTCTGCCGTGCTAAGGGGTTCAAGAAGGTCTTGGAGTTCCTGTGTGTTGTGGGCGCGGAATAGTTCTGTGTTCATCGTGTTGTAGAAGATTACTGTTGGTGTTGCGAGCACTCCTCTTGCTGCGGCACTGTCAAGGCCGTCCTTTGTGTCTACGTTTATGCTGTGGCCTTCAAGGCTTAGCTTGTCCATGTAGTTCTTTACTGCGGGGCAGTTTGGGCAGCTTTCCCTTGTGTAGAGCTCGTAGTAGGCAATTTCTTCGTGCTTGGGAAAGAGTGGGGCTGTCTGTGCTGAATCTTCTGCAATATAAGCTTCTTTTGGCTCTGTGTTTTGGCTTTCTGCTTCTGCATTTTCTTTTTCATCCTGTGCGGGAGATTCGTTTATGGAAAAGAGTTTCCTTAGCTTGTACTCGTCTTTTTTGCCCTTGTTCCAGTTGCGGACTGCGCGGTAGTATCCTACAATCCTTGCGTACACTTCGCAGTCGTCTCCGTGGACGTTGGCAAGTTCTGCCTGTGTTTCTGCAATTTCCTTTTCAATTTCCTGCAAAGTCTTTTCTGACATACTTTTTTCCTCCCTGTTATTCCTTAAACCTTGATTTTGTTCCTTTTTTTGCTTTTTAGGCAAGCTTTTGCTTTTGAATAAGTTCCTGCTTTTGCGTCTGCAGCAGGGCAAGCTTTTGCCTTAGGGCCGCTTCCTTTTCCGCCTTGCACTTTGGACATTCAAAATGCTCGCCGGGTATGTAGCCGTGTTTTTTGCACACTGAGTAAACAGGGCTTACAGTTATATATGGAATGCGGTAGTTTGTAAAGACCGTTTTTATTAGTTCCTTGCAGGCCCTCCAGTCCTTTACTTGTTCGCCTACGAAGATGTGGAATACCGTTCCTCCGGTGTAGCGTGTCTGAAGGGCTTCCTGATGGTCAAGGGCTTCAAAGATGTCGCTTGTAAAGTCAACAGGCAGCTGCGAACTGTTTGTGTAGAAGGGGTCGTCCTTTCCGCTTGTTATGATTCCGGGGAAGTTTTCCTTGTCGTGGCGGGCTAGGCGGTAGCTGGTACTTTCTGCCGGCGTTGCCTCCAGGTTGAAGAGTTCCCCCGTCTTTTCCTGGTAGTCGGCCATGCGTTCCCTCATGTGGTCAAGAACCTTGCATGCAAAGTCCTTTCCTTCGCTTGTGGTTATGTCCTTTCCCAGCAAGTTAAGGCAGCATTCGTTCATGCCGCAGAGGCCTATGGTGTTGAAGTGGTTGTCCAGTGTCTTAAGGTAGCGCCTGGTGTAGGGGAAGAGCCCCCCGTCCAGAAGCTTTTGTATGACCTTGCGCTTTATCTGCAGGCTGTCGCGGGCAAGATCCATCAGGTGGTCAAGCCTTCTGTAGAATTCCCCGCTAGGGTTTTGTGCCGATTTTGCAAGGAAGCCTATCTGGGGCAGGTTTATGGTTACAACTCCCAGGCTTCCTGTGAATTCATCAGAACCGAACAGTCCTCCGCCCCTTTTCTTTAGCTCGCGCTTGTCCAGCCTTAGGCGGCAGCACATTGAGCGTACGTCCGACGGGTTAAGGTCTGAGTTGATGAAATTCTGGAAGTATGGCGTTCCGTACTGCGATGTCATCTGGAAGAGAAGTGCGCAGTTGGGATTTTCCCAGTCAAAGTCCTTGGTTATGTTGTAGGTTGGGATGGGGTAGGCAAATCCGCGTCCGGCATCGTCTCCCTTTAGCATAAGCTCTATAAAGACCTTGTTTATTACGTCCATTTCCTTCTGGCAGTCACCGTATGTAAAGTCCGTTTCCTTACCCGCAACTACGGCTTTCTGGTTGCGAAGGTCTTCCGGGCATGTCCAGTCCAGCGTTATGTTGGTGAAGGGTGCCTGGCTTCCCCAGCGGCTTGGCGTATTCACTCCGAAGATGAAGCTCTGTATGCATTGCCTTACTTCCTTTTCCGAAAGGGAGTCGGCCCTTACAAAGGGGGCAAGGTAGGTGTCAAATGATGAGAATGCCTGTGCTCCGGCCCATTCATTCTGCAGGATTCCCAGAAAATTCACCATCTGGTTTACGAGGGTTGAAAGGTGGGCTGCCGGTGCGCAAGTGATTTTTTCCTTTACGCCGCCAAGACCTTCCTTTATGAGCTGCCTTAGGCTCCATCCCGCGCAGTATCCGCTGAACATGGAAAGGTCGTGGATGTGGAAGGCGCAGTTGATGTGGGCATCGGCAATTTCCTTGGGGTATATGTTCCTAAGCCAGTAGTTTGCGGTTATTGTTCCCGAATTGTGCAGTATAAGGCCGCCAAGGGAGAAGTTTATGTTTGCGTTTTCGTGCACGCGCCAGTCGCTTTGGCTAAGGTAGCCGTCCATGGTCTTGTTTATGTCTACGGCAAGCTTCTTTGCGTCGCGCATGGCCTCGTGCTTGGCCCTGTAAAGGATGTAGGCCTTTGCAATCTCTACCTCTCCGCTCTGGATAAGGACCGTCTCGACAACGTCCTGAATTTCCTCAATTGCGGGAATGGAATGTGCCCTTCTTCCTGCAAGCAAGAGGCGGAGCTGCTCTTCAACTGCATCGGTAAGCCTTTCTGCCTTTTCTGGGTTTGCAATCTTTTCTACTGCCTGGACTGCCTTTCCCACTGCCTTTTCTATCTTTTTGCGGTCATAGTTTTCTATTTCGCCAGACCTTTTTACGACTTTTTTAAGAAAACTTTTTGCTTCTTCATCAGAACTCGTGCCAAGGAAGCTTTTCCATTCAGGAAATACGCTTTGGGCCGAGTCTGCGCCATCCAAATGATTCAATTTGAATCCCCCCCGACTTTTTTTACTTCAGTAATGAATTCTTCCAAGTTGTTGAAGTGCTTGTAAACGCTTGCAAAACGTATGTATGCCACCTTGTCCACGTCGTTGAGCCTTTTGAGCACAATTTCGCCGAGTTCAGAAGTGGCAATTTCCCTGCTGACCTTTCCCTTTGCGTATGCCTCGTCCTCTATTTCCGTGACGAGCTGGTCAATGAAGCTTGTAGCGACCGGGCGCTTTTCCAGGGCATGCTCGATTCCGCGCGACAGTTTGTCCCTGTCAAAGGGTTCACGCCTGTCGTCCCTCTTGATTACCATGAAGGGTTTTTCTTCTATACGCTCATAGCTTGTGAACCGGTAGTGGCACTCATTGCACTCTCGGCGGCGGCGGATGCTTTCTCCGTTGGCCATTGTCCTGGATTCAATCACCTTGTCGTCAAGGCTTCCGCATAAAGGGCAGCGCATTGTTTTTTACCTCTTGCAATTTTTTATATTTTACACCTCTGGCAAGGCGGGGGCAAGGGTGAATTTCGAAAATTCTAGTGAATTTATGAGAATTTACTAAAGTTTTTTGTATTCTATACCGAATACTAGTGTTTTTTTTGCCTCTTGGGCATGTGGATGGCGTCAAAAAAAGCCTTTTTCTTCTTTAGCGACTCAATGAGCTCGGCTGCCTCTTCCTCGTCTGAGCCGTACAGTATTTTTGCAGCAAAGGGCCTTACAAGGGCGCTTACTGGTACCGTGACCGTCAGTTTGAGGATGTCGTAGTAAATGAAGGGGAGAAGCCCTATTTGCATGAGGTTTGAGAACTGTTCACCGGCTGGCTGTCCCTTTAGCAGTGCGTGGAAGGTGCTCTCCGGGTTTAAAAGTATGCAGTGCCTTAGCCAGATTAGCCCCGGAATGTAGACTACCGCGTATCCTGCAAGTGCCGCGCAAAGAATCCTTAGCCAGTTCTTTATGCTGAATTTCTTTTCAAAGGTGAAAGGTGAGCCTGCTATAAGCCCCGAGACTGCCGCCGCAATAAAATAGCCCAGTATGTAGCCGCCGGAAAGGCCCGTAAGGTGCTCGATTCCGCCATTTCCGAGCGCAAAGACAGGTAGCCCAAGCCCCCCTGCCAGTATGAATAGCCCCGTAGCCCCGGCCCCCTGTGCGCCGCCAAGGATGCATGCCGCCAATATGCAAAGCATGTTCTGGATTGCAAAGGGTACAGGGCTTAGCGGCATGAGTGATCGTCCCGCAATGGATGCCAAGCATATTGCTGCCGCCGCTGCCAGGGTTGCCAGAGAGCGCAGTGTCTTTCGCTTTACGTTCTTTTTCATATAAAATTCCTTATTAGTCCTGTTATTTTGAGCCCTTGCCTGATTTTGCCGGTTTTACCTGTTTTTTTACAGTGGATGCCTTTTTCGCAGGAGACGGCTTTTTTGCCGGGGAAGCTTTCTTTACAGAGAAAGTTTCCTTTTCCGCAGAAGCCATGCCCGCTCTTTCTTTTGCGGATTTCCTTGCTGCGCCTGCATTTCCTTTTGTTCCCCCTTCATTTTTCTGCTTTCGGGGCGTTTTTTCCGCTAAGGTCCTCTTTTTGCTTTGGGATTCAGTGCTTTTGACGGAGCTTTTAGCCGCATTCCGCCTGCTGCCGGATGTTTTTTCCGCTGTGCCTTCGCCTTTTGCCCTTTTTACGGATTTTGCCTCCGTCTTTGAAAGCATTGCAAGCCTTTCCGCCGGATTTTCAGCACTGTATTCAGCTGTATGCCTAGGATGCTCTGGTTTTTCACCGCCAGCCTCAAATTCATGCTGGATGCAGCCTGCCTTTTCCCCTCCAAAATTCACGTAAAGTATGCAAAGTGCAAGCATCAGTGCAAGGAAAATCAGTATGGAGTGAACAAGAATGTCGCCGTATTTTGAATAGATTGTGGCTTTGTGCCTGTAAATCGGTACCTGTATGCCCATTGCGTCTTCCTTAAAAAGCGGAAGGTCTTTAAGAATGCGTCCTGCGGGGTCTACAAGAACTGAGTATCCGGAATTTGCACAGCGGAGCAGGGTGGTCCTGTATTCGATTGCAAGGTAGCTTGCCACGATGAAATGCTGGTATTCTGCGGATTCCATGCGCGACCAGGAATCGTTTGTTATATTGATGAAAATTTCGCTTCCCATGTTGAACAGTGGGCGGCAGACGTCTGTGAATGCGTCCTCAAAGCAGATTGGGGTGGTAAAAGAGACGAATTCCTGAGGGTTTTTGCCCAGAGTCCGTATGTATTTTTCCGTTGCCTCGGGATTGAAGTTTCCGCCCTCGTCCAGGGAGATGTAGGAATATGGCTCCATGTTGAATTCAATTGGCTCGCTCCAGTTTTCTACTGAATTGAGCGGTATTGTGAACAGTGTGAATTCAGCCCCCCTTGTAAGTGAGCCGGGAAGCTTAACAAGGTCCTCCGTAATAAAGCGCATCAGTGGGTTTTCTGCATAGGGAATCTGCTCTGCAAAAGGAACCAGGTGCTTTTTGGAGTAGAAGCCCGAATAGTTTCCGTTGCCGTCAAAAAGAATTGCGCTGTTTGAAAACTTTTTCCTTGAAGCGTTGAGCTTTGCCCCACCGCCTATTAGGAATGGGGTGTCAAGCCTTGCAATAAAGTCGCACAGGCTTTCTTCCTCCGGGAATACCTTGTAGAAGTTCCTTCCTGCGGGGAATGAATGGTCAAGCACCCCCTCGCTCCATACCACAAGGTCAGGCTTTATCCCTTCATCCTTCATCCTGTTGAATTCCCTTTCCGTAAGCCGCTTTGAGACCGGTATGGAAACCCTGTCACCCGCTTCCCAAGGGTCAATGTTCTGCTGAACGACGATTGTGTTAAGGAATTTTTCAGTTTTCCTAGGCATGAAATACTGGCCCAGGCCGTAAATCCCGCATGATGCCCAGACAATTGCCGTAAATATGGCTGTCTTCCTGTATGAGTAGGCAAGCTGGGCTTGGTTCTGCGACTTGTCCAGTATGGAAAGAAGCCTGAGCCCCTCTGCAAAAAGAGCATTTACGAGCGCCCAGATAAAGGTTATCCCCCAAACCCCTGTTATGTCCGCAATCTGTGTGAATATCTTCCACCTGTAGGCTGCCATAAAAATGGTTCCCCAGGGGTATGCCATGTCTCCCGTAGACTTTAGCCATTCCCAGAAGACCCAGATGAAGGTAAAGAACAGAATTCTTCCCGCCACAAGGTACTGCCTTGCAAAGCGCAAGAAACGCCCCGTGAGTACGCTTGTCCTGCCGTATGCCTCTATGCCAAGGGAGCCTCCCTCTTCCAAGAGACGTGCCTTCCTGCTTTCAGTGAGGCTTACAAGGCCGTGCATGAAGACTCCTGCGCATATTCCACCCTCGAATGCGGTTCCAATAGCGCTTGCCCCCAGCGTAAAGACCGCGTATCCGTGGAAGTTTGCAAGCCACAAGCTTGAAGTTACGTGGACCGTAAGTATTTGCAGGGCTGCCACAAGGAAGGACTCAAGATATGATTTTGCCCTAAAAAGAGCGGTGTAGAGCGGAACAAGGCAAAAAAGCGCCAGAAAAGGGGAGCCAAAGCTGCATAGTTCGTTGGAAATAGCGGCCGCTTCCATGATTCCAGAAAAAATTGCGTAAAAAACTTGTAAAATTATGCAAATCATTATATTATTCTATTATCTTGTAAATAAAATGGCAACAGTCAAAGTCTGTTTATCATAATAATGCCCTGTTGCTGAATTATAAAAAATGTCCGGGGATAGTAATGGAACAATTAGTAGAAGCTCATAAAGATGAATATGGCGAAAAGCCTGACGTAATGGCCTGTGCTCCTGGACGGGTACATCTCCTAGGCGAGCATACGTGGTTTTTTAAGGACAAGACACTTTCCATGGCAGTAAACCTTCCAGTTTACATAGGCGTGTCAAAGAGGAGCGACACAAATTTGCGCTTTAACTTTGTTCAGCTAAAGGAAAAGAAGCGCTCGACCCTTTCCTCCCTAAAGTACAAGAAAGAGGACAAGTGGGCGAATGCGATAAAATCCGTCATCTACGGTTTCGGGGCAAGCGGTTTTGAATGCTCAGGAATGAACTTTACCGTCTATTCAGAGATACTGCCTTCCGCAGGCTTTGGAATAACGAATGCCGTAAAGATAGCCTCTGCATGGGCAATAAAGGAGCTCCACCGCTTCAAGTGCCCACTGGAAGAGATTATGCGCGTCCTGGAGAGGGCAAACATGCAGTTCTACGGCAACGCAGGCTTCAAGGCGGACAACTTTACGGTAATACATTCAAAGGAAAATTCACTTGTTCTTACGGATTATGCCAAGAACACCTTTGACATAGTGCCATTCAAGTTCAAGGACAAGATTGTAGTTCTTACCGATGCCCGAGTGCCCAGAATCACCACCTGGAACGAGGAAAGCCTTTTCCAGCCGGAGAACGTCCTTCTTCTAGGAGAGCTGAAGGAGAGGAGGACGAATGTCTACGGAGGCTGGTATTATGCGGACAACGGCCCAGAGGTGAACGAGGTTCTTTCCGTGGTTAACGAAGACCTGCGCCGCCACCTTGTATGCGTCATGAATGAGCACAAGAACATCCTCAAGTGCGAGGCTGCCCTTCGAAAGGAGGATTTTGCCTCTTTTGCCCGTGCTGTAAACCACAGCCACGAGGACATGCGCGACCTCTACGACATTTCCTGCCCGGAGATAGACTGGCTCCTAAAGCGCGTGCAGGAGCTTGACGAAAGCCCTGACGACCTCCGCAACCCTGTAAACTGCGGCCGCATTACAGGCAAGGGGTTCGGACGCTGCACCTATACGATTCTCCGCAAGTGCGACCTCGAGGGCTACAAGGAAAAGCTTGCCGAATACGAGCGCATATTCAGGTTCAAGCCTGAATTCTACGTGGTAAAGCCGGCAAAGGGTGTGCGTCTTATATGAAACTGCTTCTTACCAATGATGACGGAATAGATGCCCCCGGAATACAGACGCTTGCCTACGTCCTTAGGAGGGAGCATGAAGTGTGGATCGTCGCCCCCCTCCGCAACAAATCTGGAGCCTCTTCATCCTTGAACATGCTGCAGAACCTTTATCTTGAGCGGCGCTCGGACAAGGATTTTGCGCTTGACGGGACACCCGTGGACTGCGTACTTTCCGCTTTTACAGGCGGATACCTTCCCTCAAGGCCAGATGCAGTTATTTCCGGCATAAACAGGGGCTACAACCTTGGAACTGATGCAGTTTATTCGGGCACTTGCGGGGCTGCCAGGCAGGCTTCCCTTACAGGAATTCCCGGAATTGCCCTGAGCGTTGACAAAAATCCCTTCGAAAGTTCCGGTTCTGCCGCAGATTCTGAATATAATTACGCCTCTTTGGCAGAATTTGCCCTTAAAAATCTCAAAAACCTTTTAGTCTTGTGCGGAAAAATCCGAAATATAGATGAGGGGATGAACTATGAATATTTTATCAATGTCAATGCCCCTTCTATAGATTCCTACAAAGGCGTGAAATTTACAAAGCCATGCCGCCGCTTCTATTGTGGAGACCATACGGTTCTTACAAAGGAAGCCGACGGGAAAACTTACAGCTGTTTTGTTGGCGGAGAGAATGTCCGTTGTTACGGAGATGAATTTTCCGATGCAAAAGCCGTGGCGGATGGCAATGTTTCAATTTCTGTTCTTTATGCGGAACCGGCCGTGAATACGGAATTTTGTAAAAAGACTTTTTGCTAAGAGTCGTTTTAGGAGAATTTAATGGCTGAACAGGACGCGCTTGAAGAAGGCATTTCTCTTTATAACCGCATGAATTATACAGGCGCACTTTCATTCTTCCTCTCTTTGCCACCGGACAGCGGGGCAGATCCGGTTGACCTTGCGTACTACCTTGGCCTGTGCTATGCAAAGCTCAAACGCTACGACGACGCAATGATTTACCTTGAACAGGTTGTGACTGCTTTTGGCGGTGACTCTGCCACGGAGAACGGGCAGGGCGGAACTGCAAAAAAAACACCGGAAAACGACAGGCTGCTTCAGTGCCGCTATCTCCTTGCAATCATTTATTCAATGACGGGAAGGCAGCAGCTTGCAGATTTTGAACTCAACAACCTTATGAAGTCCGGTTACAAGACTGCATCCCTCTATGCCTCTTTCGCCTACAGCGCATGGGAAAAGGGGGACTCTGCAACTTGCATAAGCTACTACGAAAAGGCCCTTGCGGCAGACGAAAACAATCCTACGGCACTCAACGGCTTGGGTTACGTGCTTGCCTCACAGAACAAGGACTTGGCAAAAGCTCTTTCATATTGCAAAAAGGCCCTTTCCCTTGCCCCTGACAGTGCGGCTTGCCTAGACAGCATAGGTTGGGTCTACTACAAGATGGGACTCTATTCCCAGGCACGGAAGTACCTTGAGCAGGCGAAAAGCAGGGACAGCCAGAACGAAGTAATTTCTAAGCATTTATATGAAGCGGAACAGGTGGATCAATGAAAAAGTCAGTTTATATTATTTTGCTTGCCGCATTGGCAGGAACAGGTTTTTTGTTTTCACAGACAAGCGAAGGTGGTGCACCAGCATCCAGCAGCAGCTCTGCTTCAGCAGCATCATCTATTAGCGGATGGGCAGCCGATGAATTCCGCAGGGGGGTGCAAAGCTACTACCGGGGTGCCTACAGCGAGGCAATCCTTGAATTTGAGCGTGCACTTGATTATATGCCCGGTGAAAACATAATACTCGATTGGCTTGGAAAGGCCTACTACAAGGCAGGAATCGAGGGCGCTGCCCTTCAGTCATGGAATTCCGCCTTTGAGGCCGGCTACGGAGACATCCTTCTTCAGAACAGGATAGAAATCGTAAGTGACCGCCGCATTACCCAGCAGGACTATGCCTTTGCCGAGCATTACACTGAGGCCGGAAATTTCCCGCGCGTAAACGGAAACGTCCTGCTCTACAGCCAGCCGGTGTCATCCCTTCCCAATGCAGACGGAACAATGTGGGTGGTTGCATACGGAACAAATGAACTCCTCCACTATGACGTTAACGGTGTAATAATAAAGAGATGCCGCGGACCGGTAAACGGCTTTGACCGCCCAATGGACATACTCAGGCTGAACGACGGAAACCTTTTGCTCAGCGAATTTGCAGGCGACAGGCTTTCCCTTCTGGACAAGGACGGAAACTTCATAAAGTATTATGGAAAGAAAGGCCGTGGAGAAGGTGAACTCATTGGCCCCCAGTACCTCGCCCAGGATTCATTCGGCAACATCTATGTTACGGATTTTGGCAACAACCGCGTTGTAGTATTTGACCAGGAAGGAAACGGCCTGCTTCACTTTGGCGGAAAGACAGCAGACTTTGACGGACTCAAGTCCCCCACGGGAATTGCAGTCGTAAATGACCTCATCTATGTTGCAGACAGCGTAAAGGGCGCAATCTATGAATTTGACCGCTCAGGAAACTTTGTTGGCAACCTTGTTAACGAAAAGTCATTTGCCCGCCCCGAGACAATGAGGAACATAGGTTCCTACCTTCTTCTTGCAGACAAAAACCGTATAGTTACGATAGACAGTTCGTCGGGGGCCGTGTGCGAAAATGCCACAACAGGAAAGCCCGGTGCATTGACAAGCGCAGTGCCCGACCGCAACGGCAACCTTATAGTTACGGACTTTAAGGCCAACGACATCTATGTAATGTCCAAGGTGTCAGAGTTGGTCGGCGGATATTTTGTCCAGATTGAGCGCGTCGTATCGGACAAATACCCACAGGTAACTGTAGAAGTCCGCGTAGAAAACCGCAAGAGGCAGCCGGTTGTAGGCCTTAACGAAAACAACTTTTTTATTACGGAAAACAAGAGACCCGTTTCAGAAATGAAGCTTGCAGGCTCTGCCAACAATAATGAATTTGCAGACTTTACAATTCTTATAGACCGTTCCCTCGAGATGCAGGCCTATGCGGAGCAGGTTGACTCTGCCGTGCGTGAGCTTGCCGCAGCAATGAACGGACAGGGCAAGATTCAGATAGTTTCAGTAGGTTCAGTTCCTGTTACGGAGTTTACTGGCTCACCAGATGCTCTTAACACTTTCTCCGTTACAGCCCTCAAGAATCCCTATTCTGACGTTGCAGCGCTTGACCTTGGAGTGCGCCTTGCCGCAAACGACCTGATTAATGCGGAAAAGAAGAGGGGGATAATCTATATTACGGCAGGCAGCGTAACCCCAGAGTCATTCAGCAAGTATAGCCTTTCGGACCTCACGACCTATATGAACAACAATTCAATTTCCTTCTCAACGGTTCTTGTTGCACAGAATCCAGCAGGGGAAGAGGTTGAGTTCATTACCCAGAATACAACGGGAACAAGCTATTATGTGTACAGGCCGGAAGGTCTTGAGCCTGTAATCAAGGATGCAATTAACCTGCCGTCAGGTTTGTATCAGCTTACCTATACGTCGGTCTCGTCATCTGAATACGGAAAGAAGTACATTCCTCTGGAAGTAGAGACATACCTTCTTAACCATTCAGGAAAAGACGAAAGCGGCTACTTTGCTCCTTTGGAATAAAGCCGGGCTTTTCGCACTTTTAGTTCCGGGTGTTTGTCTTCCATGGCGAAAATGGCTTCTTCAACCTTTGCTTTTTTTTCGTCAGTGGAGGCAAACAGGCTTCCCTGAATCGGTATGCTCTTGTCCTCAACATTTTGGCATGCAACTCCCAAGAGCCTTATTCCCTGTCCTGCATTCCATTTTTTTGAAAAGAGCGTCTTGCACCTTTCATACATGTCGTCAGCATTGCTTACTGGAAATTCGGATGTCTGCTGAACAGAAACAGTGGTAAAATCCTCATACCTTATTTTTAGCGCTACGGTTTTACTCC
This sequence comes from Treponema sp. UBA6988, assembly GCA_002448445.1. GTDB lineage: Bacteria > Spirochaetota > Spirochaetia > Treponematales > Treponemataceae > Treponema_D. Next base: position 13,079 of record DJYC01000062.1, read on the forward strand.
TTACGTGCTCCTTGTGCATCCTGTAAAGTACGTTCATGCAAAGTTCCATTAGGGCAGTGTCTATAGATGTCCTGTCGGTAAGGTCAAAGTCAAATGTCCTTTCCGAACTTATTGAATGGTTCTTTGCCTCTCCGCCAAAAATCATATCTCTGTTCCCACGGACTGCATTGTACAAAAAACTCCCTGTTCCCTTTCCGAATATGCTTATAAGAAGGTTTTCTGTCTTTGAGTGAATGTCTTTTATAGTCCTAAGCCCGGCTGCCTTCAGCCTTTCCTGAGTTTTGCTGCCACAGCCCCAGAGTTTTTCCAACGGAAGCGACATCATGAATTCTTCTTCCTTTCCGTCCTCTACAATCGTAAGTCCGTCCGGTTTTTTTAGCCCCGATGCAATTTTTGCAACATACATGGTGCTGGCAATTCCAACGCTTACCGTAAGTCCTGTTTTTTCCAGCACTTCCTTTTTTAGCCTTTTTGCAGTTTCCTCCGCGCTGCCAAAAATTCCGGATGTTCCCGTAAGGTCAAGGAAAGCCTCGTCTATGGACATCTGGGTAACTTCCGGTGAATAATTTTGGAATATATCCATAACTTCCTGTGACTTTTGCTGGTAGCGCTGGTAATTCCCCCTGACAAAAATTCCCAGGGGGCAAAGCTGGACTGCTCTTGCAAGCGGCATTGCAGAGTGCACCCCGAATTTTCTTGCTTCGTAAGATGCCGTAGAAACAACAGCCCTCCTGTCTCCGGGAATTCCCCCAACAATCAAAGGCTTCCCCCTGTATTCGGGATGGTCAAGCTGCTCTACGGAAGCAAAAAAAGCGTCAAGGTCAACGTGAAAATATACTTTCGGCAGTGGCGAATTTTCTTCCATCCGTCAGCTCCTTATTGTAACTTCCTTTTTCTGGTGAAGCACTTCCGCCGAGTTTTTTGAGTTCTGGATGAAGGCACTAATCTTTAAAAGACCGTTCAAATCCTTGTCGGCTGAATAGACGATTTCTATTGTTCCTGCAGGGTAATCAGGTATTTCAAAGAAAACCTTGTTGTCTGCCTCAATCGTGTAGTCGTAGTTGCAGTCGTAGAGTGGAATGGAGCCCTCCGCCTCAAGACTTATCGAATAGCGCAGTACCTTTTCGCTGGATTCAATGAGTATGTGGTAGATTGTCAGCTCCATGAATTCGTCTTCGCTGTAGGAAACTTGAACCATCTCGGGATTACTTCCGTCCACAGTGGTGTATGCCATTCGTATCGGAGTCCCAGAAGACGAACCGTATCTTATCCGCCTCATCATCCAGTAGAAGCCGGAAAAGAAGAGTATGACTATGGATGTCGCTATCGCCGCGTATACAAAATTTTTTTTGCGTGAAATTTTCTTTTTGGAATTGAATATTCCCAGCACCAAAAGTATCCTGAAAATCTGCATCAGGAGGGGAAGCAGGGCAAGTGCAAAGAGAATGTTCCCGAATACAGTGCAGAATGCAAACATCCTTAGGCTGGTATAGTTCGCACCTCGTAAAAAATCCAACGTTAGGTTTAAGAAGGGGGCTAACGAGAGCAGGAATAAAATTATCATGTTTATCCGCGTTCTGCTCTTTCGTGCAAAGGTCAGAATTATGTATTCTTGAAAGAAAAGGAAGAAGAGCGAAAGGTCCATCCAGGTAAAGATGAAGATGTTCAGCGATGACTGGAACATCATAAAGAATCCTGTGCCTTCAAGCGATGTGTTGAAATTTTTACGTATCTGGGTGATAAATATTATCTCAAGCACCATAAAGACTGCTATTATTTTTATTCCCATCAGCAGGAGGGGGTTCCTTGCGGCAAAAGAGAAAATTGTCTGCACAAGAATAAGCACCGCAACGATTATAATTATATATCCCAACGCTAGGAAAGCACTTCTCCTTATGTCGTTGAAGATGGCCTTGTTGCGGCTTGTGTCCTTAAAAGATGAAAAGCTTACGGTAAATATTGTTGCGAAAGCAAATACCATAAAGAAAAGGGCAAGAAGTGCCTCTCCGTACCAGAATGTATATGATTCCACTTGGAAGACGGAATAGTGTCTGTCCCATATTGAACTTCTTCGGGTTTGCAAAAGCCTTGCAGCGGTAACAAGAATTTTCAAGTCCTTTTCCGACAGGGAAAGCGCTATCCCAGCGGCAGGTATTGACTGCGCAAAGAACTGTGAAACCCTCCTTGTTTCGCGGGCAATGCCAAGGCGGTATAGCATGGAAAAAGATTTTGGCATGGACGGCGTTGCCTTGTTTTCCTGGCAGGAGTCGCAAAGAGACTTAACCAGCCATGAAGGGGATACATCAGAACTTCCACCCGGTATGATTGAATAAGTCTTTTTTGCAAAAAAGGAAGTTGATGTGCTGTTGCTTTCATCTATCACGATTGCACACATGTTGTCTGCGTTTCGTATGGACGAAGTATATACTGCCGAGCCGGTGGGGTGGTGCTCTCGGCCGTCGTCCCCGCGCACAAAAAGCTGGTTGTCGTTTGCACTTAAAAAAACAATGCAGTCGTAGTTAAGGTTCAGATTCCTAAGTTCATCAAGAAAAGACAAGAGAAGGCTAATGTCCTTGGAAAAAAAATCCTGGGTAAAAGAAAATATTACCGTGTCAATTTCATTCTTGGCCTTTTGTGGCGAGGGAATTTCAATAATAAGATTCTGCGGAAAAATCCCCGAGTCAGCGGCATCAAGGTTTTGCTTTCTTACCGTAAAGCCTTTTTGTTCAACCTCATCATAAATTTTTAAACTGAAATCAAGGTTGTCCAGTGTCTGGGCGGTAAGGGACAGCAAGCTAAAAAATGCAAAAAACAGCGCAACCAGGCAGGCTTTTTTGCATGAACCTTTCATTTTCATACCTATATATTAAATTATTGGAGTTTACATTGCAAGACCTTTGTTATATAATAGAAAAAACTAAGACATATGCCAATATCGTCCGATATTATAAAGTGAAATATTAGATCTAGGAGTTTCTTTACCAGATGAGCGCAGCTGAAAAGAAGTTTGTTTTGGACTTGCCCTTAAAGGTCGTTTTGACAGAGGACGGTGCTTCTCATTTTATCAGTAACAAGAAAAAACTCTTGCGTTTCCGCCTTGCAGATAATGTGGAAGAATACGGAATCAGCATGGAGCATTTTTCTCCAATGTCGATTCAGAACATGATTCTTGTTGACTATATCTCCAAGATAGAAATTTCAATGTCAGAATTTGTTTCCCGCCGGCAGGAGATAATGGACCTCTCAAAGGTCATTGTCTATTCAATCCTCTACAAGCAGTTTGACCGCCAGATTTTTTCCCAGATGATTGAATGCGACTGCGTACGCCATCACAACAGGACAAATCCTAGCCAGCTCATAGACGAAAAGACCCATATCCCCGAAAAGCAGCTGCGCAATATCCTTTCATTCAAGGACAATGCAATCCAGCAGGCAAGGCAGGCTATACTGGAGCCGGTCTGGAAGAGCATAATGTCAAACACCGACTACACCCCGGAAGAAAAGAACGTATACCTTCTTATGACGGAAAAATTCCTTAACCGCCTTAACCTCATGAACTGGTACATCATCACCAAGTTCTACAAGACGGAAGGCTTTTCACAGATAATGTCAATCCTTAGGCAGTCTTTGGCCCAGTACATGGACAAGTCCAAGGTTGCAGAATACATCTCCGTAATGGTAATGGAGCTTGCCCTCAACAGCGAAAACACCAACATGCGCAAAGAGGCAAGAATTCTTTACCAGGGCATAGACAACGCTGACACACTTATCTACGACCCGGACATCCGCAAGAAAATAGTGGAAGAACTTTCCCGCAAGCACGAATTCGTATCGCTTTCGTGGAAAATCGGCGGCGGCTCAACGTCAATCGGCAAGCAGGGAGCCCTCAACATAACCCTTTACAACAAGGAAGACGAGTTCCAGGAAGTCAAGGAGAACATAGAAAGCAAGCTTTCCGCAGACCTTAACAAGCGGTCTCTTATCGACTTCTACCGTCAGATGCCGGAAGGTGAAGAAGGAACGGATTTGGGCCTTTACTACCTTTCCTATCTCGAAGATGCGTGCAAAAAGGTCAACGTAAAATTTGAGTCACTTGTAAACCAGTTCACTACAAGCGACCTTACCGTTATAAACTTAAAATTCAATTTTTAGGATTTTTCTGTTTTGGACGGAAGGCCAACTTTTACTGTGTCCGGCTCTTCAAGGCCGGCCAGTTTTTGCTTTTTCCCCGCTTTGCAGGGTTCCGCTTGCGCTCCATTGCCTTGCGGCAACGGCTACGCCGCCCTTCCAATCGGGCGTAGGCTGCACTGCTTTACCCGCAATACGGACATTAAAAATTCTAAGTTCATGGCTGGATTTATAAGCATTACTTGCCTTATATTTGCCATGCTGCTGATGCTTGTCTTCATTTCATGTTCAGACAGTAATCCTTCCATAGCAAAAGTAGAGCACAGTCTTGTCTTTGACTACAAGGATGAATCGTCTCCGCCACAGGTAAGGCTTAGCGTTTTTGTTCAGCCAAATTCTTCCGTTCTTCGTGCCAAGGAAATTTCTGCCGTCCATGAGGAAAGCGGAATGGAATGGCTTTGCCAGTCACCAGTCGTTTTTCACGGAGGGGACGGAAAGGACTATGCAGGATGCACAAGCTTTGTTCCCCCTTACAATTCTGAACTTCCCCAGGGAATTTATTATGTCTTTTACCGGGACAAGGCCGGCCGTGAGTGTGAGGCCGAATTCTCCGTGAATTTTACAGCTGATTTTGCGCTTAAAAACTATGATCAGCTGCCTAATTATGTTTCTATCCCCAATAATGAGCGTATTGCCCTTTACAATTCAGAGGGCATTTTGATATACTGTGGTAAGCGAAGGGAAGAATGGAAGGACAACGCTGCAATCCTTGCTGACTACGGAACTGCGGAAAAAATGCGCGTGTGCTATGAAAGCGGGACCTTGTTTTTTATGTTGCCTTTTGAACCTTTGCAAAAACAATAAAACAGAGAGGAAATTATTTTGCCAAACAGCATTGACGATCCTGGACCGGAAGAAGAAGGTGACAATTCTATATCTGAATTTTTTATGCGTCCCATAAAGACTTATGTCTTGCGGCAAGGACGTATGACGGAAAGTGAAAAGCGCAGCTATTCAGATTTGCATCAGGTCTGGTGCATTCCCTTTGAACACAAGACCCTAAATTTTACAGAGATATTCGGAAATACAAACCCCGTTACGATAGAGATTGGCTTTGGAATGGGGCATGCCACTGCAGAAATTGCTGAAAAGAACCCCGAAATGAATTACATCGGCATAGAAGTCCACAGGCCGGGAGTTGGCCGCTTGCTTGGCGAGATAAAGAAACGCCAGCTCAAGAACCTTTTCATAATCGAACACGATGCGCTCGAAACTCTTGAAGTCATGGTTCCTGATTCATCCATAGAAGCCTTCCACATATTCTTCCCAGATCCTTGGCCCAAGAAGAAGCATCACAAGCGTCGCCTTCTTCACAGGCCGCGGACGGAACTTCTTTCCAGAAAGCTGGCATCTGAAGGCTACCTTTATTTTGTAACCGACTGGCAGGACTATGCAGAGGATGCTTTGCAGGAATTAAACCAAACGTCAGGTTTGCATAACCGCTACGACTCATTTGCTCCTTCACAGGAATGGCGGCCAAGGACAAAGTTTGAGCAGAAGGGCTTGGATGCCGGACATGGTATCTATGAACTGATTTTTGAGCGCGACGTAATTTGAGGTGCATGCAATGGATCTTTTTGACGTTGATGAGGCTGCTTCCAGAAGCGACCGGGCTGTTAGCAATGCCAAGCGTATCGCTGAACTTGAAAAACTTATTGTAAAATACCAAAAATCCTATTACAACGGCGAAGGTGAAATTTCCGACGCAGAATTTGACTCTCTCTGGGACGAGCTAAAGCTTTTGGACCCGCAGAATCCAATCCTGCACAAGGTTGGGGCTGACAGTGGAAACTTTGAAAAGGCTCCCCACGTAATGCCAATGGGAAGCCAGGAAAAGGCCGCAAATCCTGAACAGTTTTTGTCCTGGGCGCAGAAGCACAAGTACGACGAGTACCTAGTTGAATACAAGCTGGACGGTGCAAGCCTTGAGCTCCAGTACAATGGCGGAATCCTTGTAAGGGCAGTTACCCGCGGTGACGGTTCAACAGGAGACGTTATTACTGCAAATGCCTTAAAGATGGACGGCGTAAAAAAAGAGCTTTATGATGCAGACGGCAAGCTCTCTTCTTTTACCGGTGGGGTGCGCGGCGAAGTCATAATGAAGCGCTCCGTTCACAAAAAATATTTTTCCGACAAGGCAAACTGCCGAAACGCTGCCAACGGTCTTATGAAGCGCAAGGACGGAAGCGGCAGTGAACACCTAACTCTTATAGCCTACGACGTGTGGGCAACTCAGGGAGAGCAGCCCTATAAAGACGAAGAAGAAAAACTTGCCTGGCTAAAGAAATACGGCTTTAATACGGTTGTGCTTAGGATTTGCAGCAATGCAGACCAGGTCATTGAATACCGCGCCAAGGTTATGGAAGAGCGCAAGAACTTGGACTACGACATAGACGGTCTTGTAATAAAGGAGAGGGCCGTAAACCACGAGGATGCCCTACGTGCCCGCCCAGACCGCCAGATTGCCTTTAAATTCAGTCTGGAAGAGGCTGTTTCCGTAGTAAGAAAAGTTGAATGGAACGAATCTGGTGCAACCTATACTCCCGTAGCGGTTTTTGATGCGGTGGACCTTAACGGAACCAGCGTCCAGAGGGCAAGCCTTGCAAACCCAAATACAATAGCCTCTCTTGGCCTTCAGATTGGAAGCCATGTAATCGTCGTAAAGCGCGGGGAGATAATCCCCAAAATAGAAAGCGTAGTTCCCCAGGAAGATAAGTCAGAAAATACTTTTCCTGTTGAGCTTCCCGTAAAGTGCGAGACATGCGGTTCCACTCTTGTGAACGAAGGCACAAGGCTCTACTGTCCCAACAAGTCCTGCTCAAAAAGAATCCTTCATCAGCTTTTAAAGTGGGTTAGCGTTGCAGACATACGCGACCTTGGTGATACCCTTGTGCGCTCCCTTTTTGCAGACAAAGTGTTAAATTCAATTTCGGACATATACAAGCTGGACGAGGCTGTGCTAAAGCCCTATTTCTTGGGTCAAGAAAGCCTTGGAAACGAAAAAGAGTCCCTTGGTGCAAAGAAGGTTGCCCTCTCAATACAAAGCCACAGAAAACTTAGCCTTGCAAAATTTATTGCCGGTTTTGACATAGAAGGAATAGGCGAGACTGTTGTGGAGAAGCTTCTTGATGCAGGCTTCGACACGCTGGAAAAGCTTTTTACAGCCTCACAGGAAGAGATTGCGGGTGTATACGGCTTTGCAAAGGTTATGGCCCAGATTCTTGTCCAGGGGCTTTTGGAAAATAAGGATGAAATGGAATTCCTTGTAAAAAGCGGGACTATAGAAGTTGAACAGGGAATAAAGCAGGGTAGCCTTACCGGAAAGTCTTTCTGCTTTACAGGAGAGCTTACGACTATGAAAAGGGCGGATGCCCAGGCCCTTGTAAAGCAAAAGGGTGGCTCCGTAAAAACATCCGTGGTAAAGGGGCTTAGCTACCTTGTAACTAATGATACTTCAAGCGGTTCTTCCAAGAACGTAAAGGCAGCCCAGCTTGGAATTCCCGTCATCAACGAGCAGGAATTCCTTGCGCTTATCGGTTAGCTTTTTTATTGGTGCTCAACAGAGTCAAATGTAAAGTCCTGGCAGAAAAAGTCAGGGTTTACAGGAACCGTGTTAAGCCTCATTTCCCAGTGCAGGTGGGGACCTGTTGCAAAACCTGTGGCTCCGCTCAAGCCTATTAAGTCTCCTGCTTTTACGGTGTCTCCTTCCTTTACCTTTATTTCGCTCATGTGGTAGTAAAGGCTGTAAAGTCCCGGAAGGTGTTCAATACAAACGCTCCATCCTGTTGAAACGCGGTTTTCTGCAATCATTACCTTTCCGTCTGCACATGATGTTATTTTTGCGCCTGTGCCTGTTCCGTAGTCAGTTCCGTAGTGTGCGCTGTAGACTTCCTTTCCGTTGGTGTACTTGTAGATTCTGCGCTCAAAGCAGATGGAAGTGCGTCTTGTAACAGTTGTTGGCTGTACGAAAGGCTTTGTCTGGTGTACTCCCTCAGGGTTTACTGCATAGAGAACCTTGTTAAGGCGCTCAATCTGCTTCATCTTTTCTGCTGACTTGTCGGACTGGATGTTTGTCATGCCCTGGGTAGCCTCAATGGTAAAAGATTCAAAAACCTTGTTGTTAAGTCCAAAAGGAAGGTCAAATTCCAGCGGCTGTTCACCGTAAAGGTTGTATTTTACAGTAAGGTGGTAGTTGGCGTCGCTCTTCCACCATGATGAAAGGCCGATTCCTGCAAGCATTGTGCGTGTTGTCTTGTCGCTGTCTTTTTCAAGGTCGTAGAATGCTGCCTTGTCCAGTCTCTTTTCGTCATTATAGAGCTCAAGAACCGCAGTTGTAGCGTTAAAGCGTGCCTTGTCTGCCTTTGTCATTTTTCCGTTCTGGATGAACTTCATTCTTACAAAAACAGCGTCTCCTGGAACAGCGGTATCGTTATAGAAAAGCCTTATTTCGTAGTCTTCGCCTGTAAAGCTTGCTTCCCTTGCAAAAGTGGGGAGCAGTGCCGCCGCCGCAAAGACTGCCGCAGCAAGAATTTTCTTAAATCGTTTCATAAAATTTGTCTCCTATAATAGTTTTATTTTAACAAATACTTTTCTTTATGTCATGCAGAATCAGCTGGGGAGATTCCACTCCGTTGAACCAATTCCTCTGCACGTTAAAGAGAATGTCAACTGTGTCTCCAATCTCAAAGTCCCGGTGCAGGCGTTCAGCTTCATTCCAAAAGAGGGCTGGCCACTTAAAGCTGCCGTTTCCTACGGTAATCTTAAGGTGCTGCTTTTCCCCTTTTCCCATTATGATTCCGTCTAAAACAGGAAGTCCCCTGGCAAGGAAAAGAAGCTCTCCGTTTTCTTCTCCAAAGGGTTCAAACCTGTCGGAAATCTTAAGAAGGTCCGGCGTAAGGAATGACGGTGGAATTTCTGCATCCACATTAAATGTATCGGTCTTGGATTCTGAAAGTTCAAGCGTGGCGGACAGTTCCTTAAGCCTCTCTTCAAATATAGGAAGCTTTTCTCGCTCAAAGCTGAATCCTCCCGCAGCGGAATGGCCTCCGTAGTTGATGAAGATGTCTCCCATCTTTGCAAGGAATTTTGTAACATCCACGCCCCTGCAGCTTCTCATGGATCCAATGGCGTTTTTTTCCACAAAGGTAACTGCTATTGCTGGAATGTTGTAAGTGGCAACAAGCCTGCCTGCAAGAATTCCGTTTACACCCCTATTAAGCCTTTCGTCAATTACTACGCAAAGTTTTCCGTTGTGGGAGGGAATGGAAGTCTTTGCCTGAATGCCAGCGTAAGTCCATGCGTCCTGTGAAAGCTGCTTTCTCTGGTTGTTTAGCTCCATTATTTTTTGCGCAACCGAGTCCCTCTGCTTTTCGTCCTTGCTAAGAAAAAGTTCTGCCGCAAGTTCCGGGTGGCCAAGCCTGCCAGCCGCGTTAAGATGGGAAACAACAACCCAGCTTAGGTCTGTTGCATTTACCCTTCTTCCAAGCATGTTAAGCCGTGCCATAAGGTCTATAAGCCCAGGGCGGACCCTTCCAGCATTTATGGCGGCAATCGCATTGTTTTCAAAAAGGCGGTTTTCGTTCTTCATGGGCATTATGTCTGCCAAGGCCGCAAGTGCTACAAGCTGCATGTCCCTTTCTTCTGCCTGTGCGCATCCCGGAAACTTTTTTCTAAAATCAGTTTGTGTGTATGTTACGAATATATTGTAGAATCCGCCAATTTCCGTAGGTTCATGATTGCCGTATTTTGCAATCTTGCTCATTGTTTTTATTTTACCCAGCGGTAGGTTTGCTATGCTGGGGAAGTATTTTGCACAGTGCTCCCTTATGTCCACCAGGTTGAATTCTGCGGAAGAACCGAACGCTTGCTTTAGAAGAGACCTGACTGTGCCTGCATCCCAAACAAGTATTGCCTGTCCGCTAAGGTAAGAGGGGAGCCTTGTGCTTGTTATGCTTTCGCCGCTGCCTGCAAGAAGGCTTAGCTTTGCCGCGCAGGGAACCATGTTGCGTATTTTAATGCATTCAATGCGGATAAGGGAGTCTTCTTCCCTTGCATCAAGAAGGCAAACATCCTGTTTGTACCATTCGCTCTTTGCAAAACGAAGGGCAGATACAAGTTTGTAAACTACCGCGCAACCGGAAATGTCCTGGAAAGGGTAGCCTGAATCAGGAAGCTTAGGGTCTAGTATTATTGTTGAAGGTGGCAGGGTTTCCGGCGGATTGTGATGGTCTGTAACAATTACGTCTATTCCAACTTCCTGTGCATGCTGGATTTCTGCAATGTTTGAGATTCCGCAGTCAACCGTTATTATTAGCGTTCCTCCAAGACTGGCGAAGTCGTCCACGGCTTCCGTGCTAAGTCCGTATGCATCGTTTCCTTGGGGAAGCCTGTACTGCACGTCTATTCCAAGTCCGCAAAGGCACTCGTATAAAACTGTTGTTGCGCTTACTCCGTCTACGTCCCGGTCGCCAAAGATAAGGACTTTTTCTTTTTCCTCCTGGGCATCTAATATGCGGTCAACGGCATCTTCCATGCTGTTAAAGGAGAAGGGGCTGTGCTGGAAACGCAGATCGTCTTCCATAAAATAGAGAATGTCTTTTCCCTGGGTAATTCCACGCCTAAGCATGATGCTTGCGCTTAAAGAGTCAAGACCATATTTTGAACGGAATTTCTCCAGTTCATCTTTTGAGATAACTTTTTTATTCCAGACGGACACTATTTTATTTCCTTGAGTATTAATTTTTTTTCTGCAGGTTTTTGGTCTGAATATGAGAGTGCCTTTGCCACAGCAGCAGTGCCGGTTACCAGTGCTCCTGCATCTTTTGCGTAGACATCAATGATTTTTTCTCCCTTTTTAACAAGGTCGCCCTGCTTTTTTGCAAATATAAGTCCTGAGTCTGCATCCACGCTGTCTGTTGTCTTGTTTCTGCCAACACCCAAGTTTATGCAGGCAATTCCTATTTTGTATGCATCTATTGAAAGGTATCCGCTTTCTTCTGCCTTTAGTTCCATGTGGAATTTTGAGCGGCGTTTTCCCTGCTCCTGTAAAAGCTTGTCCGGGTCTCCACCCTGATCTTTTATGTTTTCAAGGAATTTCTTTAGGGCTGCTCCTGATTCAACAGCTTTTTTGCAAAGTTCTATTCCTTCTTCCACGGTTTTTGCTTTCTTTCCGAATATGGCCATGCGGGCACCCAGAGCGTATGTAAGTTCCATTACGTCTGCAGGGCCTTTTCCCTGTAGGCATTCAAGGGTCTCTTCTATTTCCAGATAGTTTCCTACTTTGTTGCCAAGCGGGCTGTCCATGTTTGTAAGAAGGGCACATGCCTCTTTTCCCATGGTCTGGGATGTTTTTACAAGGAATGTGGCAAGTTTTTCTGCATCTTCTTCGCTTTTCATAAAGGCACCAAGTCCGTATTTTACGTCAAAGACAAGTGCGTCGCTTCCTTCTGCGGCTTTCTTGGAAAGTATGGAGCTTGTGATGAGTGGTATGCTTTCCACCGTGCCTGTAACATCTCGTAGGGCATACATCTTGCGGTCTGCGGGTGCAATCTTCTGCGTCTGACCTGTCATTGCAAAACCTGTTTTTGCTATTAGGCGCTCAAATTCCTCTGCTCTTAGGTTTACGTTGTAGCCCTGTACGGATTCAAGCTTGTCCAAGGTTCCGCCTGTGTGCCCCAAGCCTCTTCCGCTCATCATGGGAATCTGAACTCCGAGAGCTGCCACAATCGGGGCAAGGGGAAGGCTTATCTTGTCTCCCACGCCGCCAGTAGAATGTTTGTCTACGAAGGGGCCTACCAAGCCCTTGGATTCTTTTCCATGAAGGTCTATTACGTCGCCTGAATGGAGCATTTTGTCTGTAAGGCAGCCAGTCTCTTCAAAGGTCATTCCGTTAAAATACACGGCCATCATAAAGGCAGACATCTGGTAGTCTGGAATTTGGCCGTTTACGTATCCGTCTACAAGGAATTCTATTTCTTCGCGAGTGAGTTTGGCTCCCTTTACTGAACCAGTTCCGCGTTTCTTTACGATAATATCAGCAGCTCTCATTTTCAGTTTATCCCCATTGTTTACAATATAAGAAGATTATACTTGATTTTTGTAAAAATTGCTAGTGGGAAGTCATTGCACAGTCATGGGAATCAGTTTTGTGCTCCACTACTAAAGAATACCGCTTCCTGTCTCCAGGGAATTTAGGCGGGAACCAAGTGCTTGCTCAATCAGCATAAAGAGGAAATTCTTTAGTTCAGATTCGTTTTGGGGGCTAAGTTCCATGCCGCGTACTGTGGAAGGGCGCATTGTGTTCACTGCGTTCAGGTAGAAGAGGGAACTGCTGCTGAGGGCTGGGGCTTCCTGCTTTGCGAATTTTTGCCCCTCGCTGAATGATGGGGTGCAGTCCCGGCAGGCAAACCCGTTTATGTGCCTGATGTATGTTCCGCCATGGGATGCCTGGGTGGAAATGAGTGCCGAGCATGAGCTGCATGTGTTTACGTCCGGCTGGAGTCCAAGCAGCCTTATGTAGCGCCAGAGGAAGCGGATTGTTCCTGTCCTTGATTCAAAGCCCTGCGTGAGTTCAAGTCCTTGTAAAAATGCGCTGAACAGTTTGAATGCTTCTGCGTAGTCACCGGCACATTTTGTTTTTATGAGGATTTCTGAGGCAAGGTTTGCGGCCATCATCTTGTAAATGTCCGTATGAAGGGATAGGTGGCAGCTTTTTACGTCAAAGTCGGATATTTTTATGAAGTGCCTTTGCTCGTCTTCGTAGAGGTAGATAAGCCCTGTGTTGAAAGGCTGGACAAGGCTTTTCATCTTGCTTTTTGCACCTCCGTAAAGGGTTGCGTAAAAAACTCCCCGGTCGGGAGAGACTATGCAGACGCTTCTGTTGTTTTCCCCCTGCTGCTTTACCGAGAGTATTATGGCTTGTGTGCTTTTGTTACGTTCCGGCATGGGGCTATTATAGAACTTTTTACATTTTTTGTCGCCATAAAAAATGCTGCTGACCCCTTTCTTGCCAAAAAGCCTAGCCCCGGGCGTAGGGGCGGGCGTAAGCCCGTCGCGAAGCAATGGAGGGCGCAAGACCCGGAACCCCGAAGCACGGGGAACAATAGGCCTTTTTTGCCGTGTAGCGGCAAAAAC
>DJYC01000044.1 GCA_002448445.1 Treponema sp. UBA6988
AGCCCGGCTGGTTTTGCGGCAAAAGACATAGAGGATGCAAAAAAGCTTTCCTACGAGATAACGCGTACTACCCACAATCACCCGGAAGGAATAAAGGGGGCGGAGGCTGTTGCAGTCTGCATTGTCCTTGCAAGGCAGGGTAAGTCAAAGGAAGAAATCCGCGACTATGTGGAAAAGAACTATTACAAGCTGGACTTTACGATTGACCAGATCCGCCCAAGCTACGGTTTTGGTGCGCTTTGCCAGGATACGGTTCCCCAGGCTATAGAGGCTTTCCTTGAATCAGCTGATTTTGAGGATGCAATTAGGACTGCGGTTTCAGTTGGCGGAGACAGCGACACTTTGGCCTGCATTACCGGTGCGATTGCGGAGGCTTTCTACGGTGTGCCTGACACGATGAGGGCTAAGGCGATAGATATTCTGGATGATGATGAACTTTCCGACATGATTAACATGTTTGAAGAGGAGTACCAGAACTAGATAGCAGGCAAAGCAAAAAATGGCAGTCTCCACGGACGCCGAGCTTGTCGAAGCGACTACATCCATTGTACACACGCCCCTTCGACTTCGCTCAGGGAACGCCTTCGACAAGTTCAGGGAGCGACCGTCACCGTGGGGCTCTGGCTTAGTGTCTGTGTAAACTGCTATCCGTCACCCTGAACTTGTTTCAGGGTCTGTGTGGGGCTGGCGGTTATATTTTACAGATTCCGAATCAAGTTCGGAATGACGGAGGTCGTCTGGAATGATGGAGTTTTTTTTGCCGTGACCTTCGATTTGACAAAGTGCCTCTACCGGTATATTATTCCCTAAAATATATGAAAAAAAATTATTGCTTTTTACTCATTTTGCTTACAAGCGTTTTATTTAGCGGCTGTTTTACAATGATGTACCACGATGAAGTTGTGGAGCGGGGTGCTCATGACTACATAGAGAAGCCTTTTTCTGACGACAACAGGATGGGGCACTATATAGGATGCCAGGATTACGAGGGTGCGCTTTACGATGTCTTTGTCTTTAAGAACCTTATAGAAACAGGCAAGGACAGGTACGTAAAAATATGTCTTCCCCACAAGGATGAAGAGTGGCACGAGGACAAGGAGTATTCAGAGAGGTTTATTGTTCCTGCCAGTGTTTTGAGCAGCTACCAGTGGTCCAGGAGAGGCCCCCAGCTATATGATTATGAGGTTGATGCGTCCAAAATGAAAACTGCGGAGGGCCTTGTAATTCTGGAAGCCAGCGCGGAGGATTTTTCTGAGAAAAAGAGTCTTGCCGACTGCAGGGTTGATGTTTCATCCTGGCAGAAGGGAAAGGTTCTCTTTTTGCGGTGCGACTACAATTCACCAATGAAGAACAAGTACAGCTTTGCCTTTTTTATTCCGTCAAAAAGCGTGATGGATTTTTACGGAAAAGGAAAGCCCTTCCCATCCTACATTTTCTCTTATCTTGGTTACCCTGGGCCCATAGCTGCGGACGTGGTTACGTCTCCCTTCCAGATTTTTATTATGTGGTTTGTGTTTAGGGATTTTAATCTTGGCGGGTGAATTGGCTGTTATTACTTTACCTGTTCAAGTTTTATGCCTTTGCCAAATTTTTCCAAGAGTTCTTTTAGCTTGGGAACAAAGTCGCGGTCAAAGATGTGGGTTGCTTTTGCTAAAACTGCACCGTCGTCGTAGCGGAGGAAGCAGACTGCAACGGGATAGGCATTCTGGAATTCAAAGATGTAGATGCAGTCTGACTTTAGCTTCTTGCTTACGAAGGATTTTTCGCTTTGCAAAAGGCTTGCCGCCGCAAGTTCTGGTGAACCAATTCTGGCGTTCCAGCTTGCGGGAATTGCACTTACAAAACGCTTGTTCATTTCTTCTTTTAGCGGGGCTGAATAGAAGTCTTCTTCTGGATTTTTCCAAGTGCCGGATAAGTCCATTCTGTTAAAGAGGAAGATGCCAAAGTTGTAGAAGTCTCCGCTCATGCAATATACCGCGCTTGCTTCCGCCACGTTGCCCGATGCGATTTCTTTCATTTTTTCTGCGATGCCATCGTTGCCGTTGGACATTAGATTAAGGAATGATTGGTTTCCTGCTTTTTCCTTCATCAGCGAGATTAGGGAAAGGCCGTGTTCCATAAGCGTCTTTGGCTTTTTGCTCTTGGCTTTTGCGCCACAGGCTAGGCAAAGGATTGTTAAAAGAATTGTTGCTGTAAGGATTGATTTTTTCATTTTGCTTTCTCCATTAATGCTTTGCCTTGTCTTGGGCTAAAAGGCAGGTGTCTCGAAGGTAGCCGCGCTCGGTCAGATATCGGCAATATTATAGCGGATTAACGGCAAGATATAAAGGGGAATTTTTGTTTTGGTTTGGGGGGTTATTTTGCCGATGGTTCGACAGGTCACTGGAAGTTGCGCTTTTACAGATGCTGAATCGAGTTCAGCATGACGAAGTGGTGGCCGCTTCCTGAGCGTAGCCGAAGGGTGACGGTGGTTCGACAGGCTCACCAACCGTGGTTTGACAGGTCACTGGAAGTTGCGCTTTTACAGATGCTGAATCAAGTTCAGGTTGACCGTGGTTTGAATGTGCTCACTAACCGGGGGGCGTTACGGGGGGCTTGCCCCCTGTAGAGGGGGTAGAACGCAACGAAGTGCGGGCGTAGGGGGAGACTTCCCCCCTGTAGTGTTCCTCAGA
Source organism: Treponema sp. UBA6988 (assembly GCA_002448445.1). Classification (GTDB taxonomy): domain Bacteria; phylum Spirochaetota; class Spirochaetia; order Treponematales; family Treponemataceae; genus Treponema_D. The sequence goes on from DJYC01000044.1 coordinate 2,673, forward strand.
ATTTTTATGCTTCGGGGGCTAATATGATGCAACTAGTACAGATGCCGAAATAAATTCGGCATGACGGAAACTAGGCTTGCTGGAAAAGGGTTAGGACTTTGTCCGGGCAGGCCTTGATGCATTCGCCGCAGCTGGTGCATTTTGAGTAGTCTACGACAGGAATGCCGGAGCTTACGTCTATGCAGCCTTCGGGGCATTTTTTTGCGCACATGCCACACTTGAAGCAGCCGGCTGAACAGTCTTTGCGGATTTGCGGCTTGTTGTCGCTTTTATTTGCGCAGACTGCAACCGAGCCTTTTGTGTTTGCGTCAAAGAGGGTAAAGAGCTTTTTGGGGCATGTCTTTACGCATTTTGCACAACCGGTGCATTTGCTTCTGTCTACGACTGGGAGTCCGTCTTTTCCCATGCTAAGGGCACCAAACTGGCAGGCTTCCACGCAGTCGCCAAGTCCTATGCAGCCAAAGGCACAGAGCTTTGTTCCGTTTGCAGTAAGCTGGGCAGCGGCACAGGTTTTTACGCCGTTGTAGATGCCCTTGCTTTTTGCACATTCATTGGTTCCGTGGCAGGCAAGGAAGGCAACTTTTTTTTGCGCACTTCCACCTGCAACGCCTAATATTTCTGCTATCTTTTTTGCAGTAGCTTCTCCACCGGCAACGCATCCTGTGACCGGGGCCTCTCCCTTTACTACAGCCTGGGCAAAAGCAGCGCATCCTGCATAACCGCAGCCACCGCAGTTTCCACCGGAAAGGAAAGAGATAATCTGTTCAATTTTTGGGTCTACCTTGACCGCAAAAACTTTTTTGAAAAGTCCGAGCAGCACTCCAAGCAGGAGTCCCAGTATAGCGGCCACGATGACCGTAGCAATAATAATATCCATCACAGCCCCCTATTTTATAAGTCCCTTGAATCCAAGGAACGCCATACTCAAAAGACCGGCTGCCACGTAGAGGATAGGAGTTCCCTTGAATGCCTTTGGAACTTCTGCGGTCTTGAGCTTTGCGCGAACTCCGGACATAATCACCATGCTAAGAAGGAATCCGATTGCGGAACCAAAAGCATATACCAGGCTCTGTCCGTAGTTGTAGTTCTTCTTGATGCAGTTGATTGTAATGCCAAGAACTGCGCAGTTGGTTGTAATGAGCGAGAGGTAGATACCCATTGAAGAATACAAGGCCGGGGCTGATTTTTTAAGGTAGAATTCCACAAGCTGTACAAGGGATGCTATTACCAAGATGAAGATGAGCGTCTGGAGGAATTCAAGCTGGTTTGGAACCATTACAAGGCGGTAGATTGGCCAGGTGACGGCTGTTGCAAGCACGATGACGAATGTGGTTGCAAGACCCATGCCGGTTGCCTTTCCAGTTTCGCTCGTCATTCCAATGAAGGGACAAATTGCAAGGTACTGGATAAAGACAACGTTGTCTATAAGCATTGACTGAATAAAAATCTTTAGGAAATCCATTATTGAACCTCCTTCTGGGCTTTTGCGTTTTTAGCGTTCTGGAATGACTGGTTTATGGCGGCGACGATTCCAAAGACAATGAAGCCTCCGGGGGCGCTGTTCAAGATGCCAATCCTAAAGCTTTCCGGGATAAGTTCCACTTTGAGGGCGGTTCCTGCAAGAAGTGTTCCTGCGCCAAAGAGTTCGCGGATGAGGGATATTGCAACAAGAACGATTGTGTAGCCAATTCCCATTCCAATACCGTCCAATACAGATTCGCCGATTGAATTCTTTGATGCGAATGCTTCCACGCGTCCCATGATGATGCAGTTTACTACGATGAGCGGAAGGAAGACTCCCAATGCATCGTAGAGTGACGTTACGAATGCCTGAAGTACAAGCTGTACGATTGTGGTAAAGGCTGCGATTACTATGATGAATACGGGAAGCCTTATGGAAGACGGAATGCATTTGCGGAAGAGGCTGATTACAAGTTCGCTCATAACAAGAACGAAGGTCATGCCTGCCCCCATGCCAAGTCCGTTAAAAATGCTGGTTGTGATTCCCAGGGAAGAGCACAAGCCTATGTTTAAAATCAAAAGGGGGTTTTCTTTTAGAATGCCTTTTGTGATTATTGCGAGCTTTGAACTCATTTGCCTGCCTCCTTCAAGTACTTGTCGATTACGTCGCAACCTGTCTGCAAAAGGCCTGCCACACCGTTGCTTGTTATGGTGGCACCTGTTATTGCGTCAAAGGTCTGGCCTGCCTTAAAGCCGTCTGCCACCTTCTTGCCCTCAAACTGTTCGTAGAAAGTCTTTCCGTTTGCAAGCTTAAAGCTGGGGTCGCTGGCTTTAATTCCAAAGCCGGGGGAGTCAGTGTTTTCCAGGAAGCGCATTCCGGTAACAATGCCGTCTGTGCTTACGCCGAACATTATTGTAGCGTGGTCGTAGGTAGGGCCAGAAACCTTTGCTACGGCACCGATTACATTTCCACCCTTCTTTGCAAAGTAGAGGGAATCAATCGGGAGAGAGTCGTCCTTTACCTGCTCAAAGTCGTCCGCGTCTGCAAAAACAGCCCGCATTGCCTCGTTTGCCTTGCGGATGTTGTTCTGCTCTATGACGGGGGCAGTAAAATTGTTTACGAGTGCCAGGACCGTGCATGAAGCCACAGCATAAACTGCAAGAATCAGCCCCAGTTTTAGCATGGAAAATATGCCTTCATTTTTTGTGCTTGTGTTTGAACTCATTTTGCGCCTCCCGTGTAAACCGCCGCTTTTTTGCCGTAGCCGTACTTGCGGGAGGTTAGTTTGTTAAGGAATGGGGTTACAAAGTTCATGATGAGGATGCTGAACATAACTCCTTCCGGGTAGCCGCCAAATTTTCTGATGAGGAATGTGATGAGTCCGCATCCCGCTCCAAATACAAGGCGTCCTGGTTTTGTAACAGGAGTTGTGGCGTAGTCTGTTGCCATGAATGTTGCGCCAAAGATAAGTCCGCCGGTGCAGAGTGCAAAAATTGTCTGCGTTGCGTCGAAGGAAGTTGAGCAGAATGTGCATACTGCGCAAGTTGCAACCATTGCAAGTGGTGCACGCCAGTCGATGATGCCTGTAACAAGAAGGAATACAAATGAAAGCAGGATGAGTGCTATTGAGCCTTCTCCAATGCAGCCGGCCCTGTTTCCAAAGAAGTACTGCCAAATGGCATCGCTGTCTGCCACAAAAGAGCCAGCCTTTATCTTGCTGAGCACTGTTGCAGAAGAAACTGCGTCTGCGTTGGAAGGTCCTGTAAGAAGCCAGTTCATTTTGCTAACTTCTGTGGCAGGGTCAAACCAAGCGCTCATTGCTCCTCCAAAGCTAAGGAACATAAAGCCGCGTCCCGTTAAAGCCGGGTTAAAGACGTTGCTTCCAAGTCCGCCAAAAAGTCCCTTTGCAACTACGATTGCAACTGCGTCCCCAACAAGAACCATCCAAGTTGGAACTGTAGAAGGAAGGACAAGGGCAATCAAAACGCCTGTTACCGCTGCGGAAAGATTTTTTACCGCAACCTTCTGCTTTGTAGCTTTCTGGAAAAGGTATTCAAATACAATGCAGCCTGTTACGGATGCAAGGATTGTTATAAAAGCCCTAAGACCAAAAAGGTAGACTCCGTAAACGCATTCAGGCAGCATGGCAATAAGAACCGTGAGCATTATGCGCTGGGTTGTGTCTCCCTTTGTAAAGTGGGGGCTTGAAGATAGGAATATTTCGTTGAATTTTGATGTGGGTTCAGTCGCGCTCATTTTGCCCCTCCTGTTGGCGCTGTGGTTGAAGAAGCAGTATTTGCTGCCGCGTTTGCAGCCTTTGCCGTCGCTTTTGCGCCTTCCGCCATCTGGGTTCTTACGATGCCCTTTCCAAGACGGATCCTCTGGACAAGGCGCACGTTTGCAGGGCAGACGTAAGAGCAGCATCCGCATTCAATGCAGTCCATAAGGCCGTATTTTTTTGCATCGCCAATTTCTTCTGCCTTTACCGACTTTACAATCATCACCGGGGTAAGGTGCATGGGGCAGGCGTCTACACAGTGGCCGCAGTTGATGCAGGGCTCTTCTTCCGTAAGGTAGGTCTCTTCTTTTGTAAGGAAGGTTATGCCGCTTGTACCCTTTGCAACAGGGAACATGGGGCTTTGCATGGCGAATCCCATCATTGGGCCTCCGCTTACAATCTTTGCAACCGCTCCATCCTTTACGTCAAATGCTTGGGGGATAAGGTCTCCAACAAGAGTTCCGACCGGGACGCGTATGTTGCAAGGTTTTGCGCAGGCACCACCGCTTATGGTAAGTGGACGGTCAATCAGTGGCTTTCCAAGGCGGAAGGCATCGCTTATTGCGCAGACAGTTCCAACGTTGCAGATAACGGCACCCGCATCTGCCGGAAGCCCGCCAGCCTTTACCTCGCGCTTGAGAACTGCTTCTATAATGTTCTTTTCTGCACCCTGGGGGTACTTGGTTTTTACAAGTGCAACCGACATCTTGTCCGAAAGCTTTTGTTCAGCAATTTCTTTTTCCAGAAGCGGCTTTATGAATGCCTTGTTGTTTTCCAGAACGATGATTCCCTTTGCGCCAACAATGTTCATGACGATGGAAAAACCGTCAACGACCTTTTTTGTGTCTTCCTGCAAAGTCCTTTCGTCTATTGTAAGATATGGCTCACATTCAGCTGCATTCAGTAGGACAGCCTCTATGTGCTTTTCCGGGGCTATGGTAAGTTTTACGTGGGTTGGGAAAGAAGCTCCACCCATGCCAACTATGCCGGCATCGCGGATTCTTGCAAGGGCCTCTTCCTTTGTGCAGGAGAAGGGGTCAAGAGGAGGCATAAAGTCTGTTTCCATTGAGGAAATGTCTGTTGAATCTGCCTCGATTATTATGCAGGGCACCAAAGAGCTTCCCGTAACAAGGCAATTCTGGATTTTCTTTACTTTGCCCGAAACGGAGGAATGAACTGGAGCGGCCATGAATTTGTCGCTTTTGGCAATGACCTGGCCCCGCTTTACGGTATCGCCGATCTTTACAAGGGGGGTGTTAGGCGCACCGCCCATAGTTACCGGAATGGTTACCAATTTAGTTGAAGGAAACACATCCGTAACCTTACACTCACGGCTAAGTTCCTTCATCTCGGGAGGGTAAATTCCCCCGTTAAATGTTAGCGTTTTCATGGCAACAATTATACAATATATAGGAAAAAAAAGATAGTGTCATAAAGTTGCAGATATGGAAATCAGTTTGGTGTTCCGCTCCAATGAGGGTTTTCAGACGGATTTGCCTTCCGCTGCACACCAAACTGATTTCCGTGCTTAGTCAGCTTCTTCTGGAGCATATTGCAATTAAAACCGGCGGTTAAAATATGCAAACCGCATCTTGCAATTTTTCCCCTGAACCGCAAACAAGCAGCGCCACGGACGGCGCGTTGTTTCTTTGCAATACAAATGTGGCAAGTTTTTGTAAGAAAACTTGCGGGTAAAAATTGCAAGGACGCAATTTTTACCCGCTTTCCAGGGTTCCGTGGGGCCCTGCCCACTCCATTGCCGGAGGTTCGGCCCTTCGACTAGCTCAGGGACCTCACCACCGGCAACGCGTTCCGCGCCCTTCCAATCGGGGCTAAGCTTATGGGGTTGTAAGTCTTTTTCCAAATTTATTCTTATGCAAAGCATTTCTTACTTGCCAAGCAGTATCGAGCCATGGAGGGCGGGTTAGCGCATGCAGAATTGCGTAGCGATTCTGCAATCCCAGGAAAAATCCAAGGAAGGATTTTTCCTGGGCAGGGGCTAGGCTTTGTTTGCAACGTATGGCTCAGTGTTTACTGGTCGTCAGCTTCTTCTGGTTTTGTGGGTGTAAGCAAAAGTTCTCCGTTACTGCCTTTGGTTAGTTCAAGAAAAAGTTTAATTTCGTTCTTTTGAAACCTTGCAGGAAGTTCACGAAGGTCTTTCTTTACAATAAAGCCGTCGGAAAAAGAAAATGTCTTGCTTACGGCTATGCTTCCGTCTTCTTCATACCGCTCTCCTTTTTTAGACGCATATTGTGGTAGGCTGCTTGAATTTTTCCTCATACTCTTCTTTTAGTATAGAAAAGACCCGTCTTCCTTCGTAGTGGTCTTTGCGCCAGAAAAAATCGCGGAATGTCCCTTCGTAAGTAAGGCCGCATTTTTCTATGACCTTTCGCGATGCTTCGTTTTCTGTGCGGCAGTCTATTTCAATCCTGTGCAGGTTGATTTTTTCAAAGCCAAAGGCAATGACCACTTTTGTCATCTCGGTGGCGTATCCTTTTCCCTGGAAGGCCGGGCCTATAACATATTCAATTTCGCCATGCCGGTTTTTTGTGTCCATCGTAAAATAAGCGATTTGCCCTATGCATTCGTTTGATTCTTTTTCTATAACCGCCCAGCGGTAATAATCATCCTTTGAATACGAAACGATATACTTTGTGTCAAATAAACTCTTAACCGCCTCTGGGGTTGGGTAGTATGGTTCGCCGTAATCATATTGCGTCTTTTCATCGGAAATCCAATTCCGGAGCATTGAATCAATGTCCGTGTATTCAAAACGGCGCAGAATCAATCGTTCTGTCTCTATCGTTTGCGTTCCAACATGAGTAAGCATACAATCCACCTTTTTTCTTAACGATATAGTAAATTGCCCTAGTGGTCAACAGAGGGAGTATTTGTAAAAGGTTGGTGCAAATGTTAGCGGTTGTATGTCGGTACAGACCCTGAAACAAGTTCAGGGTGACTGTTATTTGATGCACTGGGGAACGTAATGCGTACTTGCAAAGGAGGGATTTTTTTTACAGGTATGTTTTACTCTTACTTGCCAAACAATATCAAGCCATGGAGGGCGGGTTAGCAACATGCAGAATTGCGTAGCGATTCTGCAATCATAAAAAAATCCACGGATGGATATTTACCTCTTTCTTGCCAAATAGTAACAAGCGCATGGATGCGCGGCTTAGTAGCATGCAGAAGCCTCTGGCTTCTGCAATACCCAAGAAAATCCACGGAGGGATTTTCTTGGGTCATACGCCCGATTGGAAGGGTGGCGTAGCCAGACCGCCGCAGGCGGGCCGGAGCGAAAGCGTAGCCCTGGAAAGCGGGTGACGCGATAGGCTTTCTGTCGAATTAGCCAAAAGACAGGATGGTAGAACTAAAAAAAGTACCGTCCAGAAAAAACTGAGAGTTAACCACGGCTTACCGGGACTGGGCGATTTTGCAAAAATATATAGCAAATTTTAAGTGCATGTGCTATAATTTTCCTTAATCTATAACTTTTATAGAAGTTGGCAATAAAAATTTGAGTTTTAATTTGTATTGCTGCAAGTACGGATGCTGTTTTTCCGGAAGATTGTATCTTCTGCCTGCTTCCGTGCAAGAGAGGTTTTACTATATGCCAAAAGTTATGTCTTACAAGGCCGGTTCAATAATTTTCTTTGCCGGAGACAAGGACGACAGGATTTTTATTCTTCATAACGGAAAGGTTGAACTTTCTGCGGTTGATATAGTTTCGGAGTTGGAGATTAAGGAGCAGGTTAAGCAGGGGGACTTTTTTGGCGTAAAGAATGCGCTCATCAAGGAGCAGAGGACAGATACGGCCCGTGCTGTTACAGACTGCCAGGTTATTGCCCTTACCCCCCAGGAATTTGAGAAGAGCTTTTCTGCAAACAGGGAAGTTATGCTAAAGATGCTTACCAGTTTTAACCGCTCGCTTCGTTCCCTTCACTACAGCACGGAGACTTTGCTAAAGAAGCGCGATACCGCTGCGACCAGGGAAGACGGCATGTTTGCCATTGCAAAGGCCTATTTTAATTCCGAGCGTTATTTTTCTGCGGTTTACCAGTGCGAAAAACTTTTGCGCGACATTCATGAGCTTGCCAATAAGGATGCTATTACGGAGCTTTTGGGAGAGGCCCGCGTAAAGGCTTCTTCACAGGCGGAGATGGAGCTTAAGAGCCATTCTTCTGCTTCTTCTTCCGACGACGAAAGCAAGACCATAAAGCAGTTTTCTCTTCCTGTATTTGACCGCTTTACAAAGAAATACAGCGACGGAGACGTAATTATCTCTGAATTTACAAAGTCAAAGTCTTTCTATTTTGTTAAGTCCGGCGAGGTGGCTGTAGAAAAGCTTATCAACGGAAACATGAAGAGGTACGGTATTGTAAAGCCGGGCGAAATCTTTGGCGAGATGGAACTTTTGGAGGAGAGCACAAGGCAGGCCACTGTCGTTGCAAGAGGTTCTGTTTCCTGCCTCAAGTTCAACAAGGACAATTTTAATTCCGTAGTTGTGAACAATCCTATTATTGCCATGAACATGCTGCGCCTTGTCTGCAAGCGTATTTTTGAGCAGAGGCGCGACCTTAAGATTCTTTGTATTAAGGACTGGAGCGTTCGCATTGCGGATGTTTTCTTAAAGTATGTGGAAGTTCAGAAGCCTGTTGGTGCGGACGAGGAAGACCAGAAGCGCACGATAAGCTGCACAATCGACGACATTTCCCAGGATGCAAACCTTTGCCTTAACGACACCCGCGATGAACTGAACAAATATGTTTCCCGCAACAAAATTGCAATTTACGACGACCGCATCGTAATAAAGAACATAATGGACATGAAGCGTACGGTAGATTCCTACTACGCCAACAAGGAAGAAGAAAAGAAGGGGCAGAAAAAATAAGGCAAAACATGGAAAGCAGTTTTGGTGGTTACTGCCAGCATTTACAGATGCTTTCTTTGGTCAAGATTTGTAGATAATCTGCCATCATGCCAAACTTGTTTCGGCATCTGTACTGGTTGCAGCGTAATGAGGGGCTGTCCAAAAAGTTTAAGTCACAGTGTCATTCCGAACTGCTACGCCACATTCGCACTCACTTGCTATGAATGTGGATTCGGAATCTATGCACTGTATATGGTGTAGATGCTGAAATTGGTTGCAAGCAACCGCGTTCAGCATGACATTGCTTTTAGGACAGCCCCGACGCTAGGCGGTTAAGTTTTTATAAGAGCTTCCGGGGGAACGCCTCTCCCCAAAGCGGAGGCAGGCATTTTTTGCTAAGCGGTCAAATTATTTTCCCCGGCAAATTATTTCCCCGGTCAAATTATTTTTTCCCAAACAAATCAATGTAGCCCGCAATGAATACCACCGCAATGATAACCGGGGCAATAAACTTGATGTAGAATTTTATGACCTTGTTGCTGGGGAATTTTACCCCCTTGCCTGTGTTCACTTCTGCAATGAATTTGTCCCAGCCCCAGCCGTACTTCCATGAGCAGAAGAGGATAAAAATCAGCGAGCCAAGCGGAAGAAGGTTCTGGCTTACGAGGAAGTCTTCAAAGCCGTCTATTGAAAGCCCCAGGATTCTGACTTTTTTCCAGACATTCATGCCAAGCGCGCATGGTATGGAAAGAATTGTTACCAGCACAAAGTTTACCGCAACAGACTTTTTCCTAGACCAGTTCCACTTGTCCATGGGGAAGGCCACAATGTTTTCAAATACTGCGATTACCGTGGAAAGGGCTGCAAAAGACATAAAGAGGAAGAAGAGTGTGCCGAATATTCTGCCGGGTACTGCGCCCATGGAATTGAATACGTTGGGAAGCGAAAGGAATACAAGTCCAGGCCCTGATGAAGGTTCAACTCCAAAAGCGAAACTTGCAGGAAAGATAATAAGCCCGGAAAAAATTGCCACAAAGGTGTCCAGCCCTATTACGCGGAGTGATTCACCGGTAAGCGAATAGTCCTTTCCGATATACGAACCGAATATTTCCATTGAACCGATACCAAGGCTAAGCGTAAAGAAAGCCTGTCCCATGGCAGCGTAAAGCAGTGGCCAGATACCGTCTTTCATTGCGTTGCCAAAGTCTGGCATTAGGTACCATTTGTAGCCGCCAGATGCACCCGGCAAGAAAAAGGAGTAGACTGCAAGACCAATCATGATTACAAAAAGGGCAGACATCATTATTTTTGTGATTCTTTCTACACCATTCTTTAGGCCAAGAAAGCAGGTACCAAAACCAATGACGATTACAAGAGCCATCCAGAAGATAAGCGTAAGGGGGTCACCTGTGGTTGCCTTAAAAGTAGATGCAACCTGTTCGCTAGACATGCCGGAAAGCTGACCGCTTGCCATCTGGTAGAAATACTTAAGGAACCAGCCTGCAACGACCGTATAGAACATCATAAGCAGGTAGTTTCCAACAATGGCAAAGTTTCCGTAGATATGCCACTTTTTGCCCTGGGGTTCAAGCTCCTTGAATGCCCTTGCAACGCCCCTCTTGGAAGCCCGGCCAATTGCAAATTCCGCAAGCATTACCGGAAGTCCCAGTATGATAAGAAAAACTAGGTAGATAAGGACAAAAGACGCTCCGCCGTATATTCCTGTAATATAGGGGAAGCGCCAAACATTTCCAAGACCAATTGCACATCCGGCGGAAAGCAAAAGAAAGCCCAGCCTTGTGCCTAAAGTTTCTCTGTTTTTTATATCGCTCATAAGGGCAGTCTAGCACATTTTGAAATTATGTTAAAGATTGGTGTTAGACACGAAGATCAATTTTGTGCCCCCCCTTTTTATGGACTTGCGGGGTCTGTAAAAGAATTTTTTAGCCGCCATTCCCAACTGGCTTTTGAACCTATGTTTCTTCTGGACGAAATTTTTTTTCGTCTACCAGTTTCTTCCTTGGCTAATTCGACCGAACACCGCTTTGCGCCACCGCCCTTCCGCCCTTCGGTAACCCTCATCCCGCTTCGCGGGACTAAAGGGGCTCCACGGCGGCGTATGACCCAAGAAAATCCCTCCATGGATTTTCTTGGGTATTGCAGAAGCCGAAGGCTTCTGCATGCTGCTAAGCCGCGCATCCATGCGCTTGTTACTCTTTGGCAAGAAAGAGGTAAATATCCCTCCATGGATTTTTTTATGATTGCAGAATCGCTACGCAATTCTGCATGTTGCTAAGCCGCGCATCCATGTGCTTTTAAATTCTTGGCAAGTAAGATTTTAAATCTGACTGTCATTCGTAAGCGATTTTGTCCATATCAGGCTTCAAAAAATCAAGGACTTTTTCCTGAACAAATTCGAATTTGTAATACGCCAAATGCTGTCGTACGAGGGAATGTATTTCTTTCGTACAACAGGCTTTACCATATCAAAATCCATCATAAATGACTAAATGCCTTAAATTCATAAAAATTATTTCGAGCTGGTTTTCCCCCTCCAAGATTCGGGGTCCAAGGGAACTCCCTTGATAATATTTTCATTTTTAAATCAGAAGATTTTAAATCAGCCTTGATTTTTTTTTAACAGAATTATAATTTCTTCACTATGAATACAGTAGAAGAAAAAGGCAGTCTTGCCGAAGCGTTTTTTATGAAAGGATTTAACTGTTCCCAAAGTGTTGTTGCCGCCTTTGCCCAGGAACTGGGGCTTAGCCAGGAACAGGCTGTAAAGATGTCCGCTGGTTTTGGGGCTGGCTTTGGCCGCATGAGGGAAGTCTGCGGTGCTTTTTCCGGAATTGTATTTGTAATAAGCACTTTGTACGGTAACACGGATCCAGAAGGAAAGTCCGCCTTCTACAAAGAGATTCAGGACTTGGCAAAAATCTACAGGGAAGAAAACGGTGGAAACTCCATCGTATGCAGGGAACTTTTGGGTCTAAAAAAAGCTGATGGCAGCAATTGTGTTGGCAACACAACTGAATCTTGGGTTGCAGAAAAAAGAACGGCTGACTATTACCAAAAGCGCCCATGTCCAAAGCTAGTAAAACTTGCCGCAGAAATTGCCCAGATGTATATCGAAAAGCATTGAAAAAATTTTTCAAGGGCGAGCCCTTGTACCCCGAATTTGGAGGGGAGGAAACCGCTC
>DJYC01000113.1:0-3619 GCA_002448445.1 Treponema sp. UBA6988
GGGTTCCGCCCTTCGGCTCCATTCCTCTGGTCGCGCTGCGCACTCCCGCCGGAATGGGCTTTCGCCCACCCCTCCAGTGCCTGCCGTGCTTTCTTATGCTGCATTTTCATTTGCGCTAGAAAAGTCTTTCTTGCCAAAGAGCCTGGCCGGTCACGGAGTGCCGGACACAGTTTAAAAATAGAGTTTGCTCCGAAAAATTCTTAAAAATATCTGCGCTTGAAATAAAAATTCATTTGTGCCATACTTTTTTTTATGAAGAGAAATCATTTGCCTTTTGCAAATCTGCTTTTTACAGCGCTGAATGCGGCCTTTTTGCTTTTTGCAACTCCGCAGCTTTTTGTTTCATGCGGCACAACGCGCGTAGAAGGGGAAGTTGAAAGCCACAAGCCTCAGAATCCAGAACCAAAGACTGACCCTGAGCCAGAAGACCCCAAGCCTGTTGAATGGAAGGCCGCCTCATCCCTTGACGATCTTTACGGCGTATGGACTTGCGGAAAGAATTCCTATGAATATCCCTTTGACCTAGACGGCCAGCGCTATCTTAAAAAGTCATACGAAGAGGTGGACGACACCCAAAGATGGCAGGACTTTGCTAAAAAATCAGGCCTTAGCTTTTCCGAACTGTGGCAGAAGCGTTTTGCCTATCTTGAAAAAATTTACGGTGAAGAGCTTCCTGTTTCTGATTCATCTGGAACCCAGTGCGGCATAAAGCTCCGCGTGATTGGTTCACATGTCTACGCAAGAAGGGAATATCTTATTCCAGAAAGAATTCTTGGATTCAACTTGAATTTCTTTTACCTTTCCCCGAAGAAGGATAGGCTTAGGGAAAACGGTACCTTCCATTTTGCTTCGTCAAGGTTCAAGGATTTTTCTGCCGGAAGTTTTTCTTCCCAAAACGATGGTGTGTTTGAGAGGGAGGGTGCTTCGCCTGTTACCTTTAGGGGGACTACGCTTTGAAAATGAATTTTGTAAAAAGATTTTGCCTTGGTTTTGTCTTTGCCTCACTGGCAATGCTTTGCCATGCGGAAGAGATTGGCCTTGTACTTTCCGGTGGCGGCGGCAAGGGTGCTTACGAAGTTGGGGTTTGGAAGGCCCTGTGCGAATACGGTATTGCCCAGAAGGTTACGGTAATTTCCGGTACCAGCGTTGGCGGTCTTAATGCGGCTTTGTTTGCTTGCGTTAAAGCAGAGCAGGCGGAAAAGATTTGGGTGGATATTGTTCCTTCAAGGCTTACCCAGGACGGAGCCCTTATTTCCCAGGAGGGGCTTAACAAGATAATTTCTTCCATACCGCTTCAAAAGATTATGGGAAGAGGATTGAGACCCCATGTTTACGTTACGGCTGTCCGTGCAAAGGGAAAGCTCATCAAGCACTTTACTTCCAAGCCTGGCAGCGACTCCTACCGTTTTCTGCTCAACGAGGAGCCCCAGCTTGAACAGATAAGGCTAAAGCTCCTTGCAACCTCCGCATTTCCAATCCTTACCGATCCGATCAAACTCGCGGACGGCTACAAGTATACTGACGGCGGTGAAGAAGCTGTTGGCGGAGACAATGTTCCCCTTGCTCCAATAGTTGAACGCTACCCGGATATAAAGAACATATTTGTAATCTACCTGAGTGACAGGGACCATGTAAAGAGGCGCATCCAAAAGAAGGACTTTGACACAAAAGTCATAACCGAAATTTTCCCCAGCATAGATACGGACGGAAGCGGCTTTTGGGAGCGCATGCTGGACGGAACCGCAAACTTTAAGGAAGACCGCATCAAGCTTTTAATAAGGCAGGGCTATGAAGACACCGTGGAACTTTTGCAGAGGCGGGGCCTCTATCCCGTATCCTCGTATTGGTACGAATAAGCCTTTTAGCCCTTGTCGTGTGATTGCCAAAAGGCCTTTTTTTTTGTATAATGTGATTCCGTTATGAAAGACGGTTTTGACAATGACAAGTATTTAAAGATTCAATCTGAACACATCAAGGAGCGCATTGCCCAGTTTGGCAACAAGCTCTACCTCGAATTTGGCGGAAAGCTTTTTGACGACTACCATGCTTCCCGCGTACTCCCCGGATTCAAGCCGGACAGCAAGCTACAGATGCTCCTCCAGCTGGCAGAATATGCGGAGATAGTCATCGTCATCAGCGCGGTGGACATAGAAAAGAACAAAGTGCGCGGAGACCTTGGCATTACCTACGACAAGGACGTTATCCGCCTGCGAAACGAATTCCAGAGCAGGGGACTCACCGTTGGAAGCGTTGTAATCACCCACTATTCAGGCCAGGAAGCCGCAAAATCCTTCCGCAACAAGCTAAAGCGCATGAACATAAAGACCTACTTCCATTATACAATTCCGGGCTATCCGTCCAACGTAAAGCTAATAGACAGCGACGAGGGCTACGGAAAGAACGACTACGTGGAAACTAGCCATCCGCTCGTAGTAGTTACAGCCCCAGGCCCCGGCAGCGGAAAGATGGCCGTTTGCCTTAGCCAGCTCTACCAGGAAAACAAGCGCGGTGTAAAGGCAGGCTATGCAAAGTTTGAAACCTTCCCCATCTGGAACCTGCCGCTCAAGCACCCGGTAAACCTTGCCTACGAAGCCGCAACAGCAGACCTCGCAGACGTTAACATGATAGACCCCTTCCACCTGGAAGCATACGGAAAGACAACCGTAAACTACAACCGCGACATAGAGATTTTCCCCGTACTTAACGCAATTTTTGAGGGAATCTATGGCCACAACCCCTACAAGTCCCCAACAGACATGGGCGTTAACATGGCAGGCAACTGCATCGTGGACGACGACGCATGCTGTAATGCTGCCCGCCAGGAAATAATCCGCCGCTACTACAACACGCTCAACAACCTTGTGCAGGGCAATGCCTCCGAATCGGAAGTGGACAAGATAGAGCTCCTCATGCAGCAGGCAAAAATCACTACGGACAACCGCAAGGTAACTGTTGCCGCAAAGCAGAGGGGGGCTAAGTCCGGAGTTCCAACAGCCGCAATAGAGCTGGAAGACGGCACCATAATTACATCCGAAACAACAGAGCTTTTGGGAACAAGCGCGGCCCTTATCCTTAACGCAACAAAGCACCTTGCCGGAATAGACCACAAGGTAAAGCTTATCCCCAAGAACATGATAGAGCCAATCCAAAAAATGAAGGTTTCTTACCTCAAGGGCAACAACCCCCGCCTGCATACCGACGAAGTTTTGGTTGCGCTTGCAATGCTTTCCCTCAACGACGAAAACTGCAAAAAGGCGCTGGAGCAGCTTCCAAAGCTCAACGGCTGCCAGGTTCACACCACGGTAATGCTTAGCGAGGTAGACCGCAAGATTTTCAAAAAACTCGGCGTAGACCTAACCTGCGAGCCTGTTAGCAAAAAGGGCAGGACTCTCATAGGCTAGACCTTATTTTTGTTCTTTCTCTTTTGGACGGTAGGCTTATTTGTTCTACCATCCATTCTTTGGCTGCAATCGGCTTTTGCCATTTTTTATCTGTCAAACAAGGAGCGCCATGGAGGGCGCGTCATGTCTTGGCGGAAAAACTGCGGTTTTCGTTAGAAAACCGGCGGTAAAAAATGGCAAGGAGGCCATTTTTTACCGCCGTTCCGGGGTTCCGCCTT
>DJYC01000113.1:3677-34862 GCA_002448445.1 Treponema sp. UBA6988
TTCCGCCTTTCGGCTCCATTGCTCTGCAACGCACTTTCGTGCGCCCCTCCATGGCGGCGTAGGTTTATTTGATATAATATGCTTTACAAACTATAACAAATGCTTTATAGTATAATACGTAGGAAGTGAACTATGGCACAAACAATGATAAATTTTAGAATGGATACAGATGAAAAAAACTCTTTTGAAGATATTTGCGAGCAGTTAGGACTCACAATTACAACAGCCTTTAAAATGTTTGCAAAAAAGGTTGTTCGTGAACACCGAATCCCCTTTGATTTGTCGCTCGACCCATTCTATTCGTCCTCAAACATTCAATACCTTGAAAAAATTACGAAAGAAATTGACAGCGGCAAAGCAAATCTTGCAGAACACGAACTTATCGAGGAGTGATGCTTGAAAATTTTGTGGCACGAAAATGCATGGGACGAATATTGTTCATGGCAATCTGAAGATAAAAAAACGCTCAAAAAATTAAATGCACTTATAAAAGACATTCAGCGCGATTGCTATTCTGGCATAGGAAAACCTGAGCCACTAAAAGACAACCTAAGCGGTTGGTGGAGCCGCCGAATTGACGATAAAAACCGCATAGTTTATAAACAAGACGGAGAAAATATAATCATTGCAAACTGCAAAGGCCATTATGAGTAGGCTATTTCAAGAAACCATATTCGTAGACTTTCACTTCTATTTTCTTTGCCAAAAGCTTCATTTTTTCCCGTAAGTCTCCAATAAGCTCATTGTACCGCTCATCATCGCTTGTGTTGTTCATGCGGCCTTTACTTTCGCCCTGAAAAAATTTTCGGATGTCGTAAAAAGCGGCATCTGGATTTGCCTTTGGCTGTGAATGGTAATATTTCCAAAGTTCAAGACCTGAATCATAGACTGCTTGTGCTTCTTTTGAAAGTGAAAATTGCGGGGGAAAATGAGAAGTAGTTTTCTTGTCAAAAAGCTCGCTCTGGTCGCTGAGCGTAGTCGAAGCGACATCAATTTTTCCTGCAAGAAAGTCTTTTATAAAGTCGGACATGAAGGTTGACTTGAACGCTTTTTTTGAGCCGACTTGTTCTTCGGTGAAAGGAATCCAGTGGTTGGTTCGACTACGCTCTCCAACCACATGGTCACTGAGCGAAGTCGAAGTGACTGAAATTCTGTTTTTATCACCAAAAAGAGTGTATATCAGACAGTCACCTTGAAATTTAAAATCATTCTGCCAACCGTCTATTGGATAAAGAAACTGGTCATTGTGTGTAATCCATGTATCTTCAACAATATGTCGGACGGAATAATAAATACAAAGTGATAGTAAATTCTTTTTTGTAACGATAGTATATTTCATTTCACGGAAATCATTTTCTGAAAGCTCCATAGCTAGAAAAACTCCGTTTGTATTTTGAACATCAGAACCTAGAAAACGCAGATATGCAATTTTTTCACCTTGCTTGTCATGGAATTGCTGAAGCCATTTTGTAAGGGATTTTACATTCTTATCCGCATAGAAAAATCGCTTGCCGATAAAATTATTTTCAAAATCAAAAATATCTGATTCATATTTGTAACAAGCAGATTTGCTCAAACCTAACGGTTTTCGCTCTACTTCGTGAACGGCGTTAGCCGTGAACAAATCCGTTTGTTTTTCAGCTGTATTCCATACAAAAAATCCAATAGGAAATTTTCCTTTAACATTATCAAAAGTATTTGCAGGAACAATGAACATTTTTTTAAGTTTTGCCTTGAAAATTTCACGGAATTTATCATAACTAGGGTACGAGACGATTTTGACTGTAGAAAACTGACCAATATAACAACCTGAAATTTCCTTATAAATACGCATAATAAACAAAGCAAATAGTTCATTTTGCGCCAATCCCATTATGTTTTTGTATTTATTATGTGTTGCATTTCCGCGGGCAACCCCAGTTCTGTTTTCTCCTGTTCCGCTTGAAGTCCGTGCATTTGCCGCCTCCGCATAAGGCGGATTTATATAAATAACCAACCTTTTCCGCTTCTCTTCATCATTAAGAATATCCTGCAACTCTTGCGGGCATTTTGAGAAGTCATCATTCAAAAAATCAAATTGAAATACATGGTTTTCAAACATGCTCCAGCCGTTAGAAATGCGGTCTTTCATTACATCAACATCCTGCTTGTCCAATGTGCTTGCCCAAACATTTCTATAATTCGTAAGTCCGTTCAAGAGGTTTCCTGTTCCAGCACAGCAATCCCAAATGTAATATTCATCCTGCCATGTTTCACCTAAAACATCAGCTAGATACTGCTGACTTTTTTCAACCCAAATTTGAGGTGTAAAGAAACTGCCTTTCCTTTCTCGAATATCCTGTGGAACAAGTAAATCACGGCGACCGATTATGTAATCCCAATACTCTTCTTTTGGCGGACGACTATAAATTGACCAGAATTCTTTATAGGCTTTTTGCTTATCCTTAAAACCTACTGACATTGAAGTTTCAAATCCTAAATCGTCAATTTTCTTCGCAAGTTCGTACTTTGTCTTTCTAAGAACAACATACAGCGAATCTTTAAGTGATTCATTTTCACTGGAAAGCAAATCTGCCAAAAAGAAATCTGCACTAATAATACCAGCCTTATTTGCTTTTTCCCAATCTACGCTAATTGTAGGCTTTACTATTTCTGACCAGCGCTGAAATACAAATGTAAAGTTATTTTTTGTTACGCTGATTTTTTCATAAACATCTTTATCTGTTTTAAAATTCAGCTTAATGAATTCTTTTAGTTCTGCGCTCTGTGTTTCATATTTAAAAAGAATCGAATTCTCTTGCAAACTATTCTCGCAAAGCTCATGTAATTGCTTAAATTCTTTTGTTTCATGATTAGATGGTGTTACATTCCAGTTAAAGTCGTTCTGGTAAAATACTTCCTGTATGCTGTGATATTCGATAAATGCAAATTTTTCTGCATCAAAAGCACCTATATACTTGGGCGGTAGGTATTTTTCAAAAGTTTTTTCTTTTCCTATTGTAAGGATGAGTTGAACAAAACTTTCATATATGTCATGATTTGTACCTTGTTTTGCTTCTGCCCAAAGAATAGATTTTATGCTGCCATCTATTCCTTCTTCCTCAAAAAGCGAATGCATTCCTTTTTCGGTATTATGCTTTGCAATTACAAAATCTATATTTCCTAGCTGTGTATATTTGTATGCTTTAAAATAATCCTGCTGAACGGCACTTTTTAAAGGTTCTTCCCTTAATTTATTATAATCCATCTGCTTTTACCCTCTGTCCTAGTTTTTTTGCTTTACGAGCTTAATAGGTCTTCCCATGCCACACCGGAACCAGATGTTACGTCCTTCTGAAGCACGCAGCCAGTTACCGTTTCAAGAAATTCCGGCGGAATTCCTGGGGTAAGAACCTTTTCCGTCCTAAGAACCGCAATGTCTTTGCCTTCTATTTTGTGCCCCTTTTCAAAGGAAGAAGTGTAGTGCAGGGAGCGGTTTGTCCTTCCGTAGTTCTGTATTTCTATTGGGGCAAGCTTTTTTACGCCTGTACCAAGCACGCGGGAAACCTTTTCCTCTCCGTACTGCATTTCCATCTGGCGGATTATTTCTGCCTGGGATGTGCTTAGTATTGTTCCGTCAGAAAGAAGCCTTGCATTTTGTATTGAATTTCCCCCGGCCGCAAAGTCTTTTCCAAACCTTCCGAATATGGCCTCTGTCTGCCTTAGCGCGTTCACCATCTGGCTAAACTGGTCAGCTTCAAGGGCTACAGGGTCGTCAAGTCCGTCCGTCTTTTTGCTTAGCGTAATGTGCTTTTCCACCATGCTGCCGCCCATTGCAGAAGCAAGTACGGGCACAAGGACAGGGTCAAGCGAATGGTCGCTTATGCCGGTTGGTATGCCGAAAATCTTTTGCAAAGTGTCCACACAGCGCACGTTGTATTCGTCTTCCGGGGCGGGGTAGAATGTAATGCAGTGGAGCAGCGTTAGCGGGGGAAGAACCATGCCATTTTCTTCTTTGCCAAGCTTTTTTCCGCCAGTCAGCAGGGCAATGGCCTTTTCTATGTCTCCAAGGGTAGAAACTCCGCTTGAAAGGATAATGGGGATTTTTCCGTAGTAAGAGGCACATGCCCTTAAAAGCGGAATGTGGTTCACCTCCGGGCTTGCAATTTTTATTGCATCGGGCTTTATCGCGGCAAGTTCTTCCAGGGAGCGCAGTCCAAAGGGTGAACATGCAAACAAAAGCCCTTTCTGGTGGGTGTATTCAAGGCATTCCCTAAAGAAGTCAGGGGAAACTTCAAGTGCCTTAAAGCGGTCGTAGAGCCTTATGCTTCCCCCGGGAAGGTTAACAAAGCCTGTGTCCGGGTGCAGGATTTCGTCTGCATAGACCCACTGGAATTTTATTATGTCTGCCCCGCAGGATGCCGCCTCGTCTATAAGGGCGCGCGCCTTTTCCATATTACCGCCGTGTGCTGTCCCAATTTCCGCTATAACTTTCATAATGCCATATTAATGTAAAAAGTAGCTTGTGTAAACTGATATGCATGGGAGTCAGTTTTGTGTTCCGCTCCCAGGCAAATCCGTCTGATAAACCATATTTCCCCCTTGTCCTTATAGATGTAGAAGGCAAATACTGGTTTTCGATAATTGTAGTGTAAAAAATATAGTAAGAAAGCACTGGAATGGAGGCTGAAAACGTGGCAAAAAAGCATTTGCGCGGAGCGACCGAAGGGAGTCAGATACCTTGTATCTGCGCTTGGGGTTGTAAACAACCCTTGCTTTTTTGACGCGTTTTCAGCCGGGAATGGAAGTGCTTTCGTGTTAACATTTAAATTTGCTAACTTTCATTAATATTTGCACTTGCCTTCTACAAGCGCCAACTTTTTAGTTGAAATCTTATGTCCATGGTGTTATAATTTAAGCTAGTGCTGTCTTTTTGTGGCAGATTCACGGAGGAATATGTTAAAGATTAAAAAATTGTCAGTATGGGTGGCATTTGCGGCTTTGTCAGCTGCTTCATTTGCACAGAAGAGTGGTGTCGTCCAGGAAATAAAGGAAAGCATGATTAAGGTGGACGGAGGCGTGTTCACAATGGGCTTTGCTGGGGGCGAAAACAACGAATCTCCGGTTCACGAAGTAAGCGTCCGCTCATTTTCAATTCTAAAGACAGAAGTAACGCAAGGCCAGTACAAGGCCGTCGTCGGAAAGAACTACTCTCACTTTAAGGGCAACAAGCGCCCCGTGGAAGAGGTGAGCTGGTATGATGCAATAATATTTTGCAACAAGTTAAGCATGGTTTCAGGCTATACCCCTGCATATTCGCTTGGCGGTGAGACTGATCCCGAAAAATGGGGCGACGTTCCCCGCATAGGTGCTTCATCTGACTCAAAGGCCATCTGGAGCTCAATCGAGTGTGACTTTAACGCCAACGGCTACCGCCTTCCCACGGAAGCAGAATGGGAATACGCAGCAAAGGGCGGCAGGGAGGCAGATGATGCCATATATTCAGGAAGTTCTTCTGTAACCAACGTGGCTTGGAATGCAGATGCAATAGATGGCGAGACCCACAGCGTGGGCTTAAAGGCTCCAAACAGCCTTGGCATTTATGACATGAGCGGTAACGTTTGGGAATGGTGCTGGGACTGGTACGGCAACTACAACGTCAACGACTCAGATAACCCCCTTGGCGCTACAAAGGGTGTCACAGGCCGCAAGATAAGAAGGGGCGGTTCAATAGCCAGTGATGCAGTCTTCTGCCGTAACACCAACCGTGCAAGCACAGCTCCAGAAGTCCGCGGCGTTGACCTGGGCTTCCGCATCGTGCGTTCACTGGATGTCTTAAAAAGTTCTGCCTCTGGCAAATCGCGTTCTGAAGACGGAATTGTCTATGAAGATGACGATGATGAGCCTGTTGTAATGGGGAGATAATGGGAATTACGGAATTGACTCCTGAAATTGCAGCCTGCTTTGCAGATTTGGACATGGAATTCGTGGATGCTGCATTTTCGGGAAAAACGGTGCAGAAAATACAGATGGGGGAAAAGCTTTTTTCTACCATTAAAGACAAGAATCCTGAATGGGATTTTACCTTTAACGAATACCCCGTGGAGTCTTCAAGTGATTTGCCGGAGTTTGACCACCTTCTTGTCCTGGTTGACTGAACATTGTATGGTATATTACAATAGAAGAAAGTGTCAGCGTATACTATAGTTGTTCCTGACAGCGGCATTTTGCAGCGGGTCTGCGGGACGAATGACAGCAACTTGAAACTCATAGAATCCTTCCTGGGGACAAGTGTCTTTGCATGCGGAAACGAGCTTTCCGTTGACGGTGCGGATGAAGACAAGACAAGGAAATTCCGTTTTATAGTGGACCGAATCCTCGATGAAATTTCTGAAAGTCAGGATGAATTTACCGATACGGATTTGGTGCGCTCAATCCTAAACGCAGACCTGAGCGATTTTTCTTCTGCTGGCGGAAACCGGGTTTCTTCTGCGGACAGGGCCCTGTTTGACCGTTGCTCGGTTTCTGTGCCGGGCGGGGTAAGAAAGGTTTATCCCCGCACTAAGGGGCAGGCTGAATTTGTCCATGCCATGAGATCCTTTGACATGGTTTTTGCCATTGGGCCTGCGGGCTGCGGCAAAACTTTCCTTGCCGTTGCGGAGGCTCTGCGTCTTGTCCTGAGCCACCAGAAAAGTTCCGTCATACTTGCTCGTCCTGTTGTGGAGGCAGGGGAAAGCCTGGGATTCCTTCCCGGAGACTTGGAAGACAAGCTCAACCCCTACATAAGGCCGCTTTACGATGCCATGAACTGCGTAATTCCCCGCGAAACCGTAAGAAAAATGGTGGAAAGCGGTATTGTAGAAGCTGCACCCCTTGCATACATGAGGGGGCGTACGCTTAACGACAGCGTAGTTATTCTGGATGAAGCCCAGAATACCACGGTTGAACAGATGAAGATGTTCCTTACCCGTATGGGCGAAGGTTCAAAGGTTTTTATAACCGGAGATATAACTCAGATAGATTTGCCGCGCAGAGTTCCTTCCGGGCTTTTGCACGCGGTAAAATTGCTAAAAAACGTGCAGGGCATTGCAATCAAGGAGCTTAGCTCCCAGGACGTAGTCCGCAACAGCCTTGTAAAACGGATAATCCAGGCGTACGAAAATGAAGAAGAACAATAAGAATAACTATTTCAGCGATACTTTCTCGGCTATCTCTTCCTATGTAAGGAAAAACATCGCAAAGCTGATTGTATTCATCGTGACCTTTATCTGTGCACTATTGCTTTCGTTTTTGCATACTGCAACGTCTGATTCTGTTTCCTCGCAGTCCCTGACTGAATATGAGGTTGGCCAGGTTGCCGACCGCGACATTGTGGCCAGGAAGTCCATCCCCGCAGACTTTGAAAATGAAATTTCAATCACCAAGGGAGAAAAGATTATAAAGAAGGGCTTCCCCATCACCGAGGCGGAGTATGCAAAGCTCAAGCGCATGGCAGAAGCCCCCGCCTACATAGACTACAGGCTTTTTGCAGACACCGTGCTTTTCATGATGCTTTTGAGTGCAATGTTCTTCTTCCTTTTTGGAACGACATGCCTTGGCTATCCACTTCCTCTTAAAGATCAGATAACCGGCAGCGTCTTCTTTGTGCTTACATACGGTTCCGCGCTTTTTGTTGCGGGCAAGGGGCCTTTCCAGTCTTCCATGCTGATTGCTCTTTCAACCCCGGCTATATTCTTTGTCTTCCTTGTGGCAATCCTTTTTGGCCAGAGGAATGCGGTTTATTTTTCTATTCTGGTTTCCTTCAGTGTTCTGAATGCAGCCGGTGGCCAGCTGCTTCCCTTCCTGTATATAATGGCCTCTTCACTTGCAGCCTCACGCATAGTTCGCCGCATAAACCGCAGAATAGACATGCTAGTGGCATCTTTTGTCCAGAGCGCCTTAAACTGCGTCTTCCTTATCGTGCTAAAGATAGCCTTTAATTCGCCGCTGGGCGACATGTTTGCCCTTTTGCCGGGTGTAGCATTCAACGGCTTCTTCTCGGGAATCCTCTGCCTAGGCTTCCTTACGCCAATAGAGCTGCTTTTGAACACCTCATCGGTCTTCCGCCTAATGGATTTGAACGACCTTAGCACCCCGACGATGAAAAAGCTTCTGGTAAATGCAAGCGGAACCTACAGCCATTCAATGATGGTGGCTCAGCTTGCAGAAACCGCCTGCAACGAGATAGGTGCAAACGGTCTTTTGGCGCGGGTTGGAGCCTATTACCACGACATAGGCAAGATGGACAATCCCGAGTATTTTACCGAAAACCAGACTGGTACAAACCTGCATGAGGAGATTAACCCGTCTCTTTCCGTAAGCATAATCAGGAGCCACGTAAAAAAAGGCGTGGAGACAGCCATGGCACTGCACATGCCGGACAGAATCATAGACATTATCCGCGAGCACCACGGAAACCAGGTTATTTCTTTCTTCTACAATGCGGCAAAGGAAAAGGACCCCAACGTAAACCCGGAAGACTATTCCTACACAGGAACTCCGCCTTCTTCCAAGGAAAGCGCAGTGGTAATGCTTGCAGACACCGTAGAGGCTGCCTGCCGCTCACTTACAAAGCCTTCCGTCTCCCGCATAGAGAAATTCGTTCAGGAACTTGTGGACTCAAAAATAGCAAACAACCAGCTTAACAACTGCGGAATCACCTTCAAGGACCTAAAGCTTGTAAAGGATGCCTTTGTGCAGATTCTCGCGGGCTACTACCACAGCCGCATAAAGTATCCAGACCAGAAGGATCCGGACACAGGACTACCGGACAACGCTTCTGCCGCTGGTGTTCAGAAAACCCCTGATGCCGCTCCTTCAAAAGAAGAAGAAAAGGATGAAAAGGCAGAAGTAGAGAAGGCAAG
Organism: Treponema sp. UBA6988; assembly: GCA_002448445.1. GTDB lineage: Bacteria > Spirochaetota > Spirochaetia > Treponematales > Treponemataceae > Treponema_D. The sequence goes on from DJYC01000113.1 coordinate 12,560, forward strand.
TGAATCAACCCCGGAGAAAAAAGAGCCTTCTGCAAAGAGTTCCAAGGCTTCATCCAAAGAAAAGTCAGACGAACCTGGCGAAAAAGAGACAAAAAAAGGAAAGAATTCAAAGTCTGGAGAAAAATCTTCAAAGTCTGCAAAGTCGGACGAAAAGGACAAGACCTATGCCTAACAGAATACTTGTTTCCGTGGAAGACGGAATGGAAGAACCCTCTTGGCTTTCCAAAGCAGAGCAGTTTGCCCAAAAGGCCATGACAGCCGCTGGCTATGAAGGAGAGGAAGTGTCGCTTTTGTTCTGCACGGACGCTTTTATAAAGGATTTGAACCGTGAATACCGTAACATAGACGCTCCCACAGATGTTTTAAGTTTTGAGGACGGAGTTTCCTATACCGACGAAGAGGGGAATGAATGGTTTTGCGCAGGAGACATTGCAATCAGCCTGGAAACCCTGCCGGTGAATGCCCAGTATTTTAACACTGACCAGGATGACGAGCTAAAAAGGCTTATCGTGCACGGGCTGCTCCATCTGAACGGCCTTGACCACGGGGAGGAGCATGTCCAAGAGGGTGTGGAACCTGTGTGCGAGATGCTTAAGATTCAGAAGAAGATATTGATTCAGCTGAAAGAAGAAAAAATTATTAATTAGTTTAAGGAAATTATAAGAAATGTTTGGCTTTGGTAAGAAAAAGCAGGATAAAAGTTTTAGTGGCTCTTCAAATGAAGGAGAGCCTTTGCAACAGCAGTCCCTTCAGTCAAAGCTTCTTGCGGAAGAAGTGAACGACATGATAGAGGGCGTTAAGGACTTGTCCGAGACAACTGTAAAGGAAGTAATGGTTCCCCGCATAGACGTAGACTTTATAGCCCTTGGCACCCCCCAGGACGAGCTTTTGCAGAAGGTTACGGAAAGCGGCCATTCAAGGTTCCCGGTATATTCAACTTCAATAGACAATGTTGTTGGCGTATTGTATGTAAAGGACATGATTGCGGTTCTTGCCCGCCACGAAGAAATCAACCTGGAAAAGATAATCCGTAAGCCATATTTTGTTCCAGAAAGCAAGAGGATAGACAGCCTGCTCCGCGAATTCAAGAGGAGGCACATCCACATAGCCCTTGCCATTGACGAATACGGCGGAATAAGCGGCATTGTCTGCATGGAAGATATAATAGAAGAAATTGTAGGCGACATTCAGGATGAATTTGACAACGAAATGGCGGACATTCTTCCACTGAATGAAAACGTGTGGCTCTGCGATGCCCGCGTAAGCCTTGACGACTTGAACGAGACCATAAATTCAACCTTCCCGACGGAAAATTTTGACACCCTGGGCGGTTTTGTGTTTGACTTGTTCGGTAAAATTCCTGTAAAATTCGAAAAAGTCTCATGGCACGACTGGGATTTTATAGTTCAGGAAATGGAAGGCCATAAAGTTAATGTTATCAAGGTGATTTTACGAAAATCAAAGGAAAAGGATAATAGCTGAATCTACAGTGGGAAATAAAAGGGGAGTTTCTAAAAGTTGAATTTTAGGGACAACCTAGATTAGCGTCTGTCCATAGGGGGCGGATGCTATTTTCAGGGGGAATTTTGATGATGTTTTACATGAAAAAGTTTGCTCGTTTGGTGCTTGCGCTTTCTTTGGCGGCAATGGTTTGTCCGCTTTGGGCACAGGTAAAAAAGACGGCAGTTTCTCTTTACAACCAGGCTTATGCCATGCAGCAGAGGGAAGACTACTACGGTGCCATAGAGACCTACCAGGAAGCACTTCAGATGAACGCCCAGTATGGGGACGCTTGGTACAACCTTGCAGTGTGTACTTTCTGCCTTGGTGAATATGACCTTTCGGTTCAGTATGCCGACACCGCAGCAAAATACTCCCGCAACCTTACCCAGGTTCAGAACCTTAAGGGGTTGGCACTTATAGCCCTTGGCAAGATTAGTGAAGCGCGTACCGTCTTTAACGGTGTTCTTGCAAAGTACCCCAACGACATAGACGCACGCTTTGGTCTTGCAGAGATAGACCTCTACGGAGGAAGCCTTTCTGCAGCGGAAAAGCGCTACCTTGACGCACTTAAGCGCGATGCAAATAACCGCAAGGCCCTTCTTAGTCTGGCACTTGTTACTTCTGAAGAAGGAAAGGATGCTGTTGCCGAGCGCTATGTAAACCAGGCCCTTGAATACCACAGTTCAGAGGCGGAAGTTCATTACCTGGCAGCCTATCTTGCCGCAAAGAGGGGGAACCTTCAGGAAGCAGAACGCAGGGCTAGGAGTGCAGTCCAGATAAGAGGCAGCTACGACAAGGCATACGAGCTTTTGTCCCAGATTCTTTATTCCCAGGGAAGATACAACGAGGTAATTGACCTCTGCGAATTCCGCATTGGGCGCAACCGCAACCTTAGCACCGCATGGTACCTAAAGGGACTTTCACAGGCAAAGCTTGGCAACTCCCAGCTTGCACTTAACACTTTTACCACAGGCCTTAGCATAGACCCCTATGACGAAGTTATGAGGTTTGCTCTTGAGCAGCAGATTTCTGACTCGCTTAATATAGAAGACACAAGACGTTCCAACTGGGCAAAATTCCATATATCCAAGGCGGCGGAATTTAAGCGCAGCTTTGACGGCCCCAGCGAGCGCTATGAATACCAGAAGGCCCTTAGCGTAGACCCGCTCAATTCAACTGCAAGGCAGAAGTTTGCAAACATGCTTGAGCGCGACGGTTTTTACGAACTTTACCTGAACCAGCTTAAATTCATTGGCGAGAACTACATGAATCCCGGCAAGAAGAGCGACCAGCAGGTTAAGAACGAAGACACGGAAGAGGCTCTTGAAAGCCTTATGATTTCTAACCTTGCAAACAAGTGGAATGTAGACCCCTTCTACCTTGACAAGTCCCGGTGGAACCTTGGAATATACTACAAGAAGGCTCCTGTTCAGCTTTTGCATGCTGATGCAGAGCAGGTAATTTCCCGCGCGGCAAAGGATTTGTTCAACGGCATTCCTTCCACGTCCGTAAACGTACAGGCCAAGGCTGTTGAAGGCTTTGCAGAGGCATTCCGTCTTGCCCGCACAGGTGGACGCGACTACTTTGCAATCATTAGCATTCAGGAGACTGACCGCTCGTTCTCACTTGACGCAACCCTTTACTCAGCAAGGACTGGAACGAAGACCACGGAAATCCACGTCTACCGCACAGGAAACGACCGCGTTGCAAAGTCCCTAAGGCGCTTCCGCCAGGCTGTTCTTGACATTCTTCCAATCAGGGGAAAGGTTATCCGCAATACGTCCGGCACTCTCCTCGTGGACTTGGGAAAGAGCGACGGCATGGTAAAGGGAGCCCAGTTTGACGTTGTAAAGCAGGGCAAGATTCTTACTGCAGACAGCGGAACCGGTGTTTACTACAGCGAAAAGGATTTGCTTGGAACCTTTGTTATTGACAAGGTGAACGAGGAAATTTCTGAAGGAACCTACACAAAGAAGGGCTTTTACGACACCCTTAATTCCGGCGACGAGGTTATTCTTGTAAAGCTTCCTGATGACCAGAGTGCGGCTCAGGGCAAGGACGGAAACGCTGTTACGGACACACGTCCGGCTGCCGACAATAAGGGAAATCCTGCAACCGATGCGGCTGAAGCGGCAGAGCGTGCCTCTATCCGCGAAGACCTGAAGGCTCCTGTAAAGGAATCTCCTCTAATCAAAATGATTCAGAACATCATGTAAAGTACCTGTTTTGCAGGTGCAGATAAAGGGCAGTGCGGGACACACAAAGTTCTGCGCTGCCTTTTTTGTTTTCCTGCTTCATTCCACTGTAAGTGTAATCTTCAAGTTGCTGAATGTAGGCTGGGAAGATACCGCTCCGCCATAAACTACAGTTAAGTGCAAGGTTGCTTTCTTCAGCCTTGTTCCTGTCGTCCTGCCTTACAAGCGTGGAAATAAGAGCCTAAAAAATTCTTCTTCGGCGAGCTTTTAGAAATTAATGGACACGGGAAATTTCTGATTGTTAAATTGCGGGCTTCCGTGCTATAATGGAGGCATGAGTACACACATAAACGCAAAAGAGGGTGCAATCGCAGAATCCGTATTGCTTCCCGGTGACCCGCTAAGGGCAAAATTCATAGCTGAAAATTTTTTGGAGAATCCTGTCTGCTACAACGAAGTGCGCGGAATGTACGGTTTTACCGGAACCTACAAGGGCAAGCGGGTAAGCGTGCAGGGAACGGGCATGGGGCAGCCTTCAATTTCCATTTACGCAACGGAGCTTTTTAAGTTCTACGGCGTGCAGAATGCAATCCGTGTTGGAACTTGCGGAAGCGTGCAGGAAAACGTTGCCCTGAGGGACGTTCTTTTGGCTCAGGCGGCATGTACGGACAGCTCTCTTAACACCCAGCGCTTTAACGGTATGCATTATGCGCCCGCAGCCGACTTTTCGCTCTTAAAGCAGGCAGACATTCAGGCAGAAAAGATGGGCCTTAAGCATACGGTTGGGCTTTGCGTTTCCAGCGACAACTTTTATGACGACAAGGAAAACTGGAAGCTTTGGGCAAAGTACGGTGTTGTTGGCATAGAGATGGAGTCGGCGGAACTTTACACTCTGGCGGCAAAATTCAAAAGGAAGGCACTTGCAATACTTACGGTTAGCGACCACATCCTTTTGGGCGGCGAAACCACTGCGGAAGAGAGGCAGACTTCATTCACCAACATGATAAAACTCGCGCTCGAAACGGTGGCTTCCGTATAGATTTTTTTTTAATCTGGAGCGCAGGCCATGGTTTGACTGTGTCCGGTCACTACGTGCCCGTCCAGACTCCTTGGCATTTTTCATAAAAACGCAAACAAGCAGCACCAAGGATGGTGCGTCATTTGTTGGCAGCGTGTCTGGCAAGTTTTCCTACGGAAAACTTGCGGGTAAAAATGCCAAGGAGGGCATTTTTACCCGCGTTCCAGGGCTACGCTGTCGCTCCGGCCCGCCTTTGGCGGTCTTGCTTCGCAACCCTTCCAATCGGGGCTAGGCGGGTGGGCAAGTACAAAAAAAACTAGGCACTCTTCTTTTAAAAATAAAAGTTCCTTGATAAACTTAAGATTGGCATTATAATAAAGGCTAAGAAAACATTGTAAACGCCAACACCTGGAGGCTCAAAATGAAAGTTACCCCTCCCTTCTTTTTAAGAATATTTAAATTCTGTCTTACAGCAGGGCTTTTGCTTTTCATGCAATCCTGCTCCCACCAAGAAGAAGACGGCAGTGTAAGCCTTAACATACCGTCCTCCGTCTGCCAAAGGCTTGCTTTCCGCGACATCGGAGACCCTACGGATACGATGACTATTTTTGTAACCGGTGACTACGAGGCAAAAAAGACCATTTCCTTTTCAGAGAATAATTTTCCCGCAGCTGGAATTAAAGTGGAATTTGGCGGCATAAGGGCTGGCGCAAAAGTGCGGGTTGTATGCTTACAAAATATAGGAGGCGATTATGCTCCTGTGACTTGTACGATTGGCGTAAGCGATGAAGTTACAATCCTTGGCGGTCAGGAGAATGCGGCAAATGTTCAGCTTTCAAATTTAAGTGTTGATGTCACTGTTGTGCTCGCTACTTCTACCTATATCATGTCATTGAGCAGAAATTTGCCTGGTTGTACTTACAATTGGTATTTTAAAGATAGTGATTTTTACGGTGGTACAGAATTTTCTTTTACCACTTCGTCAAACGAATGTAACTTTTCGCCATATCTTCCTACAAGTAATAGTTTTGGTTCTATTGATGGCACGCACCTGTGCACAATTTATTGTAACGGTACAAAAATTATAACCCTTAAGCCAGATATTAGCTAAAATCATAAAAAATGCTTCTGTAGCAAGGTAAAACGCTCTGTCCCAAAAGAAGGCACGGCAGGGATTGAAGGGGCGGCGAAGCCGTTGCCGTTGGGTGAGCCTAGTCGAACCCCGGCAATGGAGTGGGTAGGGACCCACGGAACCCCGGAAAGCCCTTAGCAAAAGAAACTGCCGCAAAAAGAAGAAAAAGACAAAATCGTTATTTATGTTGCCTTTAGTCTTTTCAAGTGTTAGAATAGATAAAATAACATTTAACAAAAGGGAGTAGGAGTAATGAAACCAACACTTGTAGTTCTTGCAGCAGGCATGGGAAGCCGTTACGGCGGAGTAAAGCAGATTGATGCTGTTGGACGCGACGGAGAATGCCTGCTTGACTATGCGGCATACGATGCAAAAAATGCCGGTTTTGGCAAGATTGTTTATATCATCAGAAAGGACATAGAAAAAGACTTTAGGGAGCGGCTTTTTGACCGCGTTGCACGCAATATGGACGCAGAATATGTCTTCCAGAACATGGATTCGCTTCTGACTGCGGAGGAGGCAGGACGGGCTGCTCAGAGGACAAAGCCTTGGGGTACAATTCATGCGGTTTTGTGCGCGGAGAAGAAGGTAAATTCCCCCTTTGCCGTAATCAATAGTGATGACTATTATGGACGCGAGGCATTCAACGTGCTTGGAAAATACCTGGGCTCTCTTGACCCCCAGTCCCGCGAACACGCAATGGTTGGCTACGTTCTTGGCAACACCATGAGCGACAGCGGTACCGTAAGCAGGGGCGTTTGCTCTGTAAAGGACGGCTACCTTGAATCTATTACCGAACACACAAAAATTGGCCGTGTAAACGGTAAAATCATAAGCGAATTTGAAGGAAAAGAGGTGGAATTTACCGGCAAGGAATGGGTTAGCATGAACCTTTTTGCCTTTAGCCTTAAGGCTTTTGAGGAATTCCACAAGTACTGGGACAACTTTAAGAAAACTTCCCTTGACCAGCCCAAGACAGAGGCCCTTCTTCCTGTTGCGGCAAGCGACATTGTTAGGCATGGGGAGGGCAGCATAAAATTCTTTACTTCAAGCGAAAAATGGTTTGGAATGACCTATCCAGAAGACCGCGAGATTGTAAAGGCTGCCATTGCAGAGAAGATTGCGGACGGCTACTATCCGGCCACTCTTTGGCAGAACTAGGGGGCAAAATGCTTACACTAAAAGCCATAAAGTCAGACAAGATATGGGGTTACGAGCTTTGGATTGCTTCCACCCATCCCAACGGAAAGCAGGATGCCTTTGAAAAGTTCTGCGGGGGAAGCTATCCGCTTTTGGTAAAGGTGATTCAGGCTAACGACAAGCTTAGCGTCCAGATTCACCCCGATGATGCAACTGCAAGGCTTTACGAGGGGGAAAATGCATGCGGCAAGACCGAATGTTGGTACGTGCTTGATGCGGCTTCTGATGCCCGCCTTGTATACGGCCTTAACGGAGTCTACACCGCAAGCGAGCTTAGAAAGGCTATAAAGGCAAATTCCATACAGGACTGCCTAAACTACGTAAGCGTAAAGAAGGGCGATTTTATCTACATTCCCTCCGGAACAGTCCATGCCATAGGCGGAGGCTTACGGCTTTTGGAAGTTCAGCAGTCTTGCGACATAACCTACCGCTTCTACGACTGGGGGCGGGGGCGCGAGTGCCACGAGGAAAAGGCCATTGCCTGCATAAAGGACAGCCCTGTTAGAAGTGTTTCTGCATTCCCCGGTGTCTTTTCCTGCCCATATTTTACCCTTGAGCAGATTTTTGTGGAAGACAAGTACGAAGGTGTTGCTGACGAGGCCTCGTCTCCAAGGTGTGTGGAAGATTTTACCCTTCTTTTTATAATAGAAGGAAATGGAAAGCTGAACGGCCAGAATGTAAAGGCGGAAGAAATTTATGCCCTTGCACCCGGTGAAGAAATAAAGGCCCATGGCAACTTTTCCATGATGAAAATTGTTCCACAAAAAAGGCGCAAAAAGCATTAGCTTGTAAAAAAAATGCAGGTTCTGAAAAATCTCTTCCAGAACCTGCCAAAACTGTTATTCAGTTTTATTGAAACACGGTTTATTCAAGAACCTTGAATCCTTCTTTCTTGACAACATTCCAGCCCTCTGTGCGGAGCTTGTAAATCTGCCATCTCATCGTTCCAATCTTATAAATATCTTTGTGCCATCTTTTTGCGCTTACGAGCGGCGGATCAACATACAGCTGAAGGTCTACGTCAAGTGTTGAAACTATGTTCATTCCAGATTCCGCAACCATCATAAAGTCTCCTGTTGAAGGCTGCCAAGAAAGTCCAATGTAGCCTGCAACCGGGGCTGCTACTGTAAACTTAACGCCTGCTGTAAAGTCTGCTTCAACAACATAGGCATCTCCTCCAACTCCTATTCCGCCACGTATCTGAACAACAGGAATAATCTGTGCCATTACGCCGCCACCAATCAAAGTCTTTGAATCGTCTTTTTCCTTTGGGCCAAAGTAAGAAGCACTTTCCGCTATTTTTTCTCCGTTACCATAGCAGTCAAAGTAGAAGCTTGTAATTTTTGGAGCAACTCTTTTTCCAAAAACTGTGTACCAATTTCTGAATCCCCAGTCTGCACCAAACTTTACTTCGTAACCGAACACGCAAATGCTGCCTGCATAAAGGTTCTTGAACTCAATTACCGCATTCATTTTTGCAAGAATGTCAAACTTTCCGTCGAATGTTACTACGATAGGAAGTGTCTTTACCGGTTGGAAGTTTACATGGAAGTCTTTAGCATCTGCACTTGGGTAAATGCATCCGAGCGTATTTACCGTCTGTCCGTCGTTTGCAAAATTGAAGTACCACTTGTTGATTCCCCATTCCTTTTTTGCTGCATCTTCGTCGAGCATGAAAACCTTTTTGATTTCATCTTCAGACATGGACGAATTGGGGAACTTCTTTTTGTAGTCGTCAACAGAAGTAATTTCACCCTTTTTCTTGGAGAACAATGAAGTTCCCTTTATGTTGTATGAAAGCTTGTCCTGAATGTCTACAGAAGCAAGTACGCAAAGCTTCATTCTTGCGCTAATGTTGCTGAATGCAATGCTTAAGTTGCCGTCAACACCAACCTTAAGACTGATCTTTGTCTGGTTCATAAGGCTTGCAAGCTGTCCGTTTCCAATAATTGAACCGATTAATGGTGCAACATCAAAACTTGTAAGTTTATTAAAACCTTCTTCAATAGCCTTCCTTTTTGCAAGATAGTTTTCATATTCCTCTGCATAAACAGCCTTTGAAGAAGAGGTAATGCTGCGTGCCCTGCTGGCATTGTTTTCGATTTCTTCTTCTGTAGGCAACTCTCCAAAGCTAACGTAAAGCCAGGGGAATACAACGCTCATTGAAGTTGAAGCAAGGCTAAAGTCCGGGCACAAATCTGGGTAAACCAAGGCAAGTGAGTGCCTGTTGAACAGAACCCTTTCTTCTTCACAGGAAATTGGCTTCATTGCAAGCTGCTGTTTTATTTCTTCCACTGCGTCTCCAGATTCAGCGGCAACAAGATTTTCTATAAAGTCCTTGCGGGCAATAAGGCTGTTCAAGTATCCAACTGCTTCGAATACAGACATTTCTGCATAGCTCTTTGTTACAATTGAAGCCGGCATTTTACCAAGCAATTCAGAAATTGAATAGCTTCCGTCAAATTCCTGCGGCTTGAACAAAAGGCTTTGAACATCTTCCGACTTACCGGAATTTATAGCCTTAAGTTCACCTTCGTTCAAAGACCTGGCAGAGCGGCCGGAGATGTGTGAACCTACATAAATCTGGCAACTGTTTGTATCAGAGTCAATTACATAATCACCGTAGGATATGTTTGCAACAATGGCACGGCTTTTTGTCCTTATGTTATTCTTTGTTACAACCGAGCGTCCGTCTGAGTTGATTCCGATAAGCCCAGCAGGATAAGTGCGGTTTTCATACTGCTCCGGGATAATAGCAAAAAGTGATGAAGTATCCTTTTCTTCGTTGTTGATGAAAGTGAGCCAGTTTGTGTTTTTTATTCCATTGTGGCCGTTTTCGTACTTTACGTCCGTTTCACCGTCGCCGTTCAGGTCGCAGCTTTCTCCGTTTCTGAGTATAAAGTAGCCTGCAAAAGAAGATGAGTTTGAATCATTTGCAAAGGTGCTGTAGGAAAAGCTTATGCAGTCCGAATTGACATCTGAAACTTCAATAAAACCAAGCGTGTAATCTGTGCTTGAGTTTTTATAGCTTACAAAGCCACCGCCAAGGTTATTTTTTTCAACCTTGCCAAGTCTTACTGCAACCACTGCATTTTTTGCAAGCTGTGTTGCAGAAGGATCGTTTGCATTGTAAACAGCCGAACCTCCCATGTAGGCAAGCTTTTCTACTGCCGCCCTGTTTTTGATTGAAGAGGTGTTGCCAATGCTGGCCTCCCTGCTAGAATAATCAGAGCATACTCCTGAACAGCCTGTAAAGAATGCTCCCAATCCTGCTGCAATTAAGCCCATTTTTAAGAAAATACCGTGTTTCATTGTCTTACTCCTTGTCTGCCCTTTTAGTGGCAACTTCTGTTTCTTTAGTATGGTCACAGTATAGAAAAGTGATGTTGCCAGATGTAGGACAAAAAAGGCAAAATGTTGTATATTTATTGTATGAAAGAAAAAAATATCACCGGATGGGGCTTGTTTTTCCTTACACTTGTGTTTTTTATTTCAGCGTTATTCTGCTGCCAGCATTTTCACTTCTTTAACTTGATTCCTGGGGGAACAATAAAGGAGAATATAGAAGCGGCTGCAAACATTTCTATGGAACTTACAGGCATGGCCGTATGCTCCTTCCTTTATGCCTCTCTAATTATCAGTGAAAAGAAAAACAGGTTCAGGAGTCTTTTTCAGCAGTTGCTTTTTTTTGAGGATTTAATTCTCTTTTGTGACTGCATTTCATGGATTATCTCCGGGAAACTTTACTACAACTCCCTTTTAATAGTAAGTAATGCCGTTTTCTTAGTCTGCGCAGGGATAATTTTCCAGCTGTTCTGGAATTCTGAAATTGAGATAATGAACATTAGGACTTCCATTCCCAAGCCGGTTCTTTATGGAATCAGAATTGCGGCAGTAACGTATTATTTTAGCGTATTTCTGAACATAAAATTCGGTTTTTATTACACTATTTCAAATGCCATGTATTTTCCTGGAAAATATAGATATCTTCAGTACATTTTTCCTGCAATCGTGTGCCTTGTGCTTCTTTATTATGCATGCACCGTTAAAATCCTTGTAAAAATCAAGCTTCCGTATATTCTGATGGCTATTGTCCCGCTGATTACAATAATTATTCAGAACGCTTCGTATTCACTTTCTCTGATGTATATGTCTGTTCTTGCAGTAATAATCATTCTTTACATTAACATCCATGTAAATCTTGGATTCAAAATTGAAGAATTCAAAAACAAAGTGATGATAAGCCAGATTCAGCCGCACTTTATGTACAACACCCTCACGACAATAAAGGCTTTGTGCCGTGAAGATCCTGGCCTTGCGGCAAAAACAATAACAAATTTTGCAGATTACCTTAGGTGCAACATGGATTTTGCCAGCCTTGAAACAACTATTCCTTTTGAAAAGGAGCTTAAGCATACAAAGACTTACGCAGAGATTGAAAAACTGCGTTTCGACAACATCACTTTTGAGTTTAACATAGAAGATTCGGACTTTGAAGTTCCGGCGCTTGTCGTTCAGCCTATGGTAGAAAATGCGGTGCGCCACGGAGTAAGAAACAGAAAGGACGGTCATATTCTTGTCCATACCTTTGCGGATGAAGCTTTCCACAACATAGTGGTTCAGGATAACGGCAAAGGCTTTGTCAAAGGCCAATTTAACGGAAGCCGTACGCATATAGGTCTTACAAATACCAGGGTAAGGATTGAAAGGATTGTTCACGGTACATTCAAAATAGACAGCATTCCCGAAAAAGGCGTTACAATTACGATGAGGATTCCAAAATGAAAGTAATTTGTGTTGATGATGAAAAGTATGTTCTTGGCGACCTTCTGGAAACAATAAGTGAAATTCCCGAAATTCAGGAAGCAACGGGGTTTAGGGAAGTTCAGGAGGCTCTTGAATTCTTAAAGACAAATTCGGTTCAGATTGCATTTCTTGACATAGATATGCCAGAAATGACGGGGCTTGAGCTTTGCAAGAAAATTCATGAAATTTCCCCTGTGACTGCGGTTGTATTTACGACTGGGTATCCCCAGTTTGCGCTAGAAGCATTCAAAAATCATGCAATCGGCTATTTGCTAAAACCGGTAAAAAAAGAAGCTGTCCTGGAAGAACTGGAGAATTATAAAAAGCTTCAAAAAACCGCATTTGCAGAAGACAGCCAGAAGCCTAAATTCTATGCAAAAACCTTTGGCAGTTTTGATTTTTTTGTAGACGGTGTTGCCGTAAAATTTACCCGCTCAAAGGCAAAGGAATTTTTGGCATTTCTGATTGACCGCCAGGGCTCTGCATGCAGCCGGAAGGATATTGCCGCGGTAGTCTTTGAAGACTCAAGCTACGACAGAAACACCCAGTCTTATATGACAAAGATCCTTGCAGACTTAAAGAAATCACTGGAAGCAGCCGGTGCCCCTGACGTAATAACCCATTCAGGAGACACTTATGCCGCAGATTTTACAAAGTTTGGATGTGACTTTATAGATTACCTAAACGGAAAACCGATGAATGAATCCGACCAGTTTCACGGAGAATATATGTCCCAGTACAGCTGGGCAGAAGAAAGCATCTATAAATTTGAATAAATTTTTTGCTTCCCATTATGCCCCCACGGGGTTAGCTACTTGCAAATTCAAGGGAAAGTTTAAAAACTGAAGCATTTGGAGGCTCCTCTAAGAAAATTTGTCTTTTTTTGCCATTTGTATTATATTTATATGTATGAAAAGCGATAAGACAAATTCAGATAAATCCTCACTGCCGGCGGAGCAGGAACTCCCCAACAAGCTATTTATTGTTCCCATAGGCGGAAGGCCTATTTTTCCGGGCATTTTTACGCCCCTTATGATTAACAATCCCGATGACACAAAGGTTGTGGAGGAAGCCTACGAGGGTGACGGCTGCATAGGTATTGTCATGCTCAAGAACGACGTTGAAAAGCCAACCCTTGCCGATGTTCACGATGTTGGAACCGTTGCCCGCATTATAAAGAAGATTAACCTTCCAGACGGCGGAATAAATGTCTTTGTGAGCACCATTGCCCGCTTTAAGATACGCAAGACCCTTAGCATAAGCACCCCCATGGTTGCCGCAGTTGAATACCTTGATGACATTGGCGGTGACACCTTTGAGGTAAAGGCCCTTACCCGCGCCCTCATCAGCGAGATGAAGGAAGTAAGCGAAAACAACCCCATGTTCAGCGAGGAAATGCGCCTTAACATGGTGAACATTGACCACCCGGGTAAAATTGCTGACTTTATAGCCTCCATCCTTAACATAGACAAGGAGGAGCAGCAGAAAGTCCTTGAAACGCTTAACGTCCGCGAAAGAATGGAGCAGGTCCTTGTCTACATTAAAAAGGAACAGGAAATCTTGCGCGTACAAAAGAAAATTCAGAACGAGCTTAACGAAAAGGTGGAAAAGAACCAAAGGGACTACTTCCTCCGCGAAGAGATGAAGTCCATTCAGGAAGAACTGGGCATTTCCACGGACCCCAAGACAAACGACTACCTAAAGTTCAAGGGCAAGATAGATGCCTTCCATTTTACCGGAGAAGTAAAGGAAACCGTCTATTCCGAGCTTGAAAAATTCCAGCTTTTGGATCCCCACGACCCAGAGTACAACCAGAGCCGCAACTTCCTTGACCTTGTTTCTTCCCTGCCTTGGAACGACGAGCCAATGGAGCTCTACAGCCTTGAAGAAGCAAAGAAGATTCTGGAAAAAGACCACTACGGCCTTGACGACGTAAAAAAGCGCATCATGGAATACCTTGCAGTCCGCCGCCTAAAGGGAGACGGTAAGGGTTCCGTATTGATTCTTGTGGGACCGCCGGGCGTTGGAAAGACAAGCGTTGGCCGCTCAATAGCACGTGCCATGAACAAGCCCTTCTACCGCTTTAGCGTTGGCGGTGAGCATGACGAGGGCAACATAAAGGGACACCGCCGCACATACATTGGCGCAATGCCAGGTCAGATTATAGAAGGACTCAAGATTACAAAGACAAAGGCCCCTGTCTTTATGATAGACGAGATAGACAAGATGAATGCCTCTGCACAAGGAGACCCGTCTGCTGCCCTGCTAGAAGTCCTTGACCCGGAGCAGAACGTTGCCTTCCGCGACACCTACCTTGACCTGCCCTTTGACCTTAGCAACGTCTTCTTTATCCTTACCGCCAACACGCTTGACACAGTGCCCGGCCCCCTCCGCGACAGGGCAGAAGTCATAGAGCTTTCCGGCTACATTGACCAGGAAAAGATTCAGATTGCGTCCAAGTACCTTGTTCCCAAGAACCTGGAAAAGAACGGCTTTAAGAAAAACCAGGTAAAGTACACCAAGGCCGCCCTAAGCCTTATTGCAACCGAATATGCCCGTGAAGCAGGCGTGCGTAACTACGAGAAATGCATAGACAAGATAAACCGCAAGCTTGCCTCCGAGCTTATGGCTGAATACGAAAAGGACAATCCCCCGCCAAAGATGCCAACTATGGAAGACATCCCCGACGGTAAGGTTAGCGCAAAGCCCTCCAAGAAGAGCAGGGTAAGCACAGTTGCAAGCCCCCAGGATGCGGTTAAGGCCGTTAACGAGGCTGTTGCAGCAGCCGTTTCCCTTAACGGTGAAAAAGAAAAGGACGGTGTTGCAAAAGACGGAGCTGCTCCAGAAGTTCAGGTGCAGAACAATACCCAGTCTCAAAAAGAGGAAGCCCTCCGTGCAGAAAGGCAGAAAGTCTGGCATGATGAAAAGGTAAAAATCAGCAAGGCCTTTGCCTCAAAGAAATTCAACATAGACACAAAAGAAGTCCGCAAGTACCTTGGAAAGGCAGTCTTTGACGAAAGCCAGATAAAGGTAGCCTCTGTCCCCGGAACTGCAATCGGACTTGCATGGACAAGCATGGGAGGCGACACCCTCCTAATAGAAAGCATTGCCTTTGAATCTTCCAAGGGCGGACTCCAGCTTACGGGCCAGATGGGCGACGTAATGAAGGAAAGCGCACAAATTGCCATGAACTGGGCCAAGCAGTACGCGATTGGACACAAGTACAAGGATAGCGAATGGTTTGAAAAGAACACCATCCACCTGCACATTCCGGAAGGCGCAACCCCAAAGGACGGCCCTTCAGCAGGAATTACAATGGCTACAACCTTCATCTCCCTCCTTCGCGGCAAAAAGATAAAGGCAAACCTTGCAATGACAGGCGAACTCAGCCTTACCGGCCAGGTGCTCCCAATTGGAGGCCTCCGCGAAAAGACCGTAGCCGCCAAGCGCAACAAGATAAAGACAATCATAATCCCCAAGGCCAACGAGCGCGACCTTGAAGAAATCCCCGCCCACGTAAAGGAAGGAATAAAATTCATTCCGGTAACAAGGGCAGAAGATGTTATGGATATTGTCTTCTGAATCTGGACGGCAGGTCCGGGTGCACTGTGTCCGGTCCTTCGGAGCCGGCCAGCTCTTTTGCATTCCCCGCTTTCCAGGGTTCCGGCTCCCGCCTCCATTGCCTACGGCAACCCGCTTTTAGCGGGCCCTTCCAATCGGGCGTAGGCTTATCGCAAGTTCGCTTTTAGAATTCAACTCTTGCGCCAAGCTGAACAAAGCTGTTGTTTTCCCAGGCGTGGAATTCGCTTTCTTCATTTTTGCAGCCAAGGTACATGCCGCTTGCGGTGAGCGAAAGGTCTGGAACCGGCTTGTAGACAAGCTTTGGCATTACAACAAGGTCTCCGCGTTCTATTCCGTACATGACGGTAACTTCTGGTGAAAGCTTTTCGTTCATGAAGGATGTTGTTATGTTTGCAACCAGGCGGTTGTTTGTTGCGTGGCCTGCGTTGTAGTCTGCGTCGTATTCCTTAAAGGCTCCGTCTTTTACCTTGTCGTAGTTAAGGGTAAGGCTTCCTGTTTCCTGAATGTTTACGTTCATGTTGGCAAAGGGAAGGTCAATGTCAAATCCTGCAAGCCATGCCACTGAATTGTTGTGAACCCAGGGGTTGTCGCCCTTTGTGTCTTCCGTAAGGTTGAATGCAGCTTCTCCGCGAAGGTTAAAGTGCCAGAGTATTGTGCTTGCCTCTAAGCCAAAGGTCTGCTTGCGGTCGTAGTGCAGCTCTGGAAGGGAAAGTTCTGTTCCGCTCTGGATTGCAAATGCTTTGATTGCGTCTTCCTTGGAGATTGCGCCGCCCTGTATTAAAGCTCCGTAGTTTGTAAGGAATGTTGTGTTGGATGCTATTGCCGCTGCATCTGCATAATAGGAAGAAAGGTCAACGGAAGGCTGCTTGTAGTGGCCGTAGTAATAGCTTGCGCCCACGTCAAACTGCCTGAATGTGGCTGTTACGCGGCCTCCAAGTTGGGAGTATTTTAGGGTCTTTGTGTCCGGGTAAAGATTTTCCGGATCATCCATTAGGGAGTTAGCGTAGGTTAGGTATTCAAGGTAGTTTTTTTCTGATGCAATGTATGCTGCCGTTGGGGTGGCGGAAGCAAGTGCATCTTTTGCGGCAAGCTTGGATGCAAGGTTTGTGCTTACAATGCCTGTTACCGTGGACTTTAATTCTCCAACCTGTCCCGGAACCCAGTAGCCCTTGCTTGCAAAGCGGTCTGTAGGAAGGAATGGGGTGTATACAGCCTCAAGCCTTATGTTGCTTACCACGCTGTTTGAATATGCGGGTGCGTATATTGCCTGGGCCATTGGTGTGCTTATGCGGCGGTCAAGGTAGTCGGGGAAGATAAAGTCCGTGTAGTCGTCTGCGTTAAAGTTGTCAAGAACGTGGAGTTTGTCTCCCTTTCCCCAGGTGATTTTCATCTTGCCTGCATTTAGGGTAAGGTTTCCCATGTAGCCCGAGAGGGTAAGCTCGTCTATTATGTCAAAGGGGTGGTCTTTTATAATGTCCTTCTGGAAGAGGAGCTTTACTTCTGCGTCTGTCTTGTTTCCAGAATACTTGATTCCGATTTTTGCGCTTGCGTCCGCATCGGTTGGGACGTTCCTAAAGTCCTTGAGGTTCTTTGCCTCAAAGCCTGTGTCTTTTCCGTCTACGTCCTTGTCTAAATATGCTCGGCCATCTGCCTTTAGTGTGCCGGAGAATTCCACAGGTATGGAAGAAGATGAGCCGCCAAAAGAGTCAAAGCCGGATGAAGAGTCACCGTCAAAAAATGAATCCTGTGCGCTTGAATTTGCTGCTAATAAAAGAAGGGCAGCGCTTGCTGCAAAAATGCGTGCTGTTGTTTTCATAAAGGGCCTCTGGATGAAGAAGAAAATGGAGCAGGCGTTGGTCGCAACCTGCGGTTGCTTACCGAGTTTCTTCGAAACTCGCAAAGGACATGCGCTACCATTCATGCCCTATTGGGGCGTTGCGGGGCTTAGCAAAAAGATTTGCCCCGCAGAAGGGGTAGCGCAAGACGGCAACGCCGGCTGGAGCGAGGGGAAGACCTTCCCCTCCTGTATTATTTATTTTCCTGTGTTAAGGAACTGCTGGGTAAAGACGTGGGCTGGGATTGCCTTGTCAATTTCCATTGTGCCAATGTTGATTGTTGTGGAGTGGCCAGTGGTGATGTCCTTGAGTGTTGTGCTCATTGGAACGTCGTAGGTGATTCCTGTTACGCCTGTCTTTTTCTGGATGCTGTTGACTGTGAGAGTCTTTACGAGCTTACCCTTGATGTACATTTCTGTGTAGATTGGGTACATGGTGTTTTTGTCTATCCATGTGATGCGGTAGTCGTACTGGCTCTTTGTTTTTGGGTCTTCGCGGATTTTGTAGCAGCTGTAGCCGTTCTTCTGCTCTTCTGCCATGAATGTGTGTTCGTCTTCTTCTACATCGCGTGTGGAAAGGTCATCGTAGGTTGCGTCTGTTCCAAGGAATGACTTTGAGCCTTCGCTTGAATTTACGCGGCGTGACTGCTTTAATGATGGCAGGTAGATGAACTTGTCGTCGGGCTGGGTTCCCTTGTTTTCGCACTGGAGGAAGCGCGTACCTTTCTTTGCGCCCTTCTGGAAAATCATTACTACGGAGCCAAGGTCGTTTTCTTCCTTGCCGTATTCTTCTACGTACCAGTCTTCGTTGTTACCGTTCTTGTCGGTAAGACGCATCTGTACCGCTGTGTGGCTGAACTTTGGCTTTTTAAAGTCGGCTACCTGCTTCATGATGTCGTAGCCTTTTTTGTCTGCAAATGCAGAGACTGCTGTGAGTAACAATGCGCAAGTGATGGTTGCTGTTCTTGTAAGTTTGTTCATACTTCTTATCTCCTGAAAGTTTAATTGTTACAATTCAATACGAATTGCCGTCTATGCAGGCCCTTTGCATTTGAACAACCCGTATCTATATAGGTAAACAAATGCAAGGGGCGTTGGTTACTGTTTATTCCTCTTCTTCTTCCGGTACGATTGGTGCGGAAGGTTCTTTCTTTGGCCTAATGAATGCAGGATCCAACCAGTTGAGGATGCCCGGTATGATTGTCATTGCAAGCACGCTGGATGCAAACATTACGATTGCCACAAGCACTCCAATGCAGCGCAGTACGGAGAACTTTGACAGGCAGAGTACAAGGAAGCCCAGTCCTACGGAAAGTGCGTTTGTTACGATTCCCTTGCCGCTCTTTTTGAATGTCTGCATTGTGACAAGCTTTATGTCCGCAGATTTGCTTCTTTCTTCCTTGTAGGTTGTAAGGAAGTGGATTGTGTAGTCAATTCCAACACCGACTGCAACTGATGCTATGATGCTTGTAATAAAGTCCAGGTTGATTCCTGCAAAGCCCATGACCATGTAGTTTAGCAATATTGTGAGGGCAAGCGGTACTATTCCCAAGAGGCCTGCCCAGACGGAGCCGAAGGATATTGCTATAATCAGGAATACGGAACCAAGTGAAAGTGAAAGGCTTGTAATCTGGCTTGACACAATCATGTTTGTCATTGCGTATTCCATCTGGCTTGAGCCTGTGAACTCTATTGTGTAGCCTTGGGGGAAGTGGTTCTTTGCGTATTCCTTTGCGGCTTCGATTATGATTCCTGTGTCTGCGGTTGCGTGTGTCCTAAGCTGGCACTGGATGCGGAGCTGGGACGGCTTGTTCTCTTTGTCCACAAAGCGGTCAAGGCTTCCGGAAAGGAGGCTCATGTAGTCGTTTACAACGCCCTGCAGCTCTTCTTTTGTGGCAACAGGGTATTTTGTAACGTCGCCCGGGATTTCGTAGTAGGCAAGACCCTTGTAGTTGAGCTGCTTCTGGAACTGCTCGAATACCTTTTCAAAGCTGGCGTTCTTTCCGCCTGCCTCTATGTATGCGGTATTGAGGAGGTTCAGGATTTCTTCTGCTGTCTTTGTCTGCTCAAGGCCTGCCTTGTATGCGATGTTGGGGTCTACAAAATCTACCGGTGGGTTTGCAGAGCCTGCATCTTCTGCTGAAGTTTCTGATTCACCGTTTGAAAGAGAGTCACTTTCTCCGAATGAAGCAAATGCGTCATCTCCGAATGAAGATACTTCTTCTGCTGAACTTGCGCCATCTCCAAAGGAAGCGAATGCGTCGTCTCCGAATGAAGATACGCTTTCTTCTGAGCCGGATGTTACATCTGAGCTGCCTGCACCTTCACCGAATGATGAAAATGCGTCGTCTCCAAAAGAAGATATTCCTGATTCATCTTGGCCGCCGGATGCCATGCCTGCAATTTCTGCGGTTGCCGGGTCGTGCCATACCTGGTTTACGCGCTTTATGAATGTTGTAAAAGATGCAATCTTTCCTATTTTGTCCGGGTATGTTGCAAGAAGGTATTGCTGCATTTCGTCCACTGCAGTAAGGAGTTCTGGGTTTGTAACGTCGCCGTCTTCCTTTCCGCTTATGAGGAAGTATGTGCTGTTTGTTCCTGCGTAGTGCTCGTCTACATAGTCAAGGTTCTGCCTGAACTCTGATGAGCGTGGGAAGTAGTTTACCAAAGCGGTGTCTATGTTTATGAGGCGGAATCCTGTTATTGCTATTGTGAGGATTGCCACCGTAAAAATGATGAGACGTGCCGGTGTTCCGCAAAAGAAGCGGTAGATTGCATAAGTTGTTTCGCCAGATGCTTCTTCCGCGGTTTTGCCACCACGTCTCTGATGAGCAAGGTCAATGCGCCTTCTTACCCTTTCTGAAAGCTTTTCCAGAGGAGTCCTTCTGTAGGCGCGTTTGTAAGGCTTTACGAGTATGAGTGCCGGTATGAAGATGACGGAGAAGAGCAGTGCAAAGACAACTCCTATTGCCATGAATACCGCAAAGCTGTGAAGACATTCGATTGGGCTTGTTACAAGAGATGCAAAACCAACGGCTGTCGTAAGGGCTGCAAGAAGAACTGCCTTTGAAACTTCTTTTAGTCCCCTGAAAACTGCGTCTTCGTATATTTCTTTTGTGAGTTCACCTTCCACGTCGTTAAGCTCGTTGTAGTAGTGGGTAAGCACGTGGATTCCGTAGGCTGAACCTGATGCAATGAGGGCTACCGGTATTACCGATGAAACAAGGGTGAATGTTTCGTGAAGGAGTGCCATGAGGCCACATGAGCAGACAGTTGCCATAAGAACTGTAAGCAGGGGGAGGAATGTTCCTTCCAGGGTGTGGAAGCTAAAGTAGAGTGTTATAAGAAGCACTATTGCTACAAGTGGAATAAGGCGGGTAAGGTCTGAAAGCATGAAGCTCTTTGAGTTTTCCGAAAGGGAAGGATCGCCGTAGAATTTGTAGGTAAGGTTCTTTCCTGCAAGTTCCTTTTCTGTGATTGCGCGGATGTTGTCCAGAACTTCCTGGTTGCGGACAGAGTCGCCCTTTGCCTTGTAGGTTGCCTTCTTTGCGGCAGTGCGGTTCTTCTTGGCTTCTTTTACTGCTGCCTTTAGGGAAGCTATTGTTTCTGTGTCTGCGGTTTTTGCGCTGACTGCTTCCTTTAGGGCTTTCTTTGCCTTTGTGTATTCTTCGTCTGCGCTTTCAAATGCAATCTGCTCTTCGCCCTTCGGTTCGAGCGTAACCTGAATCTGTGTGCCTGTGTAGTTGTCGTCTATTATTACGCGGCTGTAGATGTCGTCCCATTCGTTAAGGCGGTCCTTAAGGCGGGCAAGCATTTCTTTGCTTCCAATGTAGTTGCCGCTTTCGTCGTAGTCATCGTCCGGGATTAGCTGGCTTGCGGAAATGGCCCCGTCCTGGTTGCAAACATAGTCAATGTGGGTGAGGGAGTCTACGTCTTCTACGTATTTTACCTTTAGCGCCTGGTCTGTTATGTTCTTTATTACCTGAATGTTTTCCGGTGTTAGGATTGAGCCACTTTTTGACTCTATGCTGATTCCCAGGGAAATCATAGAACCGAATTCATCTTCCGTCTTGGTGAGGCGGGTGTAGGATTCGTCGTTCTTGGGGAAGAACATTCTGATTGTGTTTTCGATTGTGAGATCCTTTAGAAAGAATCCAAGGAATCCTGTAAGGGCGATGGAGAATACTATGATAATCCACGGATGCTTGAAAAACTTTTTTACGAAATTCATAAAAACTCCTCTTGCTTTATATGGATGAACCCTGGGCTTTTTGCCTAAGCGTTCAATTTGTTAAACCAATGACTGTAATATACCAAGTTTGAATGCAAATGTCAATAGTTTTGGTAAAAAAAATTAAACGCTTAAACGTTTGAATGTTCAAAGGTTTAATAATTTGGACAAAGATATTGACAAATCCACGCCTAGGAAGTATATTGGAAGCAATACGGAAGCAGTGCTTTCCGCAAAACAAAGGAAGGGATGATTTGATAGACAAGAAGGAACTTAAAAGGCTTATTGACAAATTTAAAACCTGCGGCCCAATGCTCGTTGCCCTGGGTGACGAGGTTAGGCAGAACATTCTCTTAAAACTTGCAGACTCTGGATTTGAAGGAATTAACGTTACCAACCTTTCTGCCAAGACAAACCTTTCCCGGCCGGCAATTTCCCACCACCTTAAGGTTCTTAAGGATTCTGGCTGGGTTGTTCCGGTAAAGAAGGGAACTCAGATTTTTTACCAGCTTAGCCTTGATTCAAACCTTGGAATGATTTCTAGCCTTATAGAATCCATCCGCAAGATGGAAGCAGCCTACGCCAAAGACTTTGCGGAGAGAAACAAGGAGTAGGGGGCAGCCGTCATTCCGGGCCACGACCCGGAATCTGTGGAAGGTGGCATTTTTGCTTTTACAGATGCTGAGTCAAGCTCAGCATGACGGAGCGGGCGGTAGCTTTTACAGCCCCTGTGGTTCGACAAGCTTACCAACTGGTTTAGCATGACGGTAGGTTGCATATTAATGCACGGCAGGGATTGGAG
>DJYC01000113.1:34988-42509 GCA_002448445.1 Treponema sp. UBA6988
AAAGGCGGAACCCCGGAAAGCCCTAAAAAATGGCCTCCTTGCCATTTTTTAGGCCGGGTTTTCTGACGAAAACCCGCGAGACTGTATGCAAAGATTTGACGCGCCCTCCATGGCGCTATGTGTTCTTGAAAAATGGCAAGGTGTGTTTTTGGGACGCGTTTGTTCAGCAGGAAAAAGTGCCGCAAAAAAAGAAAAAAATGGATGGGGCTAAAATTTAACCGCCTGTTTGACTAAGGCAAAATAAATGCGCTATAATGCTTTTTATGAACAATTTTTCACACGTAATTTTAAAGAACAAAGAAGACATTGAACTTTCCCAGGGATTTCCTTGGGTTTACGATAACGAGATTTTTTCCGTAAAGTGGCTTGCCGAAGATGGTTCGGGCGTTAAGACCACGACGCTTGCAGAGGCACAGGTAAAGTCCGGCAGTGCGGTTGAAGTTTATTCCAGCAAGGGAACTTTTTTGGGAACGGGCATTTTTAATCCGTCTTCAAAGATTACAGTCCGCCTTATTGGCCGCGAGCATGCAGATAAAATCATGGCGGATCCGGCATCCTATTGGGACAAGGCAGTGCGCAATTCAGTGAACATCCGCGCCCTTAGCTTTGACCGCATGGACAGCTGCCGCATCATCTACGGAGAGGCAGATTTTATTCCGGGTCTTGTTGCCGAGCGCTACGTTGCCTACAGCGGTGAAAGAACGGCTGTTTTTGTTGTGGTTCAGTTTTTGTCCCTTGCCTGCGAAGTGTTCAGGAAGGAGATTCTTGATTCCATAAAGTCTGTCTGCAAACCGGATGGAATCTACGAAAGAAGCGATGCCCCCGTGCGCGAAAAGGAAGGACTTGAGCAGAAGACAGGCTGGCTTTTGGGAACCGGCGCCCACTTTGTTAAGGACGGCGTTATCACCATTAAGGAGAACGGAATTTTCCTTGACGTGGACATTGTTAACGGCCAGAAAACCGGATACTTTCTTGACCAGAAGTTCAACCGTGCGGCTGTGGCTTCTTACTGTCACGGAAAGCGCGTTCTTGATGCCTTTTCCCATACAGGCGCATTTGGTCTTAATGCTGCTAAGGCTGGAGCAAAGAGCGTTGTCTGTGCGGACATTAGCCAGGAAGCGGTTGATTTGATTAGCCACAATGCGGAGGCTAACGGAGTTTCCGGCAAGCTGACGGCTGTTTGTGCTGACGTTTTTGACCTTCTTAGGCAGTACGAGGAGAAGGGCGAAAAATTTGACGTTATTATCCTTGACCCACCGGCTTTTACAAAGAGTGCAAGGCAGATTCAGAAGGCATACGGTGGCTACAAGGAAATTAACCTTCGTGCCATGCGCATTTTGAGCGAGGGCGGCATACTTGTTACCTGCTCATGCTCCTATTATTTTGACGAGAACACCTTCTATTCAATGGTAATGCATGCGGCTAAGGACAGCCACAAGAGCGTACAGGTTCTTCAGAAGAGGGGAGCTGCCCCTGACCATCCGGTTCTTGTGGGCTATCCCCAGAGCGAATACCTTAAGTGTGCTGTTTGCCGCGTTCTTTAGGGCGGGTTTGGCAAAAGGTTTTTGTAAAAGATTTTATAGAAGGATTCTGTAAGCGATATGGAAGGCTCTCCTTACAATTGCATTGTTCTCCTTGGACCAACGGCTGTTGGCAAGACTTCTCTTGCTGTGCGCATTGCCTCCCACTACGGCTGGGACATTATTTCTGCGGACAGCAGGCAGGTCTACAAGGGGCTTGATCTTGGCAGCGGCAAGGACTTGAGCGAATACACGGATGCGGGTGTCCGCTGCCACCTTCTTGACGTTGCCACTTTGCAAAGTGAATACAACGTATTTAACTTTCAACAGGCCTTCTATTCCCTTTTTGATGAATTTTCTGCTTGCGGCAAGATGCCCTTTGTTTGCGGCGGAACCGGCATGTATGTGGATTCACTTGTGCGCGGTTACAGCTTTGTTGACGTTCCAAGAAATGAACTTCTCCGCAAAGAGCTTTCCGTTAAAAGCCTGGAAGAGCTTGGCGGCCTTCTTTTGTGCTTGAGGCCCAACCTGCACAACAGGACCGACCTTCTTGACAGGGAAAGGACACTGCGTGCCATAGAGATAGAAACTTTTATGCAGAGCCAAGAGGGAAAGGCACTGGCGGAGGCTGACCGTGCAAAAAGGAAGGTTAAGGCCTTTGTACTTGGGCTTACCATGCCTAGGGAAAATCTTAGGCAGAATATAAAGATTAGGCTAAAGGAACGCTTTGACCTTGGAATGATAGACGAGGTTAGGCAGCTTCACGAGCGAGACGGATATTCATGGGAGCGGCTGGAAAAGCTTGGGCTTGAGTACCGCTTTATAAGCCAGTTTTTGGAAGGCAAGATTGCTTCCTTTGAAGAGCTTTTTGAAACCCTCTACCATGCCATCTGCCAGTTTGCAAAGAGGCAGGAAACTTGGTTCCGCGGTATGGAACGCAAGGGTGTGGACATACACTGGCTTTC
This sequence comes from Treponema sp. UBA6988, assembly GCA_002448445.1. Lineage (GTDB taxonomy): Bacteria > Spirochaetota > Spirochaetia > Treponematales > Treponemataceae > Treponema_D. The sequence goes on from DJYC01000113.1 coordinate 37,474, forward strand.
TAAGGACGGCTCAAAGGATGCCGCCTACAGCCAGGCTTTGGATCTTATAGAAAAGAATGTGGCTTTTGTATAAAGCACTTGCCTGTAGCATGGCCTGTGCGCTTTGCATTGTGCGTTTTTGCACCGTGTGCTTTGCACAACTTTTGCGTCATGCCGTCTGCCATGCTGGGCGTTGAGTGCTTTGTGTTTGCCTTATGCGTTTGCGGCGAGGCGGTCTTCTGCAGTGTCAACCTTTGAAAGGTAGCCTGTGCGGACGCAGCTTTCAAACAGAGTCTTAGAGATGTAGTCTGTTGTAACGTCGTTGTAGCCGTCTTTGTCGCGTACGATGCGGACAACATAGCCGTCGTCAAGTTCGCGCACGATTGTCATATAATCATTTGAATTGTTAATGCTTCTTAATGTGTAAGTACCCATAATTTTTTAGCTCCTTAATTTGTTTGTCAAGGTAACTTTATCCCCATTTTTTACATCTGAATTCAATGAATTGCAGAATGCTTATACTTTATTGTCGGAATTACAAAAAAAGATTTTAGTGTTTTTAAAGGATAGGCCATTGGACTGGACTTATTTGACTTTTTTGATTTTTTCTTCTGCGGCACTTTTTCCTGCTGAACAAAAGCGTCCCAAAAGAACATCTTGCCATTTTTTAAGAACCTATAGCGCCAAGGAGGGCGCGTCAAATGTTTGCATAAAGTCCCGCGGGTTTTCGCCAGAAAACCCGGCCTTAAAAATGGCAAGGAGGCCATTTTTAAGGCGCTTTCCGCCCTTCCGCTTTCGCTCCATTCCTCTCTTCGTTCGGAACGCCTCCGGCGGGGCTCCAATCCCTGCCGTGCATTAATATGCTACTATTTCCGGGTCGTGGCCCGGAGTGACGGCAATCCCGTCACCCTGAGCTTGATTCATGCCGTCACTATGCTATGACCATATGCACCGCTAGCGGAACAATACGTTGTTCACTATGCCTTCAAGGTATTCCTCCCTGCCGGAACCTGGGTCGCTTGGCTTTTTCATTCTGGAAGCCTCCGCCGCAAGTTCGGTAAGGCTGGTCTTTTTTTCTCGGATTTTCTTTCCAATTCCGCTTTCAAAGCTTGAGTATTTTTCCTTTACAAAGCTTTCTATGCGCCCGTCCTCGATTAGAGCCGCTGCCTTGGTTAGTCCCAGTGCAAAGGTGTCCATGCCCATGATGTAGGCGTGGAACATGTCTTCGTAGGTGTTGCTTGGCCTTCGGTTCTTGGAGTCAAAGTTGAATCCGCCTGTTAGTCCCCCAGCCTTGAGCACTTCGTACATTGCCATGGTAGCGTCGTATACGTTCCAGGGAAAGTTGTCCGTGTCCCAGCCCAGGATGCCGTTGCCCTGGTTTGCGTCTACGCTTCCAAGCATTCCGTTGATTCGGGAAATGCAAAGTTCGTGCTGGAAGGTGTGGTTTGCAAGGGATGCGTGGTTTGCCTCTATGTTCAGCTTGAAGTCCTTGTCAAGACCATACTGCCTAAGGAATCCTATTGCCGTTGCGGCGTCAAAGTCGTACTGGTGGGTCATTGGTTCCTTTGGCTTTGGCTCTATGTAGAAGTCGCCCTTAAAGCCGATTGAACGTCCGTAGTCAACAGCCATGTGCATGAGGTTTGCTATGTTTTCCTGCTCCAGCTTTACATCCGTGTTCAAAAGAGTCTCGTAGCCTTCCCGTCCTCCCCAGAAAACGTATCCCCGTCCGCCAAGCTTTACTGTGATTTCAAGTGCCTTCTGGACCTGTGCCGCCGCAAAGCAGTAGACCTCCGCCGAGTTCGTGGAGCCGGCTCCGTTCATATAGCGCGGGTTTCCGAACATGTTTGCAGTTCCCCACAGGCACTTGATGTTCGTTCCTTTTGTCTTTTCAAGGATATAGTCCGAAATTTCATCTAGGCGTCTGTTTGTAACGTTTATATCCTCCGGATCTTCCGGAACTAGGTCAACGTCGTGCCAGCAGTAGTATTCAATGCCAAGCTTCTTCATGAATTCTATTCCTGCGTCCACCTTTGCCTTTGCGCATTCCATGGTACCAAGCTTCTGCCCGAATGATTTGTCCATGGTCCCCTGCCCGAACATGTCGCTTCCGTTTGCCCCCAGGTTGTGCCACCAGGCCATTGCAAATGGAAGGTGATCCTTCATCTTTTTGCCCATAATCATGAATTCCGGGTCATAGTACTTGAATGCCCACGGATTGTTGCTGTCTTTTCCTTCATACTTGATGTAAGGAATTTTGCTGAAAAAATCTGACATAAAACCTCCTGAGTTTTAGTTAGCATACGCTAACATTTATAATATAAGGAGACTTCCATCTTTTGTCAAGTAAAAATCCTTGGCCTGGTTCTTGAGGGGTAGCTCTGGATTGCGTGGCGGGGGCGTGCTATAATATAACATGGAGGAAAAATTGACCTATTGTGACGCACACTTTCATCTTGTGCAAAGCGCTTCTTATGAAAACCTTTCTTCTTTTGCAGAGGCCTTTGTTGCGCCTGGCTTTAAGGGCTGTACCTGCTCACATTCCGAGGAAGAATTTCTTGTGCAGGAGTCACTTGCCGCTGAATTTAGTGAGGCCTTGGCCCTTAAGCTTGCATTTGGTCTTCATCCGCAGAATCCGGATTTGTCACTTGCGCCCTTTTTGGAGCAGCTTTTGCGGGAAAAACGCATAGATGCAATAGGGGAGACTGGCTTTGACTTTTTTACGAGTGAATTCCGCTCTGACCGCTTGCGGCAGGATGAGGCTTGGCATCTTTCTCTTGAGCTTTCTTCTTTCTATGGACTTCCTGTTGTAATCCATGACCGCAAGGCCCTTGACTTGATTTTTAGGGATGCTTCTTTGCTAAAGAAAATACCCGCTGCGGTCTTCCATTCATTTGCATTCGGACCCAGGGAGGCTCTTTCCATATTGAATCACGGCATAAACGCTTATTTTTCATTTGGAAAGGCAATTTTGAACGGCAATAAAAAAAGCATGGCTTGTGTGGCGGAACTTCCGCTTGAACGGCTTTTTTTTGAAACTGATGCGCCCTACCAGACTCTTAAGGGGGAAAGTTTTACTCCCCTGGGCGACATAAAGCTTGTCTACCAGAAGGCCTCCGAACTTAGGAACTGCCCCCCGGACCAGCTCTGTGCTTCCGTTGGAAGGAATTTTTCTCTTGTCTTTGACCGGCACTGACAGCTTGTGGTTTTGTGCTTTCTAAATGCCTTGGCCGGTTTTAGACAAATTTTTTTTACATTGCCTTTAGGGCTAGGTTTATTGCTGCGTTTGCGGCTTTTATGTCCTGCTCAAAGGCTTCGTTTAATGCCTCAAGGTTGCCGCTTTCCCTTCCACGGAGTGTGTCTTCCAACTTCTGGGCTGTGGCTGCAAACTGTTCCGCTCCAATCTGGCGGGCAGCACCCTTAAAGTAATGTACATATTTTGCGGCTTCGGTCTTGTCTTCCATCTGCTCAAGACGCACAAGCTCTTCTTTCTTAAACTGCTTGCCACAGGCAAAGTCTGTAAGGAGCTCTTTTAGCAAATTCTTTTCGCCTCCGAGCATTTCTAGTGCAGAGGCAAGGTTAAGAAGCTGTGCCATACGGTTCCTCCTTTTGTTATGCTATGCGTTTCTTCCGTGCAGGGGAATTGCTCCCCTTGGGCGCAATATTTTACGCACATTCGTAGCAAGTGCGTGCGAATGTGGCGTAGCATTCCAGAAATGCTTACGCATTTCTTCCATGCAAGGGAATTGCTCCCCTTGGTCGCAATATTTTACGAATTGCCATTCCAGAAATGCTTACGCATTTCTTCCATGGCAATTCTTAAATTTCTTTCCGCTTCCGCAGGGGCAGGGGTCGTTGCGGCCTACTTTGGGCATTGTGCGCACTACAGTTACGTTCTGACCCTGCCTGCCGCTCTGCATTGCTGAACGCTGGGCCCCCTGCATAGACTGCCTTGCGTTGAATGACTGCTGTGCCCTCTGCTCCGCGCTCATTCCGGATGGGGATGATATTGCAGACGGTGCTTCCTGGTGGGTTGCCGTCATGTTTGTCTGGGCAAGGCTCTTGCGAGGCTGTGGCTCTCCCTGAATCTGAACCTTTACCTTAAAGATTCTTCCTGCAACAGAGTCGCGGATTTCTTCAAGCATGGTGTCAAACTGGTTAAAGCCGTCAATCTTGTATTCGGTAAGAGGCTGCTTCTGGCCGTATGAGCGCAGGTAAACCGCTTCCCTAAGGCCGTCAAGGAATTCAAGCTGGTCAAGCCACTTCTTGTCTATAAGCTGGATATACTGGTAGCGGATGAACATGTTAAAGCTTGGCTTTCCTACAAGCATCTCCTTCTGGGTAATGTCGTTCTGCAGGATGGATATTACGGCTTCCTCTGTAAGGCGGTCGTATGGAACAACAAGACCAAACCTGTTCTTTATCTGGTCAACAAGGGCACTCTGAAGGTTTGCACCCTTTGTGTGGCGTGCCTTGTGCTCGTATTCGGCAAAGATGTTCTGCACAAGCGACTTTGCGTTCTCCATTACGCGTGCGCTAAGGTTGTCGTCCTCAAGGATTTCGTCCCTCTGCTCGTATATAAATTCGCGCTGCTGGTTCAAAACGTCGTCAAAGTCAAGGAGGTTCTTACGGATTTCAAAGTTGCGGGCTTCTACCTTCTTCTGTGCCTTTTCTATAGAACGGTTAAGCATGCGGTGGTTGATTGGCTCACCGTCCTGCATACCGATGGCCTTCATGATGCGCTTCATCTTCTCTCCGCCGAAGAGCCTCATCAGGTCATCGTCCATGGAGATGTAGAATTTGCTGCGTCCAGGGTCACCCTGGCGTCCGGAGCGTCCGCGGAGCTGGTTGTCTATGCGGCGTGACTCGTGGCGTTCAGAACCAATAACGTAAAGGCCTCCAAGGTTCTTTACCTCTTCATAGTCCTTGAGCCACTGCTCCTTTTCTATCTTAAGCGCTGCCTCGTACTGCTCCTGGGTAGCCTCCGTACCTGCGCGTTTTCTTGCCCTCATCTCCGGGTTTCCGCCAAGCTTAATATCCGTACCGCGGCCTGCCATGTT